>JAIPCE010000047.1 GCA_021738345.1 Rhodoferax sp. | reverse complement strand
ATTCCGGCGGTGCACGCATTCAGGAAGGTGTCGCTTCTCTGGGGGGCTATGCCGATGTGTTTCAACGCAACGTCATGGCCAGCGGTGTCATTCCCCAGATCAGCCTGATCATGGGGCCGTGTGCCGGGGGTGCGGTCTATTCGCCCGCCATGACCGACTTCATTTTCATGGTCAAAGACAGTTCTTACATGTTCGTGACTGGCCCTGAAGTGGTGAAAACCGTGACCCACGAGGAAGTGACTGCCGAAGAGCTGGGCGGGGCGGTCAGCCACTCGACCAAAAGCGGGGTTGCCGATCTGGCCTTTGAGAACGACGTGGATGCCCTGCTGCTGTTGCGGCGCCTCTATAACTACCTGCCACTGAACAACCGGGAAAAAGCCCCGGTGCGCAAGAGTGGTGACCCGGCCGACCGACAGGACAAAAGCCTTGATACCCTGGTGCCGGACAATCCCAACAAGCCCTACGACATGAAGGAACTCATTACCAAAACGGTCGACGACGGCGACTTCTTTGAGTTGCAGCCCGAGTATGCAAAAAACATGTTGATCGGCTTTGGCCGCATGGAAGGCCAGACCGTAGGTATTGTGGCGAATCAACCGCTCGTCCTGGCCGGCTGCCTGGACATCAAGAGTTCGGTCAAGGCGGCGCGTTTTGTGCGTTTTTGTGATGCCTTCAACATTCCAGTGCTCACTTTTGTCGATGTTCCAGGATTTATGCCAGGCACCGCGCAGGAGTACGGCGGCATCATCAAGCATGGTGCCAAGCTCTTGTATGCTTTCGCGGAGTGCACCGTTCCCAAGATCACGGTGATAACCCGCAAGGCCTATGGCGGAGCCTACGATGTGATGTCCTCCAAGCATCTGCGTGGCGATGTCAACTTTGCCTGGCCCAACGCCGAGATCGCGGTCATGGGCGCCAAGGGTGCGGTGGAAATTATTTTCCGTGAGGACAAGGGCAATCCTGAAAAGCTTGCCGCCAAAGAGGCCGAGTACAAAGGCCGTTTCGCTAACCCCTTTGTAGCAGGTGCACGCGGCTTTATTGACGATGTGATTCAACCCCACGAGACCCGTAAGCGTATCTGCCGTTCACTGGTCATGTTGCGTGACAAGAAAATCGAGAATCCATGGCGCAAGCACGGCAACATTCCGCTTTGATGCAGCACACCCCGGCTTGCCCACCGCCCCGTCAGCGGCTTGCAAAGCCGCTGACGCAAGTGGCCGCTTTTCCCCTTGCTGGGGGCGACACCAGCAGCCCAGCAAGGGGGTCCTGCGGTGTCCCTGGCTGGGGCATCGCGTTACGGAAACCTAACTAGAAAGTTGAATTGGAGTCACCATGTTTACCAAAATTCTGATCGCCAACCGGGGCGAAATTGCCTGTCGCGTGATTGCAACTGCCAAAAAAATGGGCATCAAAACGGTGGCAGTCTATTCGGATGCAGACAAAGATGCCCGCTTTATGATGCTGGCAGATGAGGCGGTCCACATCGGTGCGCCTCCCAGCCGCGAAAGCTACCTGGTGGGCGAAAAAATTATCGCGGCCTGCAAGCAAACCGGTGCTCAAGCCTTGCACCCCGGCTACGGGTTTTTGAGCGAAAACGCCGAGTTTGCCAAGCGCGTCGAAGAAGAGGGCATTGTCTTTATCGGCCCGAAACACTATTCCATGGCCGCGATGGGCGACAAGATCGAGTCCAAAAAGCTGGCGGGGGCGGCCGGTGTGAACTGCATTCCGGGTGTCAACAGTGCCATTGAGTCGCCAGAGAAAGCCGTCGAAATTGCCAAGGGCATTGGTTATCCGGTCATGATTAAAGCCAGCGCGGGCGGCGGTGGCAAGGGCCTGCGCGTTGCCTATAACGACAAAGAAGCCTTTGAAGGCTTTAGCAGTTGCACCAACGAAGCCCGTAACAGTTTTGGCGATGACCGTGTGTTCGTTGAAAAATTTGTTGAAGAACCCCGCCACATTGAAATTCAGCTCATCGGCGACAGCTTTGGCAACGTTGTGTACCTGAACGAACGTGAATGCTCCATCCAGCGCCGGCACCAGAAGGTCATTGAAGAGGCGCCGAGCCCCTTCATCAGCGATGCCACCCGCAAAGCAATGGGCGAGCAGGCGGTGGCGTTGGCCAAGGCGGTGAAGTACCAAAGTGCCGGCACCGTGGAATTTGTGGTGGGCAAGGACCAGAGTTTTTACTTTCTGGAGATGAACACCCGACTGCAGGTGGAGCACCCCGTGACCGAGTGCATTACCGGACTGGATCTGGTCGAGCTCATGATACGGGTGGCAGCCGGAGAAAAATTGCCAATCACCCAGGCCGATGTCAAACGGGAGGGGTGGGCAATCGAATGTCGCATCAACGCGGAAGATCCGTTCCGGAATTTCTTGCCTAGCACCGGGCGTCTGGTGCGATTCCAGCCGCCCACAGAGACCATGTTTGCATCGGATGTGTCGCAGTGGCACGGGGTGCGGGTGGACACCGGGGTGCAAGACGGGGGTGAAATTCCCATGTACTACGATTCCATGATCGCGAAACTCATCGTCCACGGCAAAGACCGCAGCGAGGCCATTGCCAAGATGCGCGAGGCACTCAACGGTTTTGTGATTCGCGGTGTATCGAGCAACATCCCGTTCCAAGCGGCCTTATTGGCGCACCCCAAGTTTGTGGCGGGCGATTTCAATACCGGGTTTATTGCTGAGAATTACGCCAAAGGCTTTCGCGCCGAAGATGTGCCGCATGACAACACCGAATTTTTGGCGGCGCTCGCGGCTTTCGTCAACCGCCGTTACTTGCACCGGGCATCTGCCATCAGTGGCCAGCTCGAAGGGCATGAGCTGCGCATCAGTTCCAAATATGTCGTGATTACCATCGGTGCGCAGGGCAATGGGGTCTCGTATCCAGTGCAGGTCAGCGAGTTTGACGACAAAACAGGTTCCAGCTCGATTGCGGTGGGTTTAAACCACTACAAAATATGCAGCCAGGCCAAATTGGGCCAAATTCGTGTTCAGGGAACCTGCAACGACATCCCTTTCACCGCCCAGGTGGAGCGTGGAGTGGGCAAAAATCATTTGGCCATCCGAGTGATTCATAACGGTACGCAAGTTGATTTTCTGGTGCTGTTGCCGCGCGCAGCAGAGTTGCACGCACTCATGCCCTACAAGGCACCACCTGATATGAGCCGCTATGTTCTGTCGCCCATGCCGGGCTTACTGGCGGATGTGACTGTAGTACCAGGTCAAAAAGTTCAGGCCGGTGAGCGCGTCGCGGTCATTGAGGCCATGAAGATGGAAAACGTCCTGTTTGCGGTGACAGATGGCGTGGTGGGCAAAGTATTGGCCAGCAAGGGTGAAAGCCTCGTTGTCGACCAGCCCATCGTCGAATTCGTCTAAGGGTGGGCACCATGAATAGACCGTTCAAAGTGCTGGGTATCCAGCAAATCGCGATTGGCGGACCAGACAAAAAGCGGCTGCAAAAGTTGTGGGTCGACATGCTGGGGCTTGAAGTTACTGGCAGTTTCCTAAGTGAAAAAGAGAATGTGGATGAGGACATTTGCGCCATCGGCAGTGGCCCGTTCAAAGTGGAAGTTGACCTGATGCAACCCATCGACCCGGACAAAAAGCCAGCGGTTCATACCACCCCTCTGAACCATGTGGGGCTATGGATAGACGACTTGCCCACCGCAGTCGACTGGCTGTCGAGTCACGGCGTTCGCTTCGCACCCGGTGGCATTCGCAAAGGCGCAGCAGGGTTCGATATCTGCTTTTTGCACCCCAAGTCGAATGACGAGTTTCCGATTGCAGGGGAGGGTGTGCTGATCGAATTGGTGCAAGCGCCACCCGAAGTGGTGCACGCTTTTACCCAATTGAGTGCGTACCCAAACATTTGATGTGGATCATAAAACGCTGAAGTGAACTTGGACAGGCAAAAACCTGCCCTTCAGAGGCTATAAACTCCGACGTTCCTGCAGTGCAGTTTTTGTGCCAACGCAGGTCAAGGAGACAGACTTGCAAGTAACCAACATCTCGCAACCGGCTTATTTCCATAAAGTCGTTGATTGTCAGTGGGCCTGCCCAGCGCATACCCCCGTACCTGAATACATCCGATTGATTGGGCAGGGTCGCTACAGCGACGCCTACATGATCAACTGGGTCTCGAACGTTTTTCCCGGTGTTTTGGGGCGAACGTGCGACCGACCTTGTGAACCCGCCTGTAGGCGAGGTCGGGTAGAAGAAAACAACGGAGAAAAACCAGAGGCCATTGCAATCTGTCGTCTGAAGCGGGTCGCTGCTGATCACAAGGACGACGTCAAGGCCAGAATGCCCACAATCGCAGCGCCCAATGGCAAGCGCATTGCCTGTGTGGGGGCGGGTCCGGCTTCTTTGACCGTGGCCCGTGATTTGGCCCCCTTGGGCTACGCGCTGACCGTATTTGATGGCGAAGCCAAAGCTGGTGGTTTCATGCGCTCGCAAATTCCGCGGTTCCGCCTGCCAGAGTCCGTGATTGACGAAGAAACTGGCTACATTCTTGACATGGGTGTCGAGTTCAAGAGCGGCCAACGCGTTGATTCACTCAAGGATTTGATGACTCAGGGCTACGATGCGATCTTTGTGGGAAGTGGGGCACCGCGTGGGCGCGAGCTCGACGTGCCCGGTCGCAAGGAAGCCGCCGCCCATATTCACATTGGTATTGACTGGCTGGCCTCCGTATCGTTTGGACATATCACGAGCGTTGCTCCGCGTGTCATTGTTCTGGGAGGTGGCAACACCGCGATGGACTGCTGCCGCTCGGCCCGGCGCCTGGGTGGCCGCGACGTCAAGGTAATTGTGCGTAGTGGCTACGAAGAGATGAAGGCATCACCCTGGGAACGCGAGGACGCCATCCACGAGAGTATTCCCATCATCAACTACCATGTTCCGAAGAGTGTTCAGCACGACAACGGCAAGTTGTTGGGGATGACCTTCGAGATTGTGCGTGCCGAATACGATGCAAAGGGTCGCCGTAGCCTGATTCCAACGGGTGAACCCGATGTGTTTTTCGAGTGCGATGAAGTATTGGTTGCCGTGGGGCAGGAAAACGCGTTTCCGTGGATCGAGAAAGACTGCGGGATTGAGTTCGACCGCTGGGGCTTGCCGGTTTTGACCGAGCACACCTTCCAATCGACCGTTCCAAGCATATTTTTTGGCGGCGACGCTGCTTATGGCCCCAAAAACATCATCACGGCGGTGGCGCAAGGCCATGAAGCTGCGGTGTCGATTGACCGCTTCCTCCACAAGGAGTCCGTCGAGATCCGCCCAGCGCCCCTGACCAAGCTCATGTCGCAAAAGATGGGCATCCACGAGTGGAGCTATAGCAACGATGTGTCGAACGACACCCGCTTCAAGGTGCCATGGGCCAAGGCGGAAACGGCTCTCGCAAGCATCCGGGTAGAAGTGGAACTGGGTTTCGATGCCGCTACCGCGTTCAAGGAAGCCAGCCGCTGTCTGAATTGCGATGTGCAAACCGTGTTCAACCGCGATACCTGCATTGAATGCGATGCCTGCGTAGACATTTGCCCGATGGACTGCATTACCTTCACGCTGAACGGCGAGGAAGCTGACCTGCGTGGCCGACTCAAGGCACCTGCCACCAACACCTCCCAAGACCTCTATGTGTCAGGAGAGCTAAAGACCGGACGCGTCATGGTCAAAGACGAAGACGTGTGCCTGCACTGCGGCTTGTGCGCCGAGCGCTGCCCTACCGGTGCCTGGGATATGCAGAAGTTTCTGCTCAACACGACCCAAGCCGGACCAGGTTGTCGCGGCAGTCAGATCGCACAGAAGGAGGCAGCATGAAGCGCTTAGAGGCCATTAACGATTTCGTCATCAAGTTTGCCAATGTCAACGGATCGGGTTCGGCGTCTGCCAACGAGCTGTTTGCCAAGGCGGTGATGCGCATGGGAGTTCCGGTGAGCCCGCGCAATATCTTCCCGAGCAATATTCAGGGCATGCCCACTTGGTACGAAGCCAGGGTGTGCGAAAAAGGCTACCACGGCCGCCGGGGTGGTGTCGACATGATGGTCGCAATGAATCCGCAAACGTGGGATGCGGACATTGCTGAGATCGAGCCCGGCGGATACCTGTTCTACGACAGCACACGTCCGATGCCGCCGAATAAGTTTCGGGATGATGTCCACACCATTGCGGTGCCACTGACCGAGATCACCAACTCCGCTTACACCGATCCTCGGCAACGCCAGTTGTTCAAAAACATCATTTACGTGGGCGCGCTGTCTGTGCTGCTAGGCGTGGATGCCGAAGTATTCGAGAAGCTCTTCGAAGAGCAATACAAGGGCAAAGAGCGTTTGCTCGACTCGAACGTCCGAGCCTTGCATCTGGGTCGCGACTACATCAAGCAGCACATTGCCTATCCGCTGGGCTTGCAGGTGCGTCGCTCCGATAAAGTGGGCGATCAGATTTTTACCGATGGCAACAGCGCTGCTGCGCTGGGATGCGTCTACGGTGGAGCAACCGTTGCTGCCTGGTACCCCATTACGCCGTCCTCTTCCATTCCTGAAGCATTTCAGAAATACTGCGACAAGTACCGTATAGACCCGACCACTGGACAACACAACTACGCGATTGTGCAGGCCGAGGACGAATTGGCCTCTATCGGCATGGTCGTGGGAGCGGGCTGGAATGGTGCGCGCTCGTTTACTGCGACCTCTGGACCAGGTGTGTCCTTGATGACCGAGTTTATCGGCTTGGCGTACTTTGCCGAAATCCCGGTCACAATCATTAATGTGCAGCGCGGCGGGCCGTCAACCGGCATGCCCACACGCACGCAACAGGCTGACTTGGTGTCTTGTGCCTATGCGTCCCATGGCGATACCAAGCACGTGCTTTTGCTACCACAAGATCCCCACGAGTGCTTTACTCACTCTGCTGCGGCGCTTGATCTGGCCGATCGCCTGCAAACGCCGATCTTTGTGATGACCGACCTGGATATCGGCATGAACCAGCGGCTCTGCAAGCCCTTTGTTTGGGACGATGCCCGGCCTTACGACATCGGCAAGGTCATGACGGCCGAAGAGCTGGAGTCGGGCAAAGACTTTGGCCGCTACAAGGATGTCGATGGCGACGGTATTCCATGGCGCACACTGCCGGGAACCCACCCGTCCAAAGGTGCGTTTTTTACCCGTGGTACTACCCGCAATCCATACGCCCAGTACTCCGAGCGCGGGCCGGACTATATTTACAACATGGAGCGATTGATTCGCAAGTTCAAAACTGCGGCCGACCTGGTACCTCAGCCTATTCTGCGACAAGCGACAGAAAAGACACCGTTTGGGGTCATCTATTTTGGGTCTACCAGCCCGGCCATGCGCGAGGCCCTCGACGTGCTGGAAGCGGACGGTTTGCACGTGGTTGCCTTACGTTTGCAGGCATTTCCGTTCCCGGCCTCGGTCGACAAGTTCATCGCAGAGCATGACAAAGTATTCGTTGTAGAACAAAATCGGGATGGACAGATGCGGTCCATGCTCATCAATGAGCTCGATGTCGACCCAGCGCGGCTGGTGCGTGTTTTGCACTACGACGGAACTCCAATCACCGCCCGATTCATTGGCGGCGCGATTCGCAAAAATGTGGAAATCGCCGCCCGTACGGTCGGCAACAAGGAGCATGCATGACCTACATCGCAAAACCACATCTGCATCACCCCACGCTCACCAAGAACAAGGTGGGCTATACCCGCAGAGATTACGAAGGCCGCATATCCACCTTGTGTGCAGGTTGTGGTCACGATTCCATCTCCGCTTCGGTAATCCAGGCGTGTTGGGAGCTTGATATTGAGCCCCACCGCGTCGCAAAATTGTCTGGCATCGGATGCAGCTCTAAAACTCCGGACTACTTTCTGGGTGCGTCGCACGGGTTTAACACCGTGCACGGGCGTATGCCGTCGGTGCTCACAGGTGCCAATCTGGCCAATCGTGACCTGATGTACCTTGGCGTATCTGGTGATGGAGATTCCGCGTCAATTGGTCTTGGCCAGTTTGCCAATGCCATGCGTCGGGGGGTGCGCATGGCCTATATTGTGGAAAACAATGGGGTGTACGGACTCACCAAAGGCCAGTTCTCTGCCACCGCCGACCGAGGTTCCAAGAGCAAGAAGGGTGTGGTCAACAGCGACAGCCCGGTTGATCTGGTGGCGCTGGCACTGCAATTGGGCGCGACTTATGTGGCACGCAGCTTCTCTGGGGATAAGGCCCAGTTGGTCCCCTTGATCAAGGGGGCCATGGCGCACGGCGGTGCCGCGTTTATCGATGTGATCAGCCCTTGTGTGACCTTCAACAACCACAGTGGCAGTACCAAGAGTTACGACTATGTGCGCCAGCACAACGATGCGGTCAGCAGAATTGACTTCATTACCCCGCGCAGCGAGATCACCACCGAATACGCTCCCGGCGAGGTAGTGGAGGTACAACAGCATGACGGCTCGATGTTGCGCTTGCGCAAGCTCCACCCCGACTACGACCCCACGAACCGCTATGCCGCGATGAACTACATGCAGGAGCATCAGTCACGCGGCGAGGTGGTAACGGGTTTGCTGTACGTGGATCCGCTCGCAACCGATCTTCACATGGCCTTGAATACCACCGTCAGGCCGCTCAATACACTGACCTCGACGCAACTGTGCCCTGGCAATAAGGCCTTGGAAAAAATCAATGCATCATTGCGTTGAAGTGTCAGGATCGAATGTCCTTCGCGCACACTAATCTTAAAATTTTATGAGGTGACAACCATGTCCGAACGCACAGTTTTTCAATCGATGTCCCAAAGGCATGTGGTGAGTTTGGGTCCACAAGCCAGTGTCTGGGACGCAGCTTGCGTCATGACACGTGCCAATTGTGGCAGTGTGCTGATTGTTGACACCCCCGGTGCGCTGCTGGGCATCGTCACCGAGCGTGACCTGATGACACGTGTGCTGGCGAAAGCGCTCAATCCCGAGAAGACCACGGTCTCCGACATCATGACGCGCAACCCCTATTGCGTGGCTCCCGAGACTTTGGTTTCGGACGCCGTGCTGATCATGATAGAGCGCGGCTTTAGACATTTGCCGATTGTGGGTCCGCACGCAAAAATATTGGGCGTATTCTCGGTGCGCGATGCCATGCCCCGGGAAATTGGCAATGCAGTAAGCCTTGCCGAATTTCACGAGCAGGTCAACGACGCTTTAGGTTGAGGTTTGGGCCTGCCGTTTGGCGCGGGCACGCGCCAACGCAGCTTCAATGACCGCACGTTTATTGTCCAGAATTGCGGGGTCAGTGTGCTGGGAATGCGCAGCAAGGTCGCTGAGCTTGACAACTGCCTTTTTTTCCAGTCTTAGCTGTTTCTCTTGTTTCTCGCGCTCTCTGCGCTGCCGGGCGCTCTGGTAGCGTTGCTGCGCCAAGTTGGCTTGTGCGTGTGACCATGCCGACCATCCGGTCGCCGTGCCGCTTGCGTTTTCCAGATGAATGCAGTCAATCGGACACACCGGCAGGCACAGTTCGCATCCTGTGCAGAAGGTTTCAGCAACCGTATGCATTCGCTTATTGCTGCCAATAATGGCATCGGTCGGACAGGCATCTATGCATAGTGTGCAACCAATGCACCAGTTCTCATCGATATACGCGACCGCGCGGGGTGCCTCTGCGCCAAATTCTGCACCCAGCATTTTGATGGGTAAGCCCGTCACTTGGGACAGGCGCAGAATACCTTCTTCGCCGCCGGGTGGGCACTGATTCAGGTCTGCCTCGCCAACGGCAAGGGCGCTGGCGTAGGCCTCACAGTCGACGTAACCGCAGCGGGTGCACTGGGTTTGGGGCAGCGCTTCTAAAATGCGGGCCTTGAGCGCACCAGGCCCAGGTGCCGGGCATGTCACTCCGCGCTATTGCTGCGCTTTGTTCCCCGTTTTTTTGGCGACACCTCAGCTGCCGCGTCCGGGGTGGCGATGGCGGGGCCCACTGACTCCAGTTGCGTTTGCACAGGGGGTTCGACTTGCGGTTCTGCAGGTGCCACCGCAGACACCGCACTCGCGACAGGCACCTCGACGGGGCTTTGGGCATTCGGATGCTTGGACAAAATAAAGGCTTTGACACGCGGATACACATGCTCGCGCCAACGCCGGCCCGAGAAGATGCCGTAATGGCCAGCGCCCTCGACTTCGAAATGGGTTTGCTGGTCTTCCGGCACCCCACTGCAAATGTCATGCACCGCCTTGGTCTGCCCGGAGCCGGAAATGTCGTCCAACTCGCCTTCAACCGACATCAGCGCGGTGGTTCGAATATCTTGTGGGCGAACCCGCTCGCTTTTGCCTTGCTGGTTTTTTACGTCCCAGGTGCCATTGACCAGGCTGAAATCCTGAAACACGACCCGAATGGTTTCGAGGTAGTAATCTGCATCCATGTCCAGTACCGCGTTGTACTCATCGTAAAACTTGCGGTGCGCTTCGGTGCTGGCATCGTCGCCCTTGATCAGGTCCTTGAAGTAATCGTAGTGGCTGCGTGCATGGTTGCTAGGGTTCATTGCAACAAAGCCAGTGTGCTGCAAAAACCCCGGATAGACACGCCGCCCGGCGCCTGGAAAGCTGGTCGGCACGCGGTAAATAACATTATTTTCAAACCAGCTGTGGCTTTTGTTCATGGCCAAGTTGTTCACAGCAGTCGGTGATTTGCGCGCATCAATCGGGCCGCCCATCATGGTCATGCTTAGCGGTGTTTTTTCACCCCGGCTGGCCATCAGGGACACTGCCGCGAGAACCGGCACCGTAGGCTGGCAGACACTCATGACATGGCAGTTGCCATAGATTCCCTGCACATGTCGAATAAACTCCTGCACATAGTTTACGTAGTCGTCAAGGTGAAACTCTCCCTCTGACAGGGGCACCAGGCGCGCGTTTTTCCAATCGGTGATGTAGACCTTATGGTCTGCCAGCATCGCCTTGACGGTATCGCGCAGCAAGGTGGCATAGTGTCCTGACAGGGGGGCCACGATTAGCACGGCCGGTTGGTGCTTTGTTTTCTCTAGAGTCTTGCTATCGTCGCTGTAGCGCTTGAAGCGTCGCAGCTCGCAAAACGGCTTGTTGATTTCAACCCTTTCATGGATTGCCACTTCCACGCCTTCCACCTCGAGGCTGCGCAGCCCAAACTCTGGTTTTTCGTAGTCCTTGCCGAGTCGGTGCAACAAGTCGTAGCCAGCGGAAATTCTTTGGGCGAACGGGTTTTGACCCGCAAGCGACAAGGGGTTGCCGTACAGTTTGGCAGCCGCCTGAGCCAGATCAGAGAAAGGCTCCATGAGTGAGCGCTGGGTTTCGTAAAGCTTGTAAAGCATGACCTACTTTCGATAATGTTGCAGTGCAATATAACAGCTTTGGACTGGATTGCGACTATTTTCCCATCAAATTCGCATTGTGCGCCACGGAGTCTTTGCACCAAAAAGTGCATTCGGGTTTTAGTCGCCGGTCAGGTTGCTTGCAGCAGTTCCAAAATCTCTTGGTCGGTGAAGCCGGCACGCTGGCGTGCTCCCAGATTGAACGGTGGTTTTGGTTTTGGAGCACGGAATTTCTTGGCGATCGATTTCGCGTAGTCTTGGGGGTTATGGCCATTTCGCGCGCACAGCCATCGGTACCAATGGTTGCCAATAGCGACGTGGCCAATTTCTTCATCCAGAATGACCTGCAAAATGCCGATCGCGGCTTTCGCCTGCGGGGTGTGGACATGGCTTAACTTCTCTTGTATGCGTGGAGTGGCATCTAAGCCGCGTGCTTCCAGTATGCACGGTACCAGAGCCATGCGGGCACACAGGTCATCTTTTGTGGCCTCGCACAAGGTCCACAGGCCGTTATGTGCAGGCAGCTCCCCATATTTCGCCCCGATCGTTTCGAGGTGTGCCGCCAACAGCTTGAAATGCCCGGCTTCTTCATGTGCTACCTTGACCCAGTCCAGATAGTAGGATTCGGGCAAATCGGCGAAGCGCCAGACTGCGTCTAGTGCCAAATGCATCGCATTGAATTCGATATGGGCAATTGAATGCATCAGGGCCAGATGCCCCTCCGGTGTGAACGGGGATCGTCGAGGAACCTCCTTGGGGAGCACCAGCATTGGCTGTTCCGGTCGACCCGGAGGGCGCTCGGGAAAAATTGACTTGCCATTGACTGCAATCTCGGGCATCGCCAGCCAAATTGCATCGATCGCAGACACTTTAGCTGTGGGGTCCGAAATGCAAAAGGCATCCCATGCACTTTGTCGTAATTCCATCCCTACAATTCTAGTTCTCCGTTTCATCAAAACGATGGCGCAATGCAATCGATGAATTTCTTAGCCAGTCGTGGCGAGAGGACGTGTAGCCCTGGCGATTGCGATGACGAAGAACGGCGCATGGCTGGGAAAAACGCGATTTCATAGGGGCATTTTGGTGAAACGGACTACGTGATCAAGCAGCACAAGGAAATGGTATGGCAATTTATGAGTTGGACGGTGTGGCACCGCGTGTGGCCGATACGGCATGGGTGGCTGATAACGCTCAGGTGGTGGGAAACGTGGAATTGGGCGAGCACAGCAGCGTCTGGTTTGGCGCAGTGATTCGTGGGGATACCGAGGTTATTCGCATTGGCAGGGGCTCGAACATACAAGATGCCAGTGTCTTGCACGCGGACATCGGCAAACCCCTTACGATTGGTGACAACGTAACGGTGGGCCACCAGGTAATGTTGCATGGCTGCACCATCGGTGACGGCAGTCTTGTCGGTATTGGTGCTGTGATTTTGAATGGTGCACGGATCGGAAAGGATTGCATTGTGGGGGCTGGCGCACTCGTCACAGAGGGCAAGGAGTTCCCCGATGGCGTCTTGATCATTGGCAGCCCCGCCAAAAATGTTCGCGAACTCACGCCGGAGCAAAAGACGGGACTTGCCACGAGCGCTCAAACCTATATCGACAACGCACAGCGTTTTAGCAACGGTTTGAAACGCTTAGCTTGAGGAATTTGCATTTTTTTCAGTTTGTCAAGGATGGGAGTTTGCGTGTCTGAACTGCATAAGTTTTTGTTTGATGGCTTGCCGGTGCGTGGTGCGATTGTGCGGCTTACCGACGCTTGGGTTGAAGTATTGAGGCGGCGCAGTGCCAATACCACGACCGGTGCCTATGCAGACCCGGTGCGCGATATGTTGGGCGAGATGGCCGCCGCCGCGTGCCTGATGCAATCGAGCATCAAATTTGACGGCTCCCTGGTGTTGCAGATGTATGGCGATGGACCGGTCAAAGTGGCAGTGGTTGAAGTGCATCCGGATTTGGGGTTCAGGGCGACCGCGACCGTCCTGGGGCCCATAGTCCCTGACAGCGGTCTGAGTCAGATGGTCAATCAGTCCAACCAGGGCCGTTGCGCCATCACGCTGGATCCACGCGCCAGATTGCCAGGCCAGCAACCCTACCAGGGCGTAGTGCCGCTGGCAGATGGGCAAGGCCAAAAAATCGAGCGCATTAACGCGGTGCTGGAACACTACATGCAGCAAAGTGAACAGCTAGCCACGACGCTGGTGCTGGCGGCAAATGCCACTGTGGCGGCTGGCTTGCTGATCCAGCGTTTGCCTATGGAAGGCAGCGCGAACCTGCTGGTCAGACCAGGACACGCAGAGTTTGCTGATCCGGCTGAGGAAGTCGACGAGCCCTACCAGCGACTGGCCATGCTGACACGTAGTCTGCAGCCTGAAGAATTGCTAAACCTGGATGTCGACACCGTTTTGAGACGCCTTTTCTGGAACGAGCCGATGAAGCGCTTTTCGGTGCAGGCCGGCGGCCAGACGCCCCATTTTTCGTGCAACTGTAGTCGGGAGCGCGTTGGCAAAATGATTGTGGGCCTAGGCGCCGATGAGGTCCAAAGCATTTTGGCCCAGCGCGCAGATGTGGAGGTGGCCTGCGAATTTTGCGGCGTGCAATACCGATTTGATGCCATCGATGCCGCACATCTTTTTACTGCACCAACGCAACGCGGCGCGGTCGAAACGTTGGCGCATTGAAGATTCCGGTCATCCCCTAACGGGCGACCTGAACGTAAATTTCATTGGTTCTAACCATTCCAAGTTCACTGCGTGCCCGTTCTTCCACCATTTCAAGGCCATCTTGCAAGTCCTGAATCTCGGCCGTCAGACGCTCATTGACGACGCTGGCCAATGTGTTGCTTTGTTTTTGCTTGTCGACCTGGCTTTGGAGTTTTGCGACATTCGGCAGGCTGCCCCGACCAAACCAAAGCTGTGCGTGCAGAATGATCAGCAACGCAACCAAGGCGGCAGGCACTAGCTGGTGGCGCAACTTCCGGACTCCACCACGCTAAAGCGGGTACTTGCAGCGCCGTGGAGGTGCTGCAAGTACCTGCGAAAGCGACCGATACAGTGCTTTCACTTCAGATTGTAGAACGCTGCGCGACCCGGATAGCTCGCTACTTCGCCGAGGTCTTCTTCAATTCGCAGAAGCTGGTTGTACTTGGCCATGCGGTCTGAGCGGCTGAGTGATCCGGTTTTAATCTGACCGGCATTAGTACCGACAGCGATATCTGCAATCGTGGAGTCCTCGGTCTCGCCCGAGCGGTGGCTGATAACAGCCGTGTAGCCTGCGCGTTTGGCCATCTCGATGGCTTCAAAGGTTTCTGTCAGGGTGCCAATCTGGTTGATTTTGATCAAAATCGAATTGGCGATGCCCTTTTCAATCCCTTCCTTGAGGATTTTGGTATTGGTGACAAACAGGTCGTCGCCGACGATTTGAACCTTCTTGCCCAGGCGATCGGTCAGTATCTTCCAACCGTCCCAGTCACCCTCGGCCATGCCATCTTCGATGCTGATGATGGGGTACTTGTCAACCCAGGTCGCGAGGATGTTGGTCCATTCTTGCGAGTCGAGCGTCAGCCCCTCGCCCGACAGTACATACTTGCCATCCTTGTAAAACTCGGAGGCCGCGCAGTCGAGTCCCAAAGCGATTTGTTCACCCGCCACAAAACCGGCCTTGTCAATGGCTTCCAGAATCAGTTGAATAGCGGCCTCGTGGCTCGGAACGCTGGGCGCAAAGCCACCTTCGTCGCCCACTGCTGTGCTCATACCCTTGTCGTGCAGGATCTTCTTGAGAGCATGGAACACCTCTGCGCCATAACGCAAGGCTTCGCGAAAACTCGGTGCGCCGACCGGGATGATCATCAGCTCTTGCAAATCGAGGTTGTTGTTGGCGTGCATGCCGCCGTTGACCACATTCATCATGGGGACCGGCATTTGCATGCGGCCCATGCCGCCAAAGTAGCGGTACAGCGGCAGGCCAGCTTCTTCGGCAGCAGCCCGGGCGACGGCCATCGAGACCGCCAGCATGGCATTGGCACCGAGCCGGCTCTTGTTGTCGGTGCCGTCCAGGTCAATCAGGGTCTTGTCCAGAAAAGCTTGCTCGGAGGCGTCCAGGCCCAGTACTGCTTCGGAAATTTCGGTGTTAATGTGCTCCACCGCCTTCAAGACGCCCTTGCCTAGGTAGCGTGATTTGTCCCCGTCGCGCAGCTCAATGGCCTCACGAGAGCCGGTCGAGGCACCCGAGGGCACCGCCGCACGACCCATCGTGCCTGACTCCAGCAGGACGTCGCACTCGACCGTAGGATTGCCGCGTGAATCCAGAATCTCACGGCCAACAATGTCAACAATTGCACTCATGATTTCGCTTTCTTTAAGGTAAAAAAATGGAACTACAAGCTGGGCTCAATGTATTTCTCTCTCCGTGCAACCCATCGGCAGGCGTCTAAGCCGGTCCAGGGTAGGAACGAGGTTCGTCATACCCGCGACGGCGGGAACCCAGCGGGGTGTGGTGTGTTTCGGACTCAAGAAAAATGATCCTCCAGCAAAACGGATTTTTTCACTACTGCATCCAGCGCCAACAGGGTTTCCAGCATAGCCTTCATGTGGTGTAGCGGCACCGCATTCGGCCCATCGCTGAGTGCCCTTGAAGGATCCGGGTGGGTCTCCATGAACAGGCCGGCCACTCCCGCAGCGACGGCTGCGCGCGCCAGCACCGGAACCATTTCGCGCTGCCCGCCCGAACTATGACCCTGGCCACCCGGCAGCTGCACCGAGTGGGTTGCGTCAAACACCACCGGCGCGCCCGTCTTGCGCATGATGGCCAGTGAGCGCATATCGCTGACCAGGTTGTTGTAACCAAAACTCGCGCCGCGTTCACAGGCCAAGAAGTTGTCTTCAGGTAGGCCTGCTTCACGCGCCGCTGCGCGCGCTTTATTTATCACATTGACCATGTCACCTGGTGCCAAAAACTGTCCCTTTTTGATGTTGACTGGCTTACCGGACTGCGCAACGGCTCGGATAAAGTCGGTTTGCCGACATAAGAAGGCAGGCGTCTGCAGGACGTCCACCACCGAGGCCACCTGGGCGATCTGTTCTTCAGAATGAACGTCGGTCAAAATCGGTAGATTCAGCTCGTACTTCACTTTTGCCAATATTTCCAGACCCTTGGCTATGCCTGGCCCCCGGAATGTACTACCACTGGAACGGTTGGCCTTGTCGAAGCTGCTTTTAAAGATAAACCCGATACCCAGACTCGCGGTGATTTCCTTTAAAGTACCTGCAGTGTCCATTTGCAGTTGTTCAGACTCTATGACGCACGGACCCGCGATCAAGAAAATCGGATGTTCCAGTCCCACATTAAATCCGCACAATTTCATGCGAAATCCTTTGTCTGGGCCGCCTGGTGGGTCAGTGCAGCCTTGATGAAGGCATTGAATAGCGGATGCCCGTTCCAGGGCGTTGACTTGAACTCCGGGTGGAACTGTACGCCCACGAACCAGGGGTGTACGCTCTGGGGCAGTTCGACCATTTCAGTGAGTTTTTCGCGCTGTGTCAAGGCCGAGATCACCAGACCGGCAGCACGCAGGCGCTCCAGAAAATTGACATTGGCTTCATACCTATGGCGGTGACGCTCAGTGACAATATCGCCGTAGATAGCATGTGCAAGCGTGCCCTTGGCGACGTCCGAACTCTGCGCGCCGAGTCGCATGGTGCCACCTAGGTCAGAGTTTTCGTCTCGGTGCTTGATGGTGCCGTCTGCGTCCTTCCATTCGGTAATCAACGCAATGACAGGGTAGGGCGTGGTGGCATCAAATTCGGTGCTGTTGGCATTCGCCATGCCGGCCAGATGGCGTGCAATTTCAATCGTTGCGACCTGCATCCCAAGGCAGATACCCAGATACGGCACCTTATTTTCGCGCGCGAACTGGGCGGCGCAAATTTTTCCTTCGATTCCGCGTTTGCCAAAGCCGCCCGGCACCAGCACCGCATCAAATTTGGCGAGCTGCGCCACGCTGTCCGGGGTAATGGTCTCGGAGTCGATGTAGTCAATGCTAACCTTGGCATGGCTTTTCATGCCCGCGTGGCGCAAGGCCTCGTTCAGGGATTTGTAGCTGTCGCTGAGGTCCACGTACTTACCGACCATGGCGATACGGACTTCGCGCTGCGGATGCTCAGTCTCGTAGACCAAGGCATCCCAGCGCTTGAGGTTGGCCGGAGGGGTGTTGAGGCGCAATTTGTCGCAAATCAGCCCGTCCAGGCCCTGCTCATGCAGCATGCGTGGCACTTTGTAGATGGTGTCCACATCCCACATACTGATCACTCCCCATTCGGGGACATTCGAAAAAAGCGAGATTTTCGCCCTTTCTTCCTGTGGAATCGGACGATCGGCACGGCAAATCAAGGCATCTGCCTGAATGCCGATTTCGCGCAATTGCTTGGCGGTATGCTGGGTCGGTTTGGTCTTGAGCTCGCCCGCTGCTGCAATCCAGGGTACGTAGCTCAGGTGCACAAAGGCACTGTTATTGAGGCCAAGTTTCAGACTCATCTGGCGCACCGCCTCAAGGAAGGGCAGGGACTCGATGTCGCCTACCGTGCCGCCGATTTCCACAATCGCCACATCGACGGCGTCGGGTTCCCCCATGCGCGCACCGCGTTTCACAAATTCCTGGATTTCATTGGTCACGTGAGGAATAACCTGCACCGTCTTGCCCAGATAGTCGCCACGGCGTTCCTTGTCGAGCACGCTCTTGTAAATCTGGCCGGTTGTGAAGTTATTGGCCTTGCGCATACGCGACTCGATGAAGCGCTCGTAGTGGCCCAGATCCAAATCGGTTTCTGCGCCGTCGTCGGTCACAAAAACCTCTCCGTGTTGCAAGGGCGACATGGTGCCCGGATCGACGTTGAGGTAGGGGTCGAGCTTGATGAGGGTGACTGTCAGGCCCCGCGATTCCAAAATCGCAGCGAGAGACGCTGAGGCGATTCCCTTGCCCAGGGAAGACACCACACCGCCGGTGACGAAGACAAATTTGGTCATCTCAGGGAGAGCTTGGCGCTCGGGAGGTGGTAAATGGAGATTATAAAGGTGCGGCGCCCGCGGCCTGTGCTAAGGACCCTCCCATCTGCTACATTGCCAGCCATGAAAGACCTTGCTGGTAAACATATTGTTTTGGGGCTGACGGGCGGCATTGCATGCTACAAGTCGGCCGAATTGTGCCGCTTGCTGGTCAAGGAGGGTGCCACAGTGCAGGCGGTGATGACGCAGGCGGCGATGCAATTCATCACGCCGGTTACCATGCAGGCGCTCAGCAACCGCACCGTCTATGCGTCGCAATGGGATGATCGGCCCGCCAACAATATGGCCCATATCCAGTTGAGTCGCGAGGCCGATGCACTGTTGATTGCCCCCTGTAGTGCTGATTTCATGGCGAAACTGGTGCACGGTGGTGCAGACGACTTGCTTAGTTTGATGTGCTTGGCGCGCCCGCTGGATCGTGTGCCCCTGCTGCTGGCGCCGGCAATGAACCGGGAGATGTGGGCCCATCCGGCGACGCAGCGCAATGTGGCGCAACTGACGGCAGATGCCTGCACGATATTGGGGGTCGGGGTCGGTGATCAGGCGTGCGGCGAAACCGGCGACGGTCGCATGTTGGAGCCCCACGAGCTGTTGCAGGATGTGGTCGCTTTTTTTCAGCCCAAATCGCTGGCCGGAAAGCAAGTCGTGATCACTGCTGGACCTACTTATGAACCGATTGATCCGGTGCGCGGAATCACCAATCTGTCGAGTGGCAAGATGGGTTTTGCGATAGCCCGTGCGGCGCGAGAGGCGGGTGCTAGCGTCACGCTGGTGGCCGGGCCGGTGGCTCAACCCACTCCCAGAGGTGTGTTGCAGGTGAATGTGCAGTCTGCGTCAGACATGCTGGCTGCCTGTTTGAACGTTGTTCCCGCGGCCGACATTTTTATCGCTGCGGCGGCGGTCGCCGACTGGCGACCTGCAACAGTGGCCGAGCACAAGATCAAAAAAGACGGATCGGGTAGTCCTCCGAAACTTGGTTTTGTTGAAAACGACGATATTTTGGCCACCATTGCAAAAATGCCCCGTGCGCTCAGCGGGGATATGTTCTGCGTGGGTTTCGCTGCCGAAAGCCAGGATTTGTTGCAGCTTGCCACCGCGAAGCGCGCCAAAAAGGGCGTGCCGCTTCTGGTAGGAAACATTGGACCGGCCACTTTTGGGCAAGATGACAATGCCTTGCTGCTTGTCGATGCCCAGGGGGCACGGGAAGTGCCCCGCAACACCAAGCTGGCCCTGGCTCGCGAGTTGGTCACCGAAATTGCGAACCGGATCAAGAGGGCGTGAGCGCAGTGCTTCCCATAACTGGGGCGTACTACAAATCAGCGCAAGCGGATGCCCTAGACTTTGACAGGAAACTTTCCAAGTATTCACCATGATAATTGACGTCAAGATTCTCGATCCACGGCTGAACAGCGCGCCTCCTGCCTATGCGACCCCTGGCAGTGCCGGCCTCGATCTGCGGGCTTGCCTCACAGAGCCGCTCACCTTGGCACCCAATGCCTGGCAACTGGTACCGACCGGCATGGCCATGTACTTGCAGGACCCTGCCTATGCGGCGCTGATTCTGCCGCGCTCAGGGCTGGGCCACAAACATGGCATTGTGTTGGGAAACCTGGTGGGGCTGATTGACAGCGATTACCAGGGCCAATTGATGGTCAGCGCCTGGAACCGAAGCGACGTTGCGTTTACGATTGAACCTTTGGAACGGATTGCCCAACTGGTGATAGTGCCCGTGGTGCAGGCGCAATTCAATCTGGTCTCGGAGTTTGCAGCAAGTCAGCGCGGGGAGGGTGGTTATGGTTCCACCGGAAAGCACTAAGAAGGACTAAGAAGGACTAAGCTCCTTGGCTTTAGGGCTTGTCCAGTTTAAATACCGAGGCGGAATGCACAAGGGCATCAGCCTGGTTTTTCAGTCGTCCGGCGGCAACTGCCATTTCCTCTACCAGTTCTGCATTTTGTTGGGTCATCTTGTCCATCAGGGTCACTGTCTCGCCCAACTGCGATACGCCATCGCTCTGCTGTGGGCTGTCCGCGCTGATTTCTGTCATGATCTCGGTCACCTGCCGAATGTTTCCCACCACTTCGGCCACGGTCGCGCCCGCATGGTTCCCTAGTCATATCAGCAAACCCTGTCATACGCAGAAGGAATTGACTGCGCCGTCCATTGCATTCTGGCCCGTTGTCCAGATTGATGACGAACTACTTGAGCCTTGACAGTTCTGGCTTCCTGTGCTGCCACCACTCCAGCACTGAGAGACCGCCCGCCCGCTAGACCGCGCGCGATGGGGTTAGGCACAAATCCCAGCGCCGCAATCGCAGCATCGACAGACTTTCTTTTCTCTGAAGCTACCACGGCCGTGCCGATGAGGAAGCGCGACACCGTACTGGGTGAAACGCCAGCACTTCGGACCACCATCTCCACCCTGACCGTCGCGGCTGGCGGCTTGGGCATGACCTTTTTGGAAAGATGCAAGGGGTCAGTGATGGGCATAGATTACGGCAATCCGTTCGAAAGGAGGAAGTTTAGGTGCCGCCGCCGTCCCTGGCAAGGACGCAAAGTATCTCACGCCGCTCGAAACAATAAGCGTTTAAAATCAGCCCACAGTCAGCCCGTAGCTCATCAGGATAGAGCACGAACCTTCTAAGTTCGGGGTAGGGGGTTCGAGTCCCTCCGGGCTGGCCACCAAACGAACTCTCATGCTTGCTGTTGCGGATTGGCTGGCATTCTGCCTCGCAAACGATTGCCAGACCTGCTTCGTGCCGGAGTTACCTATGCAACACATGCCGACCCAGAGGATTACCCAGCGCGGGACGCGGTGGGGTGGCATGTTGGCGCCAACCCGTGTGCGTCTGTCCGTGAGTTTGCAGTTGGGTCTTCTGGCTCTGGCGGCTTGTCGGTTTGATCTGGCCCAGCGCGACGAAATGCCGGTTTTCGGACTAGTCCCATTCCTGGCATGAGCGACGTACAGGCCCTGACTGGAAGTTATGCGCTGCACCCCGGAGCGCAACCGAGCATCACGGGTCACCGTCCGGTGTTAAGCCCAGGTTTACTTGGACGCCTGCTGAGAGGGCGCGAGGGCGTGGCGGCGGAACGTATGCTGGGGCAATTGTTCAGCCTGTGCGCGCATGCCCACCGGCACACGGCAGGTCTGGCGCTGCAGGCGGCGACGCTGCCTGACAACACTTTGCTGCGACCCGAGGCCAGTAGTGTGCTGTTGCTCGAAACGGCGCGTGACCATTTGCGAAACATGGCGCTGGACTGGCCGCGACGCCAAGCCGGCTTGGCTGATCCGCTGGTCGAACTGGGCTGGTTGAAGGCTTGCCCCTTGTCACTGGTGCCTCCCCACCAAGAGCCGACGGAAGATCAGGCATGGTATGGGCTACGGCAAATGCGGCTGTGGCTCGAAGCAGGCCCCTTGCAACAACCAGTGGGTGATTGGCTGGCCCAGCACGTTGAAGCCGGTGCATTTGCAGACTGGTGCCAGTCCCGCTCAGCAGATTTTTATCCGGCACAGTGCTTGCACCATTGGTATCCGCAGGCAAACACCCTGATCCCGACCACACGATGCCTCAACCTGCTTAGCGCTGACTCTGCGCAACAGGCCGCCCATCTACGTTCAATGGCCCACGCGATGGTCACCGATACCCAGTTGGTCCAGTACCCAACCTGGCAGGGTCAGTGTGCTGAAACCGGCCCTTGGGCACGCTTGCGCCATGGCCCAGGCGCACACACTGCGCAGACCGCCTGGACCCGGCTGTCTGCGCGCTGGATCGAGCTGCTAGAGATCACGCTGATGGGCGCAACGGCTGCCAGTCCGGTCAGCACGCCACTGTTGTCCTGTGGTGCCTTGGCGCTGGGTGAGCACCAGGCGATTGCCTGGTGTGAAATGGCGCGGGGCCTGTTGCTGCATTGGCTCAAACTCGATGCGTCTGGCCGTGTGCTGGACTACCAGGTGTTGGCCCCAACCGAATGGAATTTTCACCCGCAGGGCGGTTTGGCGCAGGCGTTGACTGCACTTGGGCCACACGACACCGCCTCTGCCAGGGCGCTGGCCGCCGCCTATGATGCGTGTGTGGAGTGCTCAGTCACGAGAGTCCCAGTTCCGCCAGGATCTGGTCATATATTTCCCATGCCAGGCGGGCCTCTTCAGCGCTGACCTGGCGTACCGCCTGCTCCATGCTGACCATCACGTGGTCACCCACGGCGGGTAAGGCATCGCGCAGCGCAAACAGTGAAATGCTGCGGGTAGCACCGCGTGCCGCGCACTCGGCACACAAGCCTTTTACGCTGGTTATTTGCATGGGAATGGCTAAACACATACTTCGCACGGAGTGTGAACGATCAGTCATTGTTGCAGAAGGACATTCGATTTTTTGCCTCTCGTTTGCCCCAATGCCATGGGATTGTTTGATTTTCATCAATAAGTGGGCTGGACAAAAATCTACATTAGCGCAGACTTAAGTAGATGTTCGAATTGGCTTTCCGATGAAAATTCTGCTGCTTGGCATTGGCAACACGCTGCTCACCGACGAAGGTGTGGGTGTCCATGTGCTGCAGGCTTTAGCGGCCGGGGCACCCTTGCCGGAGCAAGTAGAGGTGCTGGACGGCGGCACGCTGTCCTTTACCCTGGCCGGTCCGATTCAGGATGCCGACGCACTGATCGTGGTTGATGCCGCGCGAATTGGGCAGGCGGCGGGTGCCTGGCAATTGCTGCAAGGCCAGCAGATGGACGAGTTTTTGCTGGGCAACCGCAAGTCCAGCGTGCACGAAGTGGGCTTGACCGATTTGCGTGCCATTGCCATCTTGTCAGGCCATTGGCCTAAGCAGCGCGCCATGCTGGCGATAGAGCCCAAGACAATTGACTGGGGTGAGCAGCTCAGCCCCGAAGTTGCCTCCGCAGTGCCGGCTGTGGCGCAAGCGGTTCGTACTCTGGTGCGGGAGTGGCTGCATGAAGCTTGAACACATTCCGGTGGTCGTCCACCGCCAGAGCGCACCGGCAGCACGGCTTTCGGGCCATGCCAGAGTGCTGATGGGCGAGATTGCCGCGTCGCTGCAAAAACTTCTGGAGCATGGCGAAAGCACCACCATCGACCTGCTGGCCATGCCACTCAACGCCACAGATCTGGAATGGCTGCGCCAGCAACTCGGTCAGGGCGAAGTGCGCATCACGCTCAGTGCTGACGGCGAATCCACACTACAAGAAACCAACTGCCCGGGTGTCTGGTGGGTGCAACACCACGACCCGGCGGGCGGCGTGCTGTCCGCTTTTATAGAAATCACGCCGGTGCCCGACCTGGCGCGGGCACACCAAGACGACATGCAAAGCGGGCTGGAACGTCTGACGCGGCAGATAGAGGAATTGACTGGACCGCAAGGACGGGTGGGTGGGTAAGTTGGGTGGATATTTTCCCGGCTAGATAACGAGATAACGAGATAAGGAGCAAGGCATCATGCAAGGACCATTGATGGAGTCGTTGGCACGACAAGGCATCAGCCGACGAAATTTTTCCAAATACTGCGCCACGCTGGCGTCGATGATGGCCTTGCCACCACTGGCCGGCCAAGCCATGGCACAAGCGCTAGCTGCGACGCCCTCACCCAAACGACGACCTTCGGTCATCTGGCTGCCGTTTCAGGAGTGCACTGGTTGCACCGAGTCCATCACCCGCTCACACTCGCCCACCTTGGAGAGTCTGATATTTGAGTCCATCTCGCTCGACTACCAAGAGACCCTGATGGCGGCTGCGGGTCACCAGGCCGAAGAAGCCTTGCACAAGGCCATGCAAGACAACGCCGGCAAATACCTGCTAATTGTGGATGGCTCAATCCCCCTGGGGCTTAACGGTGCCTACTCGTGCATAGGCGGGCGCAGCAACCTCGACACCCTGAAACAAGTGGCCAAAGGCGCGGCCGCTATCATCGCCATGGGGTCGTGCTCGTCCTTTGGTGGTCTGCCCAAAGCCCATCCAAATCCGACCGGTGCAGTGTCGGTCAGTGACATCATCAAGGACAAACCCATCGTCAATATTCCTGGCTGCCCGCCGATTCCGGTCGTGATGACCGGCGTCTTGGCTCACTTCTTGACTTTTGGCACCTTGCCGGAGCTCGATAAGTACGGCCGCCCCAAGTCGTTTTACGGTGAAACTATCCACGACCGCTGCTACCGCCGGCCGTTTTACGACCAGGGCAAGTTTGCCAAGACCTTTGACGACGAAGGTGCGCGCAATGGCTGGTGCCTGTTCGAGCTGGGCTGCAAGGGACCGGTCACCTTCAACTCTTGCGCCACCACCAAGTGGAACGCTGGCACCTCGTGGCCGGTGGAATCGGGCCATGGCTGCCTGGGCTGCTCAGAGCCCGACTTCTGGGACGCTGGCAGTTTTTACAGCGCGCTGTCCGCTCCCGCCAATCCGATGGAAAAAATGGCGCTGGCAGCGGGTGTCGGGGTGGCCGTCGGGGTGGCGGCCACGCTGCTCAACC
>JAIPCE010000046.1 GCA_021738345.1 Rhodoferax sp. | reverse complement strand
AAGTTGGCGGCAGACTGGCGCGAAGGCCTGACCGCGCCCGCGCAAGCCGAGCTTGCGACGGCTGAAGAACTCGCGCTTGGCAAAGCGCAGTTGACCCTGCGCTGTCCGTTGCCGGCCCGGGGCATGGCGCTGCCACCCGAGCGCCTGTTTGAGCCTTTTGCCAGTGGTCGGCCAGGCGGGTTGGGTTTGGGGTTGTACCAGGCACGCAAGGGTTTGGCTGATGTCGGCGGCAGCCTGCAGGCATCCGTGGTCGGCGATCAACTGTGTTTTGCGCTGTATTTTCCCCGGAAGCCCGAGGAAAATTTCGGCTCAGTCAGCTAGCGGGTGCGATTCAAAGTGAGTGGCACTCTTATTCCCTCGCCCCAGCGGGGAGAGGGTTAGGGTGAGGGGTGGATGTTTTGCATGATTGAAAGAAATCTGGAACCCGTGGCAGCCCCTCATCCCAGCCCTCTCCCCGCTGGGGCGAGGGGGCAAAACCGAATGGCCACATCACTTTGAATCGCACCCTCAGCTAGCACGACCAGGGTTCATCGGGCCATGTTGACTGGCGGCGGCGGTCACGACGCACCAAACTCCCGACCCAGCTCGTGGGCGCGGGTCTGTGCCGCCAGCAGTGCCTTGGTAAATAGCTCTTTCACTCCGCTGTCGTCCATGGAACTGATAGCGGCGTGGGTGGTGCCCCCCTTGGAGGTGACGCGCTGGCGCAGTATTTCTGGTGGCTCGTCGGACGCTCTGGCCAGCTCGCCGGCCCCTATGAAGGTAGCCACCGCCAGCTCATAGGCTTGGTCACGTGGCAAACCCATGAGGCTTCCCGCTGCCGTCATGGCTTCCATGAAATAAAACACATAGGCGGGGCCAGAGCCCGAAATGGCCGTCACCGCATCGAGTTGCTCCTCTGCGCTGAGCCAGATGAAGTCGCCGGTGGTCTGGATGACTTGCTGCGCCACCTGGCGATCTGCCGCAGTCACGGCAGGGCGCGCATACAGGCCGGCGATTCCCTTGCCGATCAGGGCCGGCGTGTTGGGCATGGCCCGAATGATGCGCTCATTGCCCAGCCATTGGGCAATGCTGTCGCTGGGTATGCCGGCCGCCACACTGAGGTGCAGTGCACCACGTGCATGAAACCGCACCTGGTGCGCGGCGTCCTTGAAGTGCTGGGGTTTGACCGCCCACACCACCAGCGTGGCCTGGTCCAGTGCTGCCCCGGCCTTGGCATGCGCCCGGATACCAAACTGCGCGCTGAGTTTGTGCTGGACTTCCGGGACCGGCTCCACCACGTCAATGCGCGTTGCCGCGACACCCTGGCGCAGCAGTCCACTGATGATGGCGGTGGCCATATTGCCGCCGCCAATAAAGGCAATGTGTTCGTTCATGAGGAGAGTTCCAATACGGTGTTGGCTGTTAGGGCTTGTCCATAAATAACATGCACATTTGGCTCGTCAGCTTTGGGCGCACTGCGTCGTTGCAAATCGTTTGTGCAGATGAGCTGCACGGCACGCTTTGCGCCTCGCATTGCATCCCAACTCTGGCGGCCAAATGCACAGCTTATTCATGGACAGGCCCTTAGTTTGTCTTAAAGCACGGTCTGTCGCACCGCGTGGTCCCAACGTTCCATCAATTCCGCCGCACGTTCGGTGGGTAGGGTCGGCAAAAAGCGCCGCTCGGCGGTCCACAGCTCGGTCAATTCGGTCGTACTCTGGTACATGCCGCAGCTCAGCCCCGCAAGGTAGGCGGCACCCAACGCCGTGGTCTCCGTCACCATGGGACGCACCACCGGTATTCCCAATAAATCGGCCTGAAACTGCATCAGCAAATCGTTGACACAGGCACCGCCGTCGACCCGCAACTCGGACACCCCCGCTGCGCCACTGCTGACGGCATCGCGGCGCATGGCCAGCAGCAGTGCGGCGCTTTGAAACGCGATGCTCTCCAGGGCGGCACGGGCAATATGGGCAATCGAGGTGCCGCGGGTCAGCCCGGTAATGCTGCCGCGTGCGTCAGGCTTCCAGTAGGGTGCGCCCAGGCCCGTAAAGGCAGGCACCACCATCACCCCACCGGAGTCGGGCACGCTTTGCGCCAGCGATTGCACTTCGCTGCTGCCCTTGATGGCATTGAGGCCGTCACGCAGCCATTGCACCACTGCGCCGCCGACAAACACGCTGCCTTCGAGTGCAAATTCGGGAGAGGTGCCGGTTTGCGCGGCGCTGGTGGTGATCAGGCCATTGTGCGAGGTCTGAAAGCTGGCTCCGGTGTGCATCAGCATGAAACAGCCGGTGCCGTAGGTGTTTTTCACCATTCCGGAGTGGAAACAGGCTTGCCCAAACAGCGCGCTTTGCTGGTCGCCCGCGACCCCACCAATGGAAATGGCATGACCCAGCAAAGAAGCGCTGGTTTCTCCGTAGTGGGCCGAAGACGGCTTGACCTCGGGCATGAGGCTGGGCGGAATATCGAGTGCGGCCATCAGCTCGGCGTCCCACTGGTTGGTGTGCACATTGAACAGCATGGTCCGTGACGCATTGCTGACATCGGTGGCATGCACCCTTCCTTCGGTGAGCTGCCAGATCAGCCAACTGTCGATGGTGCCAAATGCCAGTTCACCATTGGCAGCCTGGGCCCGTACGCCCGGCACATGGTCGAGCAGCCATTTGAGTTTGGTGGCAGAAAAATACGCGTCCACCAGCAAGCCGGTCTTGTCACGAATGGTCGATGCCAGGCCGCGCTCGCGCAGTTCGACGCAAGTAGGCTCCGCGCGCCGGTCTTGCCACACGATCGCATGGTGAATGGGAATGCCGGTCTTGCGGTTCCATACCACGGTGGTTTCACGCTGGTTGGTTATGCCAATCGAACGCACCTCGTGGGCCGCGATGCCAGCGCGCTCCAGCGCCTGGCGTGCGGTGGCGAGCTGGAGGCGCCAAATTTCTTGCGCATCGTGCTCTACCCAGCCGGGCTGCGGGTAAATTTGAGGGAGCTCAAGCTGTGCCTGTGCCACGACGCGGCCCAGACAGTCAAAAATAATGCAGCGCGAGCTGGAAGTGCCCTGGTCAAGTGCTAGCAGGTAGGTCATGTCTTTGGTTCCAAAAAAGCAAGGTTAGCGCAATTCAATTCAGGCAGACATCCAATCGAACATCAGCGTCTGCCAGCAAGGCGGGAAACGGGTCGGGCGGCACGGCGTCGGTAAACAGGCGGTCAATCTGGGCCACCTTTGCGGCCTCGACCATGGCTGGTCGGTTGAATTTGCTGACATCTGCCGCGAGCCAAATTTCCCGGGCATGGGCAATCACGGTCTGGGTCACCTTCACTTCCCGAAAATCGTAGTCGCGCAAAGACCCGTCGGATTCAATGCCAGAGATGCCGATCAGGGCAATATCGACCTTGAACTGACGAATGAAGTCGACAGCGGCTTCGCCGACAATGCCGCGGTCCCGCGCGCGCACCACGCCGCCGACCACGATCACTTCAAAGTCAGGGTTGCGGCACAGAACGGTTGCCACGTTGAGGTTGTTGGTGATGATGCGCAAGCCCTTGTGCTGCAACAGGGCCTCCGCGATGGCCTCGGTTGTGGTCCCTATATTGATGAAGAGTGAGCAGTGGTTGGGTACCTGACGCGCCAATGCACGCGCAATGCGGGACTTTCCCTCCGCGTGCAAGTTTTGGCGCTGGGGATGTGCGATGTTCTCTGTGGTGGAGCTGGGTACCCGCACGCCGCCATGAAACCGGGTCAAGGTGCCGGCTTCTGAGATGCGCTGTACATCACGCCGCACGGTCTGCAGCGTGACAGACAGCTCGTCAGCCAACTGCTCTACGGTCATGGAGCCACGGCCCTTGACCACATCGATCAGTTTGAGTTGGCGGGGGTTGAAGTTCATGGTCAGGTCGCAAATCGGCTTTTATTGACTTTAATTCGAATCGAATCGAATCAACCTAGGGAAAACCATAGCTTTAAACGAAAAAAAAGGAATCACAATACAAAGTAACGAAGACGAATTGGTGTCTTTAGCGTAATTGACCGAAAGGGCGCGGAATGCAGATGGTTTTGGCGGGCGTCAGCAAGAAAGTGGGGGCGCAGACCTGGCTGTTTCCCATGGACCTTGCATTGCAAGGCGGTGCGGTCACCGTCTTGCTGGGTGCGACGCAGGCCGGAAAGACCAGTTTGATGCGCTTGATGGCAGGGCTGGACGTGCCCAGCCAAGGCCGTGTCCTGGTGGACGGTCAAGATGTGACGGGTGTGCCGGTGCGCAAACGCGATGTTTCCATGGTGTACCAGCAGTTCATCAATTACCCATCCATGACGGTTGCGCGCAATATTGCTTCGCCCTTGTTGCTGCGCAAAGCCGCCAATGTCGAGCAGCGGGTGTTGGAAATCGCACAGCGCTTGCACATTGACATGTTTCTGGAGCGCTTGCCGGCCGAGTTGTCCGGGGGGCAGCAGCAGCGTGTCGCACTGGCGCGGGCGTTGGCCAAAAAGGCACCACTGATGTTGCTCGACGAGCCTCTGGTCAACCTGGACTACAAATTGCGCGAAGAACTGCGCGACGAGCTATCCGCGCTATTTGCCGCCGGCGAGTCGACCGTGGTGTACGCCACCACCGAACCCGGAGAAGCCTTGTTGCTCGGGGGCTACACCGCCGTGCTGGACCGCGGGGAGCTGCTGCAATATGGCCCGACCGCCGAGGTCTTTCACCGCCCTGCCTCATTGCGGGTGGCGCGGGCCTTCAGCGATCCGCCCATGAACTTGCTGTTGTGCGATGCATCGCCGCAAGGTGTGCGCCTGCGCTCGCAGCGGGGTGGCCCTGAAGTACCTTTGCAGTTGGCTGCCAGGGTGGGGGGCGCCGACACCGCTGCGGCAACCTTGGGCTTGCGCGCGAGCGCCTTGCGGGTGCGCGCCCAGGCCGGGGACGTTGCGCTTGCGGGCACGGTAGATCTGGCGGAAATATCCGGTTCAGACACTTTTGTGCACATTCACTCCGAGGTTGGGGGTTTGGTGGCTCAGCTCACAGGGGTGCACTACTTTGATCTCGGGGCGCCGATCACCCTGCACTTCAGTCCGGCGCAGATCTACCTTTTCGATGCGTCGGGTGCCTTGCGCGTAGCCCCCGCGCGACCCTCAGGAAATGAGCCATGGCCCGCATAGAACTCGATTTGGCACACGCCTACCGGCCCGAACCGCGCCAGGACAGCGATTACGCCCTGCTGCCGCTGAAAATGGCATTTGAAGATGGCGGGGCCTATGCGCTGCTGGGTCCGTCGGGTTGTGGCAAGACCACGATGCTCAACATCATGTCGGGCTTGCTCGCCCCGTCGCACGGAAAAGTGTTTTTTGACGGCGCCGACGTTACGCGCCGCAGCCCACAAGAGCGCAATATCGCGCAAGTCTTTCAGTTCCCGGTGATCTACGACACCATGACCGTGGCCGAAAATCTTGCGTTCCCGCTGCGCAACCGCAAAATGCCGCCGGACCAGATTCGCAAACGGGTCGGCGAGATTGCCGAAATGCTGGACATGAGTTCCCAGTTGAACCAGCGGGCAGCCGGACTGGCCGCCGATGCCAAGCAGAAGATCTCGCTGGGTCGGGGTTTGGTGCGCTCGGACGTGTCGGCGGTGTTGTTTGACGAGCCGCTGACCGTGATCGATCCGCATCTCAAATGGCAACTGCGCAGAAAGCTCAAGCAAATCCACCACGAGCTCAAACTTACGCTGATTTACGTCACCCACGACCAGGTGGAGGCGCTGACCTTCGCCGACCAGGTGGTTGTCATGACACGTGGACGGGCGGTGCAAGTGGGTGCGGCAGACGCGCTTTTCGAGCGTCCGCAGCACACTTTTGTGGGTCATTTCATTGGCTCGCCCGGCATGAATTTTTTGCCCGCTGAAGTGCAGGGTGCATCTTTGCAAGTGGCTGGGCGACTGCTGGAACTTCCAGACACCGCGCAGCTGCAAGCGGGACCGGTGGTGCTCGGAATTCGTCCCGAATATGTGGCTTTGACCGCGCCAGACGCATCGGGTGCGGTACCCGCCGTGGTGAGCAAGCTGCAGGATATCGGAACCCACTTCATGTTGACGGCCAAAGTCCAGGACCAGATCGTCAAGGCGCGTCTGTCCCAGCAGACGCCCGACCTGCCTCTCGGATCTACGGTCTGGTTGCAGTTGGTGGGGCCACACAGTTGCTTTTATGTCAATGAGGAGCTGGTGCCATGAGCGAAGCAAGCAAACCCGTCAACCAAAAGGCCTGGTTTCTGGTGCTGCCCGTCATCTTGTGTGTGGCGTTTTCGGCCATAGTGCCATTGATGACGGTGGTCAACTATTCGGTGCAAGACATCATTTCACCCGAGCGCCGTGTGTTTGTTGGAACCGAATGGTTTGTTGCGGTCATGCGCGACCAGGAGTTGCACAGCGCCCTGCTGCGCCAGTTGGTGTTTTCCTTTGCCGTTCTGATGGTAGAAATTCCTCTGGGTATCCTGCTGGCATTGTCGATGCCGGCGCAGGGCTGGAAATCTTCTGCTGTGCTGGTGTTGGTCGCGCTGTCACTGCTTATTCCCTGGAATGTGGTGGGCACGATCTGGCAGATATTTGGTCGCAGTGACATTGGCCTGCTGGGTGTCACGCTGCAGCGCATGGGTTTCGATTACAGCTATACCGGTAATGCGACGCACGCCTGGCTCACCGTGCTGTTAATGGATGTGTGGCACTGGACTCCACTGGTCGCCCTGCTGGGTTTTGCCGGTCTGCGCAGCATTCCAGATGCCTACTACCAGGCGGCCCGCATTGACGGTGCCTCCAAGTTCGCTGTGTTTCGCTACATCCAGTTGCCAAAAATGCAGGGTGTCCTGGTCATCGGAGTGTTGCTGCGCTTCATGGACAGTTTCATGATTTACACCGAACCCTTTGTGTTGACTGGCGGCGGGCCAGGCAATGCCACCACTTTTCTCAGCCAATACCTGACCCAAAAAGCGGTGGGGCAATTTGACCTGGGGCCGGCAGCGGCATTTTCATTGATTTATTTTCTGATCATTCTTCTGCTGTGTTTCGTGCTCTACAACTGGATGCAAAGCGCCGGCAGCCAGCAGACCGAGGAGAGCGGCCATGCATGAGAATAGATTTCACAAGCGCAGCATCTTCTTGCTGGCGTACCTGGTGTTTGCCTTGTTGCCGATCTACTGGATGGTCAACATGAGTTTCAAGACCAATGCAGAGATACTGTCCAGCTTCTCGTTTTTTCCGCAGCACTTCACCTGGAGCAACTACGGGACCATCTTTACCGATCCGGCCTGGTACTCCGGCTATATCAACTCCTTGATTTATGTCGGCATCAATACCGTTCTGTCGGTATCGGTGGCCTTGCCGGCAGCCTATGCGTTTTCACGCTACCGTTTTCTGGGCGACAAGCATGTATTTTTCTGGTTGCTGACCAACCGCATGACACCGCCCGCGGTGTTCCTGCTGCCATTTTTTCAGCTCTACTCGACCGTCGGCCTTATGGACACCCATATCGCGGTCGCGCTGGCGCATCTGCTGTTCAATGTGCCACTGGCGGTCTGGATTTTGGAGGGGTTCATGAGCGGAATCCCGCGCGAGATCGACGAGACCGCCTACATTGATGGTTACTCGTTTCCCCGGTTCTTCGTGCTCGTTTTTCTGCCCTTGATCAAGGCTGGTGTGGGTGTCGCAGCATTCTTTTGTTTCATGTTTAGCTGGGTCGAGCTGCTTTTAGCGCGCACTTTAACGAGCGTCAATGCCAAGCCGATTGTGGCCACCATGACGCGCACGGTATCCGCGTCTGGCATGGACTGGGCCACACTGGCCGCTGCCGGCGTACTGACCATCGTGCCTGGGGCGATTGTGATCTGGTTTGTGCGCCATTACATCGCCCGGGGTTTCGCGATGGGACGCGTCTAAGGAGATTGGCATGTTTGAGTGGATGGCCTGGACCCAGCCAGTGGCAATATTTTTTATTTGCATTGTGCTGATGCTGGTGGTGATGACGGTTTGGGAGATTCGCTCCCCCACCGTCGAGCGGCGCGGTTTCTTGCGCATGAAAACAACTCGGGGTGATCGCCTATTCATGGGTTTGCTGGCGGCGGCCTATTTCAACCTGATTTTTGTCGGTCTGAGTGGGCGACTTGCGACGCTGCTGCAGATGGAGAAGGACCCATCGATCTGGATCAGCTTTGTGCTGTCCATGGGTTTGCTGGCGCTGATTGTGGGCAAAGGTTAGGGCCTTAGCTGGTTTATTGGTTTGTGTGATGCAGGAATTCGGCTCATCCAGTCCCCGGAGCCGGACGACCTTAATCAACCGGGGCAGTGAGAAAAGAGGAGACAGGTATGAAATTGCGGTACACGGTAATAGCGCTGGCGGCGGCGCTGGTTGCAGGGCAGGGCGTTCACGCCGGGGAGGCCGAAGCCAAGAAGTGGATTGACACGGAGTTTCAGCCTTCCACCCTGAGCAAGGACAAACAACTCGCGGAAATGAAATGGTTCATTGACGCCGCGAAAAAGCTTCAAGCCAAGGGTGTGAAGGAAATTGCAGTCGTTTCCGAGACCATCACCACGCACGAGTACGAATCCAAGACGCTTGCCAAAGCGTTTGAAGAAATCACCGGTATCAAGGTCAAGCACGACTTGATTCAGGAAGGCGATGTGGTCGAAAAGCTGCAGACCTCGATGCAATCGGGCAAGTCGATTTACGATGGCTGGATCAGCGACTCCGACCTGATCGGTACCCACTATCGTTACGGAAAAATCATGAACTTGACCGACTATATGGCCGGCAAGGGAAAAGAGTGGACCAACCCGGGTCTTGACTTGAAAGATTTCATTGGCACCAGCTTCACCACTGCGCCTGATGGCAAGCTGTACCAGTTGCCGACTCAGCAATTTGCGAACCTGTACTGGTTCAGGGCTGATCTGTTTGCGCGCCAGGACCTGAAAGACAAATTCAAGGCCAAGTATGGCTACGATTTGGGCGTGCCCCTGAACTGGTCCGCTTATGAAGACATCGCCGCGTTCTTTAGCGAAGATGTCAAGACCCTCGACGGAAAACCAATTTATGGTCACATGGACTACGGCAAGAAAGACCCCAGCCTGGGCTGGCGCTTTACCGATGCCTGGTTGTCCATGGCCGGAACGGCTGACATCGGAATTCCGAACGGAAAGCCGGTTGACGAGTGGGGCATACGCGCCTCTGCAGATGGTTGCAACCCCCAGGGTGCCTCGGTGTCGCGCGGCGGAGCTACCAATTCACCAGCCGCGGTCTACGCGCTTACCAAGTACGTTGACTGGATGAAAAAATATGCGCCGAAGGAGGCGACCGGGATGACTTTTGGTGAATCTGGCCCGGTGCCCGCGCAAGGCCAGATCGCACAGCAGATCTTTTGGTACACCGCGTTCACGGCTGACATGATCAAGCCCGGTTTGCCCGTGGTCAACGCCGACGGCACACCCAAGTGGCGCATGGCACCCGGCCCGAACGGCCCCTACTGGAAACAAGGCATGCAAAACGGTTACCAGGACGTGGGTTCCTGGACTTTCTTTGAAGCCCATGATGCCAACAAGACTGCTGCTGCCTGGCTCTACGCCCAGTTTGTGACCGCCAAAACCACCTCGCTCAAGAAGACCATCGTGGGTCTGACCCCAATCCGCGAGAGCGACATCCAGAGCAAGGCGATGTCCGACATGGCACCCAAGCTAGGCGGTTTGGTAGAGTTCTACCGCAGCCCTGCACGTGTCGCCTGGACTCCAACCGGTACCAATGTTCCGGACTATCCAAAACTCGCCCAGCTTTGGTGGAAGAACGTGGCAGAAGCAGTAACCGGCGAGAAAACTCCCCAGGGCGCCATGGACAATCTGGCTGAAGAAATGGACCAGGTGATGGCGCGTCTTGAGCGTGCGGGTATGGCGCGCTGTGCCCCCAAACTCAATCCCAAGGGAGACCCCGCCAAGTACCTGAGCGATAAGGCTGCACCGTGGAAAAAGCTGGCCAACGAGAAACCTAAGGGTGAGACCATTGCCTACGATGCACTTTTGGGTGCCTGGAAGGCTGGCAAGGTGCGTTAAAGCCCTTGGAAGCAGAAGGTTCCGGTGGTCGCAATCGAGGCCACCGGATGGAAGTCACACGGACTGTCAGCGCGCTGGCGGTCCGATTTAAATAGGCGGTTCACGCGGAGGCATAGGCTTTCACGGCCCGCTGCAAATTAAGATCGACATGCACCAGCCCCTACCCACCCGACGCGAAAACCTGATCGCCCAACTGGCACTGGACCGTGAGTACGACATCGCCATCGTGGGCGGAGGGGCTACCGGCCTCGGGGTGGCCTTGGATGCGGCGGCCCGGGGCTTCAGCGTCGTGCTGGTGGAGGCGCATGATTTTGCCAAGGGCACTTCGTCGCGCGCAACCAAGTTGGTGCATGGTGGTGTGCGCTACCTGGCGCAAGGCAATATATCTCTGGTAAGCGAGGCCCTGCACGAGCGCACCACGCTACTGCACAATGCGCCGCATCTGGCGCAGCCCTTGGAATTTGTGGTGCCCTCGTACCAATGGTGGGAGCTGCCGTTTTATGGTGCGGGCCTGGTCGCTTACGATCTTTTGGCTGGCAAAGCCGGCTTGGGTAAAACCGGTTTTCTCGGGCCCGCAGGTGCCAAGCGTTTGCTGCCTGGTGTGCGGTCCAAGGGTTTGCTTGGCGGGGTCAAATACTGGGACGGACAGTTTGACGACGCCCGATTGGCTTTGGCCTTGGCGCGAACCGCCGCCTTGAAGGGTGCCCTGCTGCTCAATTATTGTCACGCCTCGGATTTGCACTACGAGCGTGGGCAGGTCTGCGGTCTGCTGTGTACCGACCAGTTGAACGGGCAAGTCCATCGCGTTCGCGCGCGCTGCGTCGTCAATGCCGCAGGAGTGTGGGTCGATGCACTGCGCGAGCGCGATGGCGCTGCCAATGTGGCTGACGGGCGGCGCAGCACACGGCCGATCGTGGCACCGAGTCAGGGTGTCCACATCGTCGTTGATCGGGAGTTTTTGGGGGGTAATGTGGGTCTGATGGTGCCTAAGACCGCAGACGGCAGAGTGCTGTTTGCGGTGCCCTGGCTGGGTAAATTGATTTTGGGTACCACTGACACGCCCTGCCACGATCTGGCCATGGAGCCCCAAGCGCTGAGCGAAGAAATCGATTTCATTTTGGGTGAAGCAGCGCGTTACCTCAGCCGCACGCCGAGTCGGGCAGATATCCGAAGCATTTGGGCCGGACTTCGCCCCCTGGTCAAGCCACAGGACGACGATGGTGAAAATACCAAGGGCTTGAGCCGTGAGCACACGGTGCTGGTGAGCCGTAGCGGGCTGGTGACCGTCACCGGTGGCAAATGGACGACTTATCGCTCGATGGCCGAAGATGTGCTGGAGCGTTGCAGTGCCAAAGGCTTGCTGGAGCGCCGTCCCAAGGGTGCCACAAGCGATCTAAAACTTGTCGGTGCGGGGGCGGCTGGGCACACCGCTTATCAGCCCATCAGTGCTTCTCCGGGCATGCATAGCTATGGCGATGAGCAGGAACTTGTGCAGGGTCTGGCAGGATCGGAGCGCTGGTTGGCACCCGGATTGAGCGAAGCGATGGTCCGGTTTGCCGCACGCCATGAGTACGCGGTGACGGTGGAGGATGTACTTGCAAGGCGCTCGCGGCTCTTGTTTCTGGATGCAAAGTTGGCTGCAACGCTGGCGCAGCAGGTCGGCGATGTGCTGCAGCAAGTGACCGGTTTGCCGCCACGAGTGGCGGAATTTGCTGCCCTGGCACAGCACTATTTGGTGGCAAGCGATAAAAAAGTTTGACCTCGCTCCAAAAGCCGTGCATAATAGTGGGCTTCGCTTGTAAAAGCTGAAGGTTCTGCCCAAATGGATGTCGTGTGAGTGGTTTGCACGGCAGACAGCGGGCCCAAGACTGACTTGGTTGTGGTGTAGACGGCATTTGGCGGTCTTTGCTGCTTCCGGTGCAAGTTGGGAATAACGAAATGATCCAGACTGAATCTCGACTAGAAGTTGCCGACAATACTGGCGCGAAATCCGTCCTGTGCATCAAGGTGCTAGGCGGGTCCAAGCGTCGCTATGCCAGTGTAGGCGACATCATTAAAGTAAGCATCAAAGAAGCAGCGCCACGCGGCCGCGTCAAAAAAGGCGAGGTCTACAGTGCTGTGGTGGTACGCACCGCCAAAGGCATTCGCCGCAGTGACGGTTCTTTGGTGAAATTCGATGGCAACGCAGCCGTGTTGCTGAACGCCAAATTGGAGCCGATTGGCACCCGCATCTTTGGACCGGTGACGCGCGAGCTGCGCACCGAAAAGTTCATGAAGATCGTGTCGCTGGCCCCTGAAGTTTTGTAAGGACGCGCCATGAACAAGATTCGCAAAGGCGACAAGGTCATCATCATCGCTGGTCGTGACAAAGGCAAGCGCGGAACCATTTCGCTGCGCAAAGATGACTCCCATGTCGTGGTCGAGGGCCTCAATATGGTGAAGAAACACACCAAGCCCAACCCCATGAAGGGTACCACCGGCGGCATCGTCGAAAAAGCAATGCCGATGCACCAGTCCAATGTCGCGATTTATAACGCTGCGACCGGCAAGGCAGATCGGGTCGGTATCAAAGTGCTGGCTGACGGTACACGCGTTCGCGTCTACAAGTCCAGCGGTGAAGAAATCAAGGTGGGCTAAGGGCAAACATCATGGCACGACTACAACAGCAATACCGCGAAAAACTCGCCCCCGAGTTGATGGCCAAGTTTGGCTACACCTCACCGATGCAGGTTCCGCGCCTCACCAAAATCACCCTCAACATGGGCGTGAGTGAAGCCGTGGCAGACAAAAAAGTCATGGACAACGCAGTCGCCGATCTAACCAAGATCGCCGGACAAAAACCCGTGGTGACCAAATCCAAGAAAGCCATCGCCGGCTTCAAGATTCGCGAGGGCCAGGCCATCGGTTGCATGGTGACTCTGCGCGGCGTACAGATGTACGAGTTTCTGGACCGCTTCGTCACTGTCGCTCTGCCCCGCGTGCGCGACTTCCGGGGTATTTCCGGCCGGGCGTTCGATGGCCGCGGCAACTACAACATCGGCGTTAAAGAGCAGATCATCTTTCCTGAGATTGAATATGACAAGGTTGACGCCTTGCGCGGCCTCAATATCAGCATCACCACGACGGCCAAGAGCGATGAAGAGTGCAAGGCGCTGCTCGTTGGTTTCCGTTTCCCGTTCAAGAATTGAGGTGACTTGTGGCAAAAATGGCTTTAATCGAGCGTGAGCTCAAGCGTGACAAGTTGGCTGCCAAGTACGCCAAGAAGTATGCGGAACTGAAAGCAATTTCAACCGACTTCAAGCGCACCGACGACGAGCGGGCGGCAGCGCGTTTGGCCCTGCAAAAGTTGCCCCGCAACGCCAACCCGACTCGCCAACGCAACCGCTGCTCCATCACCGGTCGCCCCCGTGGCACGTTCCAGCATTTCGGGCTGGGCCGCGCAAAAATTCGCGAAATGGCATTTGCCGGTGAAATCCCCGGCATTGTCAAGGCCAGCTGGTAAGCGACAGGAGAACAAATATGAGCATGAGTGATCCCATCGCCGACCTGTTGACGCGCATCCGCAATGCGCAAATGGTCGCCAAAACCACGGTGTCTGTGCCCTCTTCCAAAGTGAAGGTCGCCATTGCCACGGTTTTGAAAGAAGAAGGCTACATCGACGGCTTCAAGGTTTCCACCGACGGTGGCAAATCTGAGCTAGAAATCGCCCTGAAGTACTATGCCGGTCGCCCCGTCATCGAGCGCATTGAGCGCGTCAGCCGTCCTGGTTTACGCGTGTACCGTGGCACAGATGCCATTCCCCAGGTGCAAAACGGCCTGGGTGTCGCAATCGTTACCACCCCCAAAGGGGTCATGACAGACCGCAAGGCACGCGCCAGCGGTGTGGGTGGCGAAGTCTTGTGCTACGTCGCTTAAAGCTACACTGAGGAGAAAAACCATATGTCCCGTGTAGGCAAACTTCCCGTCGCCATCCCCGCAGGTGTGGATGTGTCAATCCAAGAAGACCAAATCAGCGTCAAGGGCGCTGGCGGCTCTTTGCTGCTGGCACAAAACGCCTTGGTCAAAATCGCCAACGAAGCCGGCCATTTAAGCTTCAAGGCAGCCAACGATTCCCGTGAAGCTGATGCCATGTCTGGCACCATGCGCCAGTTGGTCAACAACATGGTGGTGGGTGTCACCAAAGGCTTTGAGAAGAAGCTCAATTTGGTCGGTGTCGGTTACAAGGCGCAAGCCACAGGCACCAAGCTCAATCTGGCGGTTGGGTATTCTCACCCCGTCAATTTTGATATGCCGGCCGGTATCGCGGTAACCACACCGACGCCCACCGAGATTTTGATCAAGGGTGCTGACCGCCAGCGTGTCGGACAAATCGCCGCCGAAGTGCGCGCAGTGCGTCCACCCGAGCCCTATAAAGGCAAAGGCATCCGCTATGCGGATGAAAAGATCACTATCAAAGAAACCAAGAAGAAATAAGGAGCTGCACCATGTTGACCAAAAAAGAGCAGCGTCTTCGCAGAGCCCGCCAAACCCGCATCCGCATCGCGGACCAAGGGATTGCGCGTCTGACCGTCAATCGCACCAATCTGCATATATATGCCAGCGTGATTGCCGGTGCCGGCGGAAAAATCCTCGCCACCGCCTCCACTGCCGAAGCCGAAGTGCGCAAGACGCTCGGGGCTGTGGGCAAAGGTGGCAATGTTGCAGCGGCCCAACTCGTAGGCAAGCGGGTCGCCGAAAAAGCCAAGGCCGCCGGTGTGGAAAAAGTAGCGTTTGACCGCGCTGGCTTTGCCTACCATGGTCGCGTCAAGGCGCTGGCAGATGCAGCGCGTGAAGCTGGCTTGCAGTTCTAAGCAGATCGGAATTAATGATGGCTAAAGTTCAAGCAAAAATGCAGGGTAAAGCAGAAGGTCCAGAGGACGGTCTGCGCGAGAAGATGATCGCGATCAACCGCGTCACCAAGGTCGTGAAGGGTGGACGTATCCTCGGTTTCGCGGCCCTGACCGTCGTCGGCGACGGCGACGGCCGCATCGGCATGGGCAAGGGCAAATCCAAGGAAGTGCCCGCTGCCGTGCAAAAAGCCATGGAGGAAGCGCGCCGCAACATGATCAAGGTGTCCCTCAAGAACGGATCCATCCACCACAAGGTGATGGGCCACCACGGCGCTGCCAATGTCATGATGGCGCCGGCCCCCAAGGGAACCGGCATCATTGCGGGCGGACCCATGCGCGCTGTCTTCGAGGTCGTAGGAATTACCGACATCGTGGCCAAGAGCCATGGCTCCACCAATCCCTACAACATGGTGCGTGCCACGCTCGATGCCCTGTCGGTGGCTACCACGCCTTCCGACGTGGCGGCCAAGCGCGGCAAGAGCGTTGAAGAGCTCTTCGCCTGAACGGAGACTTTGAAATGACAATACAGCAAACAGTAAAAGTCCAACTCGTGCGCAGTCCGATTGGCTGCAAGGAAGACCATCGCGCAACCGTGCGTGGCCTGGGCTTGCGAAAATTGAACAGCACCAGTGAGCTGCAAGATACCCCTGCGGTTCGAGGCATGATCAACAAGATCAGTTACCTGGTCAAAGTGCTCTAAAAGGTAAATGATGGAACTCAATAGCATCAAACCCGCCGACGGCGCAAAACACGCCAAGCGCCGTGTCGGTCGCGGCATCGGCTCCGGACTCGGTAAAACGGCAGGACGTGGTCACAAGGGGCAAAAGTCCCGCGCCGGTGGCTACCATAAAGTCGGATTTGAAGGTGGGCAGATGCCAATGCATCGCCGCCTGCCCAAGCGCGGCTTCAAGTCTCACTTGCTCAAGTTCAATGCCGAAATCACGCTCACGTCGCTGGGTTCGCTCGGCTTGGCGGACGTCGATCTCCTGACCTTGAAGCAGGCCGGTTTGGTCGGAGATATGGTCAAGGTCGTCAAGGTCATCAACACCGGCGCACTGACCGGTGCGGTCAAACTCAGCGGCATTGGCGCTACCGTCGGTGCCAAGGCAGCAATTGAGGCTGCCGGTGGTAGCGTTGCCTGATATTTTTGCGAAAGTAAGTTAAGTGGCAACCAACGCTCAGATGGCAAAAACTGACAAGTATGGCGACCTGCGTCGCCGTCTTGTGTTTTTGTTGCTCGCGCTTGTCGTGTACCGCGTAGGTGCCCATATACCGGTGCCTGGTATTGATCCGGCGCAATTGCAGCAATTGTTCAAGGGTCAGCAGGGTGGCATATTGAGTCTCTTCAATATGTTCTCTGGTGGCGCATTGTCACGCTTCACTATATTTGCACTGGGAATCATGCCGTATATCTCGGCATCGATCATCATGCAGTTGCTGACCTATGTGTTGCCCACCTTTGAGCAGTTGAAAAAGGAAGGCGAAGCAGGACGCAGAAAGATAACCCAGTACACACGGTACGGCACCTTGGGCTTGGCACTGTTTCAGTCGCTTGGAATCGCGATTGCCTTGGAGTCGTCGGCGGGTCTGGTTATTGCTCCTGGTTTTGGTTTCAGACTCACATCCATGGTGACTTTGACAGCCGGTACCATGTTTCTTATGTGGTTGGGTGAGCAAATTACTGAGCGTGGCTTGGGGAATGGAATCTCTATCCTGATCTTCGGCGGAATTGCTGCCGGGTTGCCTAGTGCGATTGGGGGCTTGCTGGAACTGGTACGCACCGGTGCAATGAGCATCATTGTCTCGTTGTTAGTAGTGCTGCTGGTGGTTGGTGTTACCTATTTTGTGGTGTTTGTTGAGCGTGGACAGCGCAAGATACTGGTGAATTACGCCCGGCGACAGGTTGGTAACAAAGTCTATGGCGGTCAGTCATCGCACTTGCCCTTGAAGTTGAATATGGCAGGTGTTATTCCACCGATTTTCGCTTCATCCATCATCCTGCTACCGGCCACAGTTGCCAATTGGTTTAGTTCCGGTGATTCGATGCGCTGGCTTAAGGACATTGCGAGCACGCTCAGCCCCGGCCAGCCTGTCTATGTGATGCTGTACGCTGCAGCGATTGTGTTTTTCTGCTTTTTTTACACGGCCTTGGTCTTCAATAGCCGCGAGACCGCAGACAACCTGAAAAAGAGTGGTGCGTTTATCCCTGGTATCCGGCCAGGTGACCACACCGCAAAGTACATTGACAAGATATTGCTAAGGTTGACCTTGGCTGGGGCGATTTACATCACATTTGTATGCTTGTTGCCCGAGTTTCTGATTTTGAAGTACAACGTACCGTTCTATTTCGGCGGTACTTCTCTGCTGATTATTGTGGTGGTGACCATGGATTTCATGGCCCAAGTTCAAAATTACCTCATGTCTCAGCAGTATGAGTCGCTCTTGAAGAAAGCGAATTTCAAGGCATCCTGAATGGGTTGAGCAGTGTCCAAAGACGACGTCATTCAAATGCAGGGTGAGGTAGTTGAAAACCTGCCAAATGCTACGTTTCGTGTGAAGCTTGAAAATGGGCACGTTGTTTTAGGGCATATTTCCGGCAAGATGCGCATGCATTACATCCGCATCCTGCCAGGAGATAAGGTAACGGTAGAGTTGACGCCGTACGACTTGAGTCGAGCACGGATTGTTTTTAGAGCAAAGTAAAGAGCGCATGTTCCGCGCGATTCAAAGTCGGAACGGGGCGAAGTGTTTTAGGAGAGAAATATGAAAGTTTCGGCTTCGGTCAAGAAAATTTGCCGTAACTGCAAAATCATCCGACGCAAAGGCGTTGTGCGCGTGATCTGTACCGATCCGCGCCATAAGCAGCGCCAGGGTTAATTGCAAAAGTTTTAGAGGACGAAAATGGCACGTATCGCTGGCATCAATATTCCGCCGCAACAGCATTCCGAAATTGGCTTGACGGCCATCTTTGGCATCGGACGTTCCCGTGCTCGCAAAATTTGCGAAGCATGTGGAATTGCATATTCAAAAAAGGTCAAAGATTTGACCGATTCTGATCTGGAGAAAATCCGCGATCAGATTGCACAGTTCACCATCGAGGGTGATCTACGCCGTGAAACGACCATGAACATCAAGCGTTTGATGGATATCGGTTGCTACCGCGGGTTCCGCCATCGCCGGGGTCTGCCTTTGCGCGGTCAGCGCACTCGTACCAATGCACGCACCCGCAAAGGCCCGCGCAAGGCTGCTGCTTCTTTGAAGAAATAACAGGAATTGAGAGACCACCATGGCAAAAGCTCCTGCAAATAATGCCGCCCAACGGGTGCGCAAGAAAGTTCGCAAAAATGTGGCGGACGGCATCGCGCACGTGCACGCGTCGTTCAACAACACCATCATCACGATCACCGATCGGCAAGGCAATGCCTTGTCTTGGGCGTCGTCGGGCGGGCAAGGCTTCAAGGGCTCACGCAAGTCCACTCCCTTTGCTGCGCAGGTTGCCTCTGAGGTCGCCGGGCGCGCTGCTCTTGAGCAGGGTATAAAGAACCTCGACGTCGAGATCAAAGGTCCCGGCCCAGGTCGTGAGTCATCGGTTCGCGCCCTGGCTGCATTGGGTATTCGCATCAACATGATCGCCGACGTGACGCCAGTGCCGCATAACGGCTGCCGCCCGCAAAAACGTCGTCGCATCTAAGATATTCATTCACAAGCCCACCGCCGTCCGCAGTGCGTGATGGCTCCCGCAATATTTTTGCGGAAGATGACATAAAAGGAAGTTCAAGTGGCACGTTACCTCGGCCCCAAGGCCAAATTATCCCGCCGTGAAGGCACCGATTTGTTTCTGAAAAGCGCGCGACGCGCCATTGGAGACAAAGCCAAGTTCGACTCCAAGCCGGGCCAGCACGGCCGCACATCGGGCGCGCGTACCTCCGACTACGGTCTGCAATTGCGTGAGAAGCAAAAAGTCAAACGCATGTATGGCGTGCTCGAGCGTCAGTTCCGTCGCTATTTTGAAGAGGCCGATCGCCGTAAGGGCAACACTGGCGCCAATTTGTTGTACTTGCTTGAGTCGCGCCTTGATAACGTCGTGTACCGCATGGGCTTCGGTTCTACGCGCGCAGAAGCACGTCAGTTGGTATCCCACAAGGCCATTACGGTCAACGGGGCTGCGGTCAATATTCCATCCTGTATGGTGAAATCGGGTGACCTGATCGCGATTCGTGACAAGTCCAAGAAGCAAAACCGGGTGGTGGAGGCTTTGCAATTGGCACAGCAAGTGGGGTTGCCTTCCTGGGTGGAAGTGAGCGTCGACAAGGCCGAGGGAACTTTCAAGTCAGTTCCAGATCGTGATCAATTTGGCGCTGACATCAACGAATCGTTAATCGTTGAGTTGTACTCGCGCTAATTAGAGCGCTTGAGTCTTTGTTTTCGTCCCTTGGCCTCGGGGCACCGTGGCCAAGGCGCTTCACCAGCCTTACCGACGTAACGAGTCGGGGGTATTGAGAGGAAGTCTGCATGCAGAACAGTTTGCTGAAACCTAAAACCATTAACGTAGAGCAGCTCGGTAATAACCGCGCCAAGGTTGCTTTGGAGCCCTTTGAGCGCGGCTACGGCCACACCCTGGGCAATGCACTGCGGCGTGTGCTGTTGTCTTCCATGCCGGGCTTTGCCGCGACGGAGGTCACCATCGCCGGCGTCCTCCACGAATACTCGTCCATTGACGGCGTGCAAGAAGATGTAGTCAACATTTTGTTGAATTTGAAGGGTGTGGTTTTCAAGCTGCATAACCGCGACGAAGTCACCCTGAGTCTGCGCAAGGACGCTGAGGGCGTGGTGACCGCTGCCGACATCCAGACACCGCACGACGTTGAAATCATCAACCCCACCCACGTCATTGCGCATTTGTCACATGGCGGCAAGCTCGACATGCAAATCAAGGTGGAAAAGGGGCGTGGCTATGTGCCCGGTACCATGCGCCGCCATGGCGACGAGCCCACCAAATCCATCGGGCGTATCGTGTTGGACGCCTCTTTTTCACCGGTCAAGCGCGTCAGCTACACGGTTGAGAGCGCGCGGGTTGAGCAGCGTACCGACCTCGACAAGCTGGTGGTTGAGATTGAAACCAACGGTGCTTTGACCGCCGAAGACGCGGTGCGGGCGTCGGCCAAAATTTTGGTCGAGCAGTTGGCGGTTTTTGCTCAACTTGAAGGCAGCGAATTGGCGGCCTTCGACACGCCGTCGCCGCGTGGCAGCACGCAATTTGACCCTATATTGCTGCGTCCGGTCGACGAGCTGGAGCTGACGGTCCGCTCGGCAAACTGCCTCAAGGCAGAAAACATCTATTACATCGGCGATCTGATCCAGCGCACAGAAAACGAGCTGCTCAAGACCCCCAACCTGGGCCGCAAGTCGCTCAACGAGATCAAGGAAGTACTCGCCTCGCGTGGCCTGACCCTGGGTATGAAGCTAGAGAGCTGGCCCCCTGCTGCGCTTGAAAAACGCTAATTATTGAATTGGACCCCGCTACAAAGGGGCTCCGTGCCACGGGCAGTACCTGATCCGGCTGCCTGTTTTATAACTGAAGGAAAAAACCATGCGTCACGGACACGGACTACGAAAACTCAACCGCACCACCTCGCACCGTTTGGCGATGCTGCGCAACATGATGAATTCATTGATTGCGCATGAAGTCATCAAAACCACGGTTCCCAAGGCCAAGGAGCTCCGCCGCGTGGTCGAGCCCATGATCACCCTGGCAAAAGAAGCGACGTTAGCCAACCGCCGCCTGGCGTTCGATCGCCTGCGCGACCGCGACAGCGTCAGCAAATTGTTCAATGATTTGGGCCCCCGTTTCAAGGCGCGCCCCGGTGGTTACACCCGTATTTTGAAAATGGGTTTCCGCGTCGGCGACAACGCCCCCATGGCACTGGTCGAGCTCGTGGATCGGGCCGAGGCGGTGCAAGCACCCGCCGACGCCGTGGCCGCCGAATAGGGTATAATTCAAACTTGCCGCGCGATGGAGCAGTCTGGTAGCTCGTTGGGCTCATAACCCAAAGGTCGGAGGTTCAAATCCTTCTCGCGCAACCAATCAATTCAACGCATGTTCGTTGAACACAACGCCCTCTCAAAGAGGGCGTTTTGCTTTGGTGATACGGTCTAAAACCTCACACTATTTGAAACGTCGCTGTGGACCTCAATACGCTTACGCTGTATTTGATTGCTGGAGGTGTGAGCCTCAGTCTGGTGTTGCTGGTGTTTGCTCATTATCAGCCTGCCGGCGGGCTGATGAAGCGTTGCGCAGTGGCAATCCTCATGGCATCTGCTGCCTTCACGGTGTCAGGCTTCGGGCCGGACCTGCCTCGCTGGATGACCGTCATCGGCAGCAACATGCTGTTGATCGCAGCGGCCCAGGCACTTTACACGGGTTTCGCTAACTATTGCGCACAGCGGCCCATGAAATTCGACCGTCTGGGTTGGGCTGTGGTTGCCATCACGGCCTTGCCGTTCTGGTATTGGGGACTGGTTGAACCGAATGGCAATTTCCGCTCGGCGGTGTATTCAGGCGCCACGTCCGTGATCACCGCTCGAACCGCCATAGTCTTGCTGCGGAGGGTCCGCGCACCCGCCGCCCATGCGGCGTTGTGGTGGCTGGCCCTGATTATTGGCATTGGGTCGGCGTGGATGGCGGGTCGCTTTGCTTATTTTCTGGTGATCGACGTACCGCCACCGGCGCTGCGGGGTGCAAATCCGACTCTCTGGATTACCGTGGCTCTCTACATTGTGCTGATGACCATGGTGACCGCTGCCGTAATTTGGCTCGCACTTTGGCGTCCTGCGGGGCGCCATCTCAGCACCTCAGACCATGATAGAGGCAGTGGTACGTTCAGCTTTGTCGGTTATTTTCGTAATCGACTGCTATTGCTCTGGGCCACCGTGTTGATTTTGTTGCTGGGCTTGGTTGGAGAAGTCGGGGTGTTTTACGCAAAGTTTTTCGATTGGGAACGCGAGCGACTTACTTCACTGGCGAAGTTTAGCAATGACGCGTTGGCGCACCACTCCGGACAAGTCATCAGCCAGATCGACACCCTGTTGCACTCGGTCCGCAATTTTTATCTCTACACGCAGTCGGCAGGCGAGACCGACCGCTTTATCGATTCGTTGCCCATTGACAAGTCCATTGTTGACAACATCTATCTGATCGATGCAGTGGGCCAGGTGGTGGTAACCCACCAAGGTACCGACGAATATCCCAGCGTTGCGGATCGTGATTATTTTCAGTTTCATCAATCCCATGCAGCGGACGAGATATTCATCAGCTCGGTCGAGGTGGGCCGAATTACCGGCAAACTGCATTTCCGCACCACGCGACGCATCAACCGTCCCGACGGGAGTTTTGATGGTGTAATTCTGGCCACTGTCAACCCGCAAGCGTTTTCCGACTATTACCTGTATTTAGGATCCCAGACCCAACATCTTGCCTCACTGTTAGGCTTGCATGACAGGAAGCTTCGCGCTCGCTCGCCCATGCCACCAGCCGACCGATGGCAGACACCGGTGCAATCCCCATTGTGGGAGTCGCTGGCCGCAAACGCTTCTGGCATCTATACGAACATCAGCGCTTTGGACGACATTGCACGCACCTATATCTACCGAAAAGTAGGGGATTTGCCGTTGGTGATGGTTTCGGGTTATTCCGAAGCGGATCTGCGCGCAAGTGTCCACCGGCGCAATCTTTGGTTCGCCGTGGGTGCACTCGCAGTGATCTCCATTATTCTGACATTAACGGGTCTGCTGACAGTAGAAATCCGACGCGGAAATGAGCAAGGTAACTTCATGTCCATGCTGAGCCACGAACTCAAGACACCGTTATCAGTCATGCGCATGTCCCTGGACTCTGAAATTCCGATGTCACCCACGATGCGCGCCCATGCACTGGCGGCAGTACGCGACATGGACACCATCATCTACCGATGCCTCCAGGCCGATCGTCTGGAGCAGCATGGCCTAGTCCAAGATCCCCAAGCATGCCAGATCAGCGAACTGCTGGTCGACCTGCAAACGGCCAGTCGCGATCCAGAGCGACTGCATATCGAAGCGACCAACTTGCCGTTGTTTCATACAGACCCCCAGTTGTTGAGCATTGCCTTGAACAACTTGATCGATAACGCGCTGAAGTATGCGCAATCCCGGTCCGTGGTGCAGATCAGAGCAGAAACCTGGGCGTACCAGCGCAGGCCGGGCATCCGGATCACGATTACCAATGCGGTGGGCGGTGCGGGTCTGCCCGATGCCCGAAAAGTATTCAAAAAGTACTACCGAAGCCCCGGTGCACACAGCAGCACCGGCTCAGGTCTGGGCTTGTTCCTGGTACGCAACGTCGTTCGCCTTCTGGACGGAACCGTTCGGTACGCACCACGGGAAAAGTGGGTCAGTTTCGAACTCTGGCTGCCGCTCTGAAGAGCTTGCCTGTTTTGGTTGCACACGCTGTCTTTCAAAGGATCTGTAGGCATCGGTAAGATTTTTCCGCGACGCTTGGTTATCGTGTTGAACTGTAACAGGCGCTGTCGCGCCAAATTTAAGCACCTTTGCTATTGCCTCATGCCAAGTCCTATGAATATTGTGGTGGTGGAAGACCACGACGCGTTGCGGGAAGTGACCGTGGAGGCGCTAAGTCAGCGCGGCCACAATGTGCGCGGTGTCGATTGCGCCGAAGCGCTGCCCGATGAGCCCGGCTTGCTTCCCATCGACTTGATGGTCATCGACCTCAACCTGCCTGGCGAGGACGGACTCAGTCTGGCCACGCGCATCCGCGCGGCGCAACCCGACATTGGCATCATCATGGTGACGGCCCGTGGGCAGGTGCGCGATCGGGTGGTGGGTTACGAAAAGGGCGCCGACATCTACCTGACCAAGCCCACCTCCACCGATGAACTGATTGCTGCCATTCGCGCCTTGACCCGCCGCATCAAGCCTGAGGTGCCCGAGGCCTGCAGCCACACGATCCGGCTCGCCGCGCTAACCCTGCAGGGGCCCCATGGCAGCGTTAACCTGTCCAGTCACGAAGCGGCCCTGCTCGCGGCGCTGGTTCGTGCCAAGGACCAACAGCTTGAGACCTGGCAGCTCATTGCGCTGACCGACAAAGTAGTCAATGCAGCAAGCAAGAAAGCGCTGGAAGTGCAAATCACGCGCCTGCGCAAGAAGTTCTTGCACGTCGGTCCACCAGAGCCCGCACTCAAGTCGATTCGCGGCCAAGGGTACAAACTCTGCCTGCCAGTCGCGCTCAGCACGCACTAGTTCGCGTCCACCATCATCAAACATCTGCCACCCAGGCAGCTATCCAGCCTTCGGGAAAAGTCACCCAACGGGGCTACAACCCGTTGAGTGACGTCAATCGGTGTTACTCTAGCTCAATAACAATGCCTTTGATGGAGCTTGCATCGACCCCAAACCGTACCTTCGATGCAGATATCCCGATCAAGGAAATAAATCGATCATCGAGTTCATTGCGCATCCTCCTGGACACCTTGACCAGCAGCACCCCATCGTCGCTAAGACCAACCGTCACTTGGCTCATTTCTCCCGACGCATAGGGGTGATCAACGGTAGCTACCCGCATTGCATTACGATCAATCTGTGGCATGCCACTGGCTTGGGTTGACGATGGTGTTGCGCTCAGCGACGTACCCTGGTCCACAACTGCGAGTCCTCCCGCCGCGCTGACTTGATCGCCAGACAAATGGAATACCGGGACTACCGTTGTTGTTGCATCACCAGATGACACGCCCGTGGTACCGCTCACACCCGTTTGCGTGGTACCTGATCCGGTACCTGTGGTGACCGATCCCGCTGTCGATGGGCTATTGGTGTTTGCAGAAGAAGAAGCGCCGTCTCCAACGCGGCGCAAGGAAGCCGTGCCACCGTCTTCACTCAGTATCACACCGGAGGGAGTGGAAGCACTACTACCGCTTCCTCCACCTGTGCCCGTGCTACCTGAGCCGTCTGAGCCTCCGGATGTCCCGTTTCCGCCACCGCCCGTACCGCCAGTTCCGGTCGCGCCTGTCGTACCAGTTCCACCGGTACCACCTGTGCCGGTGCCCGAGCCTTCGGTTGTACCGGTCCCGCCGCCAGTAGTGGTGCCGGTTGTCCCGGTTCCGCCACCGACC
>JAIPCE010000045.1 GCA_021738345.1 Rhodoferax sp. | reverse complement strand
ACCCCTGCGAAATGGCGGAGGATGGTCAGATTGCGCTGGACATGTGGCGGGCAGGGCGCTACGCCCTGCTGCTCACCGACTGCCATATGCCAAACATGGACGGCTTTGAACTGACCGCCTTGATTCGCCAGGAAGAGCGCTCACACCAGCAGGGAAGTCGCTTGCCAATCATCGCTGTCACTGCCAACGCGATGCAGGGTCAAGCCGAGCGCTGCCGTGAGCGTGGCATGGACGACTACCTGTCCAAGCCCTTGCGGCTCAACGAGTTGGCGACGATGCTTGCCAGGTGGTTGCCCTCGCCACCTGTCGCCGCTAAAGCCGCTAATGCAACAACGACGTTCGCCAGCGTTGAGGTCGATCGGGCTTCAGCCTTGAAAGGCGTGGTCTGGGATGCCGCGGTACTGCCGCGGGTCGTGGGCAATAACCCTGCCAAGCATCAACAACTGCTGGAGAAGTTTCTTATCGGCACTGACGAACAGGTCAAGCGCATCAGCGGCGCCGAGTCCATTGGTGATTTGGCCACCATCGGCAACATCGCACACGCACTGAAGTCAGCCGCGCGCACGGTCGGTGCGATGCAGTTGGGAGATTTGTGCGAGCAACTCGAATATGCCGGCAAGTCCGCAGACAAAGTGCTATGCCACAGCCTCTCGCAGCGCCTCGATGCGAGCTTTGAGGCGGTCAATCAAGCCATCAGGCAAGCCTTGCGGTCCTGACCGGGCGCGCCCCACCGCGCGTGGTCATGCAAACCGCGCTCGTGCACCACGCGCAATCAGAAAAATGTAGGTCACGAAGGGCGTACTTTCCGTCTGTGCCGTCAAAAACGGTACCTCGGCTGCTTCCGCTTACACCGTATGGTAGCCTTAGAACGGTGTCGGTATGTGGGGTAGCTTATCGACCTGCTGCTTGCGGCGGGTGGTGTCAAACACAAATTCTTGGAGTCGATCTTGAATCCTGAGGACTTACAGCTACTGGTCACGCGTGAAATGCCATTTGGCAAGTACCAGGGGCGCTGCATTGCAGACCTGCCTGGCAATTACCTGAGCTGGTTTGCGCGTGAGGGTTTTCCCAAGGGAGAGTTGGGTCGATTGCTCGCCTTGATGCACGAAATTGACCACAATGGCTTGTCTGACCTGCTAAGACCCTTGCGCGGTGCAAGAAGCGAACATCACCGCGTTTGACGCATGCAAATCTTGTTTAACCCATGACATCTTTGGATTCCTTGACACTGGTGACGGACCTTTATCCCTCATTGGCGCACGTTGAACCTGCACCGGGCATGCCCGGCTTCGATCTGCCCGCTTTTGAGGTTCCGGCGCAAACCGTGTTGTTCACGGAAAATACCGCGTGTCAGGGTTTTCCGCTCGTTCTAAGCGGCGAAATCAAGGTTTCACGCAACTCGGACGATGGCCGCTCGCTGGAGCTTTACCGGGTCGTCCCGGGCCAGCTTTGTCTGGTGTCAAGTGCTTGCCTATTTCGTGCGCAACCCCTGTCGGCGTTTGGCATCACCACAAAGCCCAGTACCTTGGCGCTGATCAAGCCAGCGGTTTTTTCCCGTTGGCTCGAAACACCTGAGTTTCGCAATGAGGTGCTAGGACTGTTTGCCGAACGTATGGCTGATTTGACCTTGCTAATCGATGCGGTGGCGTTTCAAAGCTTGGATCGACGCCTGGCAGCGGCCTTGTTGGGAAAGGGACAACGGCTATTGGTAACACACCAGGCTCTGGCCGACGAACTGGGCACGGTGCGCGAAATAGTGACCCGGCTGCTGCGACGGTTTGAGCGTGAAGGTTGGGTGATTCTCGGCCGTGAAAAAATTCAGATCGTTAATGGCGCGGCCTTGCGCGCACTCGTAAGCAACTAGCCTATGAACGAAGGGCAACGACGCAATGCGCCCGTCAGTGCCGCCAGAAACGGTACATTGGCTGTTTCCAAATCCCTAAGTCCGACAGTCTTCTAGAAAAGCTGCGTGACTTGTGTCACATACCTTTTACATCCTCACAGGTTTAATACGTAAGTCTTCTTTCCATTGAATTTTTGAACCTAGGAGTTTTTATGAAATCTAATGTTGGCAGCGTAGACCGTATTGCGCGTATTGTCCTTGGCTTAGGCCTAATTGGCATGACCCTTAGCGGCACGATTGGTGCTTGGGGCTGGCTTGGAGTGGTGCCTCTGGCAACTGGTGCCATTGGCTGGTGCCCGCCCTACGCCATTTTCGGTATCAACACCTGTTCAGTGAAAAAGTAAGAACCAAGGTCTGACGATACCCGGCGGGGAAAATTTCCTTGCAACACGCCCGTCAGTGCCGGTAGAGCCAGTATTTTGGCTCTTTCCGCATCCCTTAGCGGGCGCTTTTCGCCTTGAGTGCGATTCAAAGTGGTGTGGCAATTCGGTTTTGCCCCCTCGCCCCAGCGGGGAGAGGGCTGGGGTGAGGGGCTGGCTCAGGTTCCAGACTTCCCTCAAGAATGCAAAACATCCACCCCTCACCCTAACCCTCTCCCCGCCGGGGCGAGGGAATAAACAACGCGAGCACCCCGTCCCTGCGGACAAGATCGGGGCTTGAGATGTCAATGGAGGCACCGTCCATGCGAGGCATCGGTGTCCCGGTGGGATCTTTGCCCATCCACTTCTTGTAAAAAGCAGGGGCCTCCCAGCCATAGTTGATCATCGACACCAATTTGCCACCGCGCAAGACCTGAACAAGCCAGCAGCCCGCAATGAAGGTTCACCCTCATTGATCTGTGCGCGTCGAGAGAATAACTTGTGCCCTCTTGGCACAAGTTATTGCCATCTCGAGATAAGTGCCTGGCTAAGATGAACTTCACAGTGTCCCATCAACGCGGTTAAACGCTGTACCGCAAGTTCCACAAAGAGGAGTTCCCCCCACCATGAGACAGAAATTTTCGCGGCCCTTATACGCATTCGCATCCTTGCTATTTGTCCTTTTTGCCGGCCTGTGCGCGCCACTTTGGGCTGCTGGCAATGAAAGCTGGGTCACCAGTTGGACCGGTTCAGTGCAAGGGCCCTATCCGGTTGGCAACCCTTCGGCACAACCCAATTTGAGCCGGGCGTTTCCATCAGCTCAAGCCGGTGCGAACGATCAAAGTTTTCGCATGATCGTCAGACCCGATCTCTGGGGGAGCGAGACGCGCATCCGCCTGTCCAACGCCCTGGGCACGCAGCCGGTCACATTTGACGGTGTTTTTGTCGGCTTGCAACAATCAAGTTCGGCACTGGTCGCCGGTACCAACCAGGCCGTCTCGTTCGGTGGCAAGAGCAGCATCACGATTGCACCCGGTGCCTCCGCCTGGAGCGATGCGGTTCCCCTGCGCTTTGTGAATCCGGGTTCTATCGCAACATTGGCGGGGCGCAAACTGGCCGTAAGCTTTCATGTGGTTGGCGCAAGTGGCCCCATGACCTGGCATGCCAAGGCACTGACCAGCTCATACATCACGGCACCAAACGCCGGTGCCAAGGGACATGACGAAGGCGAAGCTGCGTTTCCGTTTGCTACAGCTTCCTGGTATTTTCTGGATGCAGTGGACATGTTGGCCCCGGCTGACACCCGTGCCATCGTGGCTTTTGGTGACTCGATTACCGACGGCACGGCATCGACCATCAATGGCGATGACCGCTGGACCGACGTGCTGTCGCGTCGCCTGCGCACAGCCTTTGGCAACAAGCTGATTGTTGTGAACGCGGGCATTGGTGGCAATCAGGTCGCTGGTCCAGCCGAATATGCGGCAGATAAACCATTCCCCGGTGGACCTTCAGCCGGGCAGCGGCTCGAGCGCGATGTGTTGTCGCTCTCGGGCGTCAAGAGCATGATCTGGATGGAAGGCATCAATGACTTCAGCAAGAATGGCAACCGTGATGCAGAGGTGGTCAAGGCTGAAATGAAATCCATCATCGAACGTATCCGCAGCAAAAGGCCAAATTTGAAGATCATTGGTGCCACAGTCACGTCGGCGCTCGGTTCTACCAGCGCAGCCCATGGCTTTGCGGAACAAGATGCCAAGCGCCAGGCGCTGAACGACTTCATCCGAAATTCGGGGCTATTTGACGCCGTGATTGACTTCGACAAGGCGATTCTTGACCCGCAAACCGGTGGCATGCGTGCCGAGTTCGTGCCAGACAATACGGTGGGGGGGCCTGGCGACAAATTGCACCCCAATCGTCTGGGCTATCTGGCCATGGGCTTGGCCATTGACCTCAATATGCTCATCAAATAGGATGAACCCTCCAAGCGTCCCGACCTCACCCCACGATGCAACTCAAATGGCTTGAAGACCTGCTGGCGCTTGCGCAGACGCGCAGCTTCAGTCGCGCCGCCGAGCTGCGACAAGTCACCCATCCCGCATTTGGGCGCCGGATCAAGGCGCTCGAAGACTGGGCCGGTACGGCTCTGGTAACGCGGGGCAGCAGCCCGGTGAAACTTACCACCGCTGGCGAACGCTTTGTTGCTGACGCCAGTGACCTGTTGCATGGGGTGGCGCAGGCACGGGATGCCTTGCGCGGCCTCGATGACCGCAGCAGACAACCCGTCACACTCGCCACCGGTCGCACCCTTGCACGCACACTGGTCGCTGATTGCTGTGGCGTGCAACGCGGGGCAATTGGCTACCGTCGGCGACCCACGCTTGGAAGTCTCATTTGAAACACGGCTGTATCGTCCCAAGCGCGCTTTGGGAACGTTGGCAGAAGCGGTGTGGCAGATGGCGAGTTCAGATTGAAAACGCGCAATGGCGGGCAAGCGTCCATGGCTCGGCCCATGCCGGCCCGGGAAAAGCTGATGTGGCAGGACGGCGACATCTTCCCGCCCATGGATCAGCATTTGCCGGAAGACGACTTGTCAACTCATTGCTTGGCCGCTCTTGCCTTGCCTTTTTTCGCAACTGCGGAGCTCACCAGCAACTGCACGTCGTCAGTATTTTGCAGACCTGCCCGCACGCGAAGGCCCTGACGCAGGCGCTGCGTCTCGGCCACACTCAATGGGCTTGGCAGCGTCAGTTGCACCAGCAATAGCGGCTGGCCTGCGGCTGACTCACTTGGTCTGTCCGCACGGATTTCCGCGGTGCGATAGCCGGTGCTCACACTCACCTGTGCGGCTTGCGGAAACTGGGCCACGATTTCGCGGTAGATGGCGTGCAAGGGCAATTGCGAAGCTGCCAACTTTTGCGCCTCCGCCAACTCTTTCTGAAGTGCCGCAATCCGCGCATCCCGGTCCGTGATTTCGGTCCGATTGGATTTAAGAAAGTCTTGCAGGATGTCCTTTTTGACGGCATTGATGTCGGGCATCACCTGGCCCGATTGCACCAGCACCAGCGCCACATCACCCACGCCATAGTCAGGCAAGCGTCTCTCCAAAGCCTGGATCTCGGTGTCCGACAGGCGATCTCCCGCCAGCGTGACCCGAATCTGCCTGGATTCGTAGTCCGGGCCTTGCGACAGCACCAACACCCGGGGATTTGCCTGAATCACTTCTTGAATGTACCGGGCGCTGTTGACGTCAAACCACTCCTTTTGCACCAGTTTCACCGCCAGGTACACACTGGGTACCAAGGTCATCAGCACCACCAGACCGATCACCGTACGGCGCTTCACCAGCGAACCTTCGTCCAGCAGCTTGACGCTTGGCAGGTGCATCATCCGAACCATGGTCAGGGTGGCAATGGCGATAAACACGCAATTGATGGCAAAAAGATAGAACGCGCCAAAAAAGTACTGAAAGTTGCCGACCGCCAGACCGTAGCCGGCCGTGCAAAGTGGCGGCATCAGCGCTGTGGCGATGGCAACACCTGGGATCAGGTTCGACTTGACACGTCGCGTCGCCCCAATGACACCCGCCAAGCCACCAAAAAAGGCGATCAGCACGTCCCATATCGCCGGCGTGGTGCGGGCCAGCAGCTCCGAGTGAGCTTGCGACAAGGGGGTGATCAAAAAATAGGCGGTTGACGCAAGCAAACTCAACAAGGCCGCCAAGCCCAGGTTGAACAGGGAAGATCGCATCAGGGCTGAATCATTGATGCCCGCGCCATAGCCCAAGGCCATGATCGGCCCCATCAAGGGCGAGATCAACATCGCACCGATGATCACGGCCGTAGAGTTGACGTTGAGGCCGATCGAAGCAATGAAGATCGCAAAAATAAGCACCCACAGGTTGGTGCCTCGAAACTCGACGCCCGACCTAAATGTCTGGTCAATTTCTGCCGCATCGGCCTGGTCAGGCTGTAGATCAAAGCGCGAATGAAATCGCCGCTGCAAGACAGTCAGATTCATTTCAGACACCTATTTGCAACACGTCAAAGATGGGCGAGGGGCGTGGATTCAGCGGATTCGTCTGCGCTTAACAAGCCTATCAGTTGCCCCAGATCTTCATCTAGTCGCTGCAGCGTGTCCCCGGTCAGGCTGCTCAGAGCCTCGGGCAGAACACCTTCAAATGGCCCGGACACCTTTTTTAGCAGGCGCGAGCCCGCTGGCAATATCTTGAGCCGCACATTGCGGCGGTCGGTGGGTGCCTTGTCCATGCTGATGAGCTCCTTGCGGAGCAAGGCCTTGACCAAATTGCTCGCGGTCGACTGGTGAATATCCATGCGCGCCGCGACCTCACCCATGCCGATGCCAGGATTGGCCTTGATAATGCTCAGCGCCCACACTTGCGCACCGCCCAAGCCCACTTGCTTTTCCATCTGGCGAAAATGTGAGCGCACCGCATTGAAAACCACGCGAAAACGGCGCAAAACCTTGGCCGGTGTAACCGGCTCAGCGGGCGCTGGCGCGGCGGGCTGGGGAGCAATGTGATCGGGGGGGTTCATCCCCTGATGATAGGGCTCGATTGATGCCCTGCCGCCCTAACCCACATCAATGTTCAGCGAGTTGCGTGCGCAACTTCTTCATCAACAGGTCCTCAAACGTGTAGAAACCGGTATCGCACTGCGCCAACTCCCCGAGCGCAAACGCTGCCCCGGTGCCAAATGCCTCGCGTTTGATCGAGTCATGGGTCAAGCGAACGGTCTGATAAGGGAAGCCGAAAATGACTTCGTGGTGACCCACAATCCCGCCCAGTCGCAGGGAGGTGATTTTTTCTGAGCCCAATTCCAAGCTTTCCGCGATTTTCTTCGCGGTGCCAGAGACTTCCGGCTTCTCCTTGAAGTGCTGTTCAAGTATTTCAACATCTGCAAATGGTGCAATGCTGCGCAGCAATTTGGCAGCCATGATCAGAAAGTTGATGCCCAGGGTGATATTGGGCGAACACAAAATGCGGGTGTGCTGGCCCAGACTGCGCGCGTAGTCCAATTGGGCATCGGTGTAGGCTGAGATGGCACTCACCAGCATGATGTTGCGACGCTTTATCTCAGCGCCGTACGCCAGCAAGGACTCGGGCACCGAGAAGTCAACCAGTGCGTCAACGGGGTGCGCATCTAGCCAGTCAGCGAAGTCAATACCGTCTAACCCGACCAGCGCAATATCGCTGCCCGGCAGCCGCTGCCCGCTTTCGCAGTGGCTGCGCCGCGCCACCCAACGCAAGTCAAAGCGGGAATCTGCGCGCAACACCTCGGCCACTGCGCTGCCGGCCTTTCCGTACCCAATCAAACCAATCGTGATCAATGCCTGTCTCCTCTTGCTTGCGGACGAATTGTCAATTACATTGCAGGCAATGTATCATATACATTGCAACCAATGTAATATTCTGACTACCCGATTCAACCCAGGCCCGGCCGCATCTCCTCAACCCTATGCACCCTCATCCCCATGTTCCAACGGAGTTGAAGAAGGAGCTTTCTGACTGGCACCTGTGGACCGGACGCAGCGTGGTGATTGCCTTTGCGGCCTTGGCGGGCGGCACCGTGGTGGCATTTACTTGGCTTGCAGAGCACGCGCTGGCCCGGTTCTTTGTGTTTCAGCAAGCCTATTGGTGGGGGCCACTGGTCTGGTTGCCACTATCGACTGCCGCAATAGTCTGGGTCACCATGCGCTTTGCGCCTGGGGCTGCGGGGTCTGGCATTCCCCAGGTGATGGCGGCTTTGGAGCCGCAGTGCAATGGCCGGTCACGTCGCCTGTACGTGTCACTGAGGTTGACAGTCGCCAAAATCCTGCTGACGACCTGGGGTTTGATGGCCGGGCTGTCCATTGGCAGGGGAGGCCCTTCGGTCCAGATTGCTGCGGGCGTAATGCACCATGCCAGACGCTGGATGCCCAAACGTGCGCACATTTCAGAGCACAGCCTGCTCATCGCCGGGGGCGCAGCAGGCATTGCCGCCGCATTCAACACGCCGCTGGGCGGCGTGATGTTCGCGATTGAAGAACTCTCCAAGCGGTCAGAGCAACGCAGCAACAGCCTGGTCCTGGTCGCCATCGTGGTCGCGGGTTTGATGGGCGTATCCGCCTACGGCAACACCAGTTACTTTGGCATCATTCGGGTCGACGGCTTGAGCACTGCCCTGCTCTTTCCGGCCATCTTGCTAGCGGTGTGCTGCGGTGTCGCAGGCGGGCTCTTTTCTCGCTTGTTGATCGTCTCGCTGTCTGGTAGCTCGACCGACTGGTTCAGCAGCTTGCGACGGCGCGCTCCGATCATTTTTGCGGCAGGCTGCGGCATGGCCGTCGCCCTGGTCGGTGTCGTCAGCGGCGGGGAAACCTTTGGCAGCGGTTATGCCCACAACCGTGCCATGCTGGAGAGCACCAATGACACTTCGTCGCTGTATGTGCTACTGAAATTTGTGGCCACCTGGCTCTCCACCTGGGCTGGTGTGCCCGCAGGGGTCTTTGCTCCCTCACTCGCCATTGGCGGAGCCTTGGGCAACGACATTGCCCAGTTCACCGCGTACCTCAATGGACCGACATTGATTGCCTTGGGCATGGCGGGCTTTCTGGCGGCTGTGACCCAGGCACCGCTCACGGCCTTCATTATTGTGATGGAGATGGTCGACGGCCACGCGCTGGTTTTGAGCCTGATGGCCAGTGCCATGCTGGCCAGTGGCATCTCACGGCTCATCAGTGCGCCCTTGTACCCGTCACTTGCGGCACTGCAATTATTGCGAATCAAGCCCGTGGCAGAGCCGGTCAAAAAAGAGGGGTGACCGATGTGGACCTCCCCTACAACTTCAACGTCCTTATGTTCAGGAGCAACTGAAATGTACAAAAAAATCCTGGTAGTCGTAGATGACCGCGTAGTCACACAATCCGCTATTCGACAAGCTATTGAAATGGCACAGAGGCTGCGCGCAGACATTCACTTCCTGTACGTACTGCCACCGCCAGAAACTCTTGGATTCGAATTTTTGCCCATGGCCGAGCTGGCCGACCAGGAGTTTCAGGACAAAGCCATGGCGCACGCACAAAAAATGCTTGCCGCCGCCAGTGAACAAGCCGAGCGTGCGGGTGTGCTGAGTTTTCAGTCGACCGGCTGTGGCTATAACGACGCCCAATGCGTCTCCGATGCCGCCGAGAAGATGCACTGTGATGTGATTGTGGTGGGCACCGACGGCAAAAACGCCGTGCTTCGCATTCTCAGCGGTAGCATCGTCCCCCGACTGATTTCCATTGCCTCTGTCCCGATTTTGGTCTGCCGCGACACCGGCTCGAGTCGCGGCTATGGGCGCCGTACCAGTGTTTCAATACGCGCCAGACACCGACGCCAGGAGCTGCTGGAGCGGCGGCGCAAGGAAAGCAATGATTGAGGTGCATGGCCTAGCGTCACCGCCACGGTCAATGCGGGGCAAGGCGCGCAGTCACCCGGTTTAGGTCAGGTGCTGAAATGCCCAAAGACTGCGCCGCCAACACAGGAATCGTGCAGGTTCATCGACAGTTTCCTATCAAAGCTTGCGCTCAGGTGATCAAACTGGGTTGATATGAGCGCTAACACGTTGATCTGGTGTCAATTCATCGTGTGTACCGCACTGATTGGTGCAGCAGGGTTTCAACTTTCGCGCTATGGTGATGCGATTGCGCAGCGCACTGGCTTATCTGGCAGCTGGATTGGGCTCGCCCTGCTGGCTACGGTTACCTCACTACCTGAGTTGGCCACGGGCATATCGAGCGTCACGGTGGCCCAGGCCCCCAATCTTGCGGTTGGAGATGCCTTGGGAAGTTGCGTGGTAAACCTGGTTTTTCTGGTCATCATCGACCTGGTGTTTCGCAAGGAAACGGTATGGGACCGGGCCAGTCAAGGCCATGTGCTGGCGGCGGCGTTTGGGGTGGTGATGCTGGGCTTTGTGATGGTCAGCCTGCTCATAAGCAAGGTGCCTGGTAGCCAAAATGGGGCCGTCGGCCCAATGCTGGGATTTGGCTGGATTACCCCCGTGCTGCTCGGTCTGTATTTTGTCGCGATGCGCACCGTTTTTGCCTATGAACGTGAGCACGCGCCAGAGACCGCACCGGAATTTGACAGTAGCGTTGCGCCGTTGCGCCAGGCCGTCATCCGTTTTTCGCTGGCTGCGTGTGTGGTCGCTGCTGCCGGTGTGTCATTGCCTTTTGTCGCCACCGATCTCGCGCAGGCCATGGGCTGGAACAAGTCGTTTGTGGGCAGCCTGTTTGTGGCCCTGGCCACCTCCTTGCCGGAATTGGCCGTTACGCTGTCGGCGCTGCGCATGGGCGTAGTGGACATGGCCATCGGTAACCTGCTGGGCAGTAACCTGTTCAATGTGGCAATCATCGCCGTGGACGACCTGTTTTATCGCCCCGGGGCGCTGCTGGCTGAGGTGTCCCATGTGCACGCCGTCACCGCAGGGTCGGCGATCACCATGACTGGGCTTGCCATGGTGGGATTGTTCTTCAAGCCCAAGTCTCGGGTTCTGCAGTTTGTTGGCTGGGTCAGTCTGGGCCTTATCGCCATGTACCTGCTTAACACCCATATTTTGTTCCTGTACGGCGAATAGCCGACTGGCATTTCGGACCTCACTGCCCTCGGAGTCACAGTAAAAAGCCTGCAATTTGAAGAAATTATCTTCAGATTGCAGGTTTTTTGTGGTCGTCGATGACCGTGTGGTCACCCAATCCGCCAACCGACAAGCGAGTGCAAAAGCGCAGGAGATTCGCGCAAACATTCACTTTCTGTATGTCCTGCCGCTACCCGAGTATCTGGAATGCGAATTTCTGCCCATGGCGGAACTGGTCGACCAGGAATTTCAGGAAAAAGACATGACCCATATACAACATATTGCAAGTTATAGCTTGCAAAATATGCGTTTACTGCAACAATTGCCAGCTATGACTAGCACAATTAGATTGCAAGATGAACTCGGCGAGCAACTAAAAGAGCACAGGCGTGCTCAAAAAATGAGCAAGTCAGCACTCGCAAGCCGCGCCGGAAAGGTCCGCGAGGTGGTTGCGCGGCTGGAGCTTGGGCAGGATACGACGGTGTCGTCACTGCTGTCAGTGCTTGGTGCTCTGGGCTTGGCCATTCGGCTGGAAAAGGTGGGACTTCCATCGGCTGCCGAGGTGGCGCGCCGCTTCCAGGAAGATGACGATGCTGCCTGAAAAAATCCGCTCCTTGCTGGTCTCCATTGGGGACTCGGACCCTGCGGGACAGCTCCTGAAAGGCTCTACCTACGAGTTTCGCTACGTCTCGCCCGAACCAGGGCAAGCGTCCATGGCCCTGCTCATGCCCGCCCGGGAAAAGCTGACCTGGCAGGACGGCGACCTCTTCCCGCCCATGGACCAGAATTTGCCGGAAGGCGACTTGTTCATGAAAGTCCGGGAACTGTTTCCCAAGCAGCCTATGACACCCATGCATTTGCTGGCTCTCATTGGACGCAATGGAATCGGCCGCTTGGGCTACCGTCTTGCTGACCAAGCCTGTGCCTCGGCACCGACCACCATCAGCAAAGCTGAACTGCTAAAGACCCGGTACACGCCGGAAGTTTTCAATGCCTTAGTCGCCGCCTATCTGAGCACGGGAGCGGGAATTGCCGGCATGCAACCCAAGATCATGGTGCCTGACCGTCCCACGGTACCCATTCCGTCATTGATCGTGAAAGCGGCAAGCGCCTCGTATCCGGATTTAGCCGCCAACGAGTTTCTGTGCCTCAGTGCCGCGCGCCGTGCCCAAATCAGCGTTCCTGAATTCGCCCTTTCTGACGACGGTCAGATGCTGATCCTGGATCGCTTCGACATGGCGTTTCAGGCAGATGGCAGCGTCGAGCGACTGGGGTTCGAAGATATTGCGGCGCTGGCGGGCCTGCGCGTGCGCGATGTCCTGTCAGACAGAAAGTACCAGGGCAGCTACCAGCGCATTGCCGAATTGCTGCGACAAATGCAATTGCACAGCGACGACCTGCACAGGTTCTTTGAACAAGTGGCTTTTTCGGTCATGGTCCGCAACGGTGATGCCCATTTGAAGAACTTTGGTGTGCTCTATCGCAGTTCCAGCGAAGTCTGGTTAGCGCCAATGTTCGACGTCGTCACCACTTCCATCTACAAATACTCAAAATATCCAGGTGGTCCAGAGTTGGAAGACCATACACTTGCGCTGAAGCTCCATGCCGGCAAGCACCATACCAAGGCGTACCCGACACCGGCCGAGTTGTTTGATTTCGGGCGGCGAATCTGTGGCGTCCCCCAGCCCGAGCAGCTTGTCGCAAAGATTGCGCAGGGCATGCGCGAAACCCTCATCCAAACTAGGCACGACGATCGGGTGCCAGCAAGGTTACTGGCGAAGATGGAGACGGCCTGGGAGCCTGGATTGGCGTATTGCCCATGACGACGACCACCTCGCAGCATGAAATCACCCTACCCTTGTCTTTCCGCGCACAGTAGCGGAATCAATGGCGGTACGTCTTGAACCCTGCGACTTTGCGCAGGGTGACATGGGCTGACCCGAAAGTGTCGCCAACCGACTGGCATTTCAGTGACATGGAAGTCATTGAACTTGCCGCATGAGGCATCAAGGATTAGACATGGAGGGGGGCTTATTTTGCAATTGCAGCCAGGAGTGAACAGGCCATTGACTGCGACTTTGACCTTGTAAGCCGCCAAAAATCACGCTGCCACCCTCGACGGCGTTGGGGTGATGTGCGGCAAAGGTTTTTAATCCCTTGAAGTAATCAGGGTTTACCGTGGCACCCGCCTTGATCTCTATGGCATGCATCTTTCCACCCGTGGGGAGCAGCAAATCGACCTCATTGCCCTCAGAGTCTCGGTAAAAATACATCTCGGAACTTTCACCTGCGTTGAGCCGGTCTTTGATGGCTTCCATGATGACAAAGTTCTCAAACAAGCTACCCCAGAGCGGGTCGCGCGACACCTGTTCTGCGCTACGCAGCCCCAACAACCAGCAGGCCAGACCCACGTCATAAAAATACAGTTTGGGAGCCTTCACCAGTCGCTTGCTGGTATTTGTAAACCAGGGCGGGAGCAAGTGCAAGATGTAGCTGGTTTGCAGCAAGTCAATCCAGGCCCGGGCGGTCACGTGCGACACGCCCGCGTCGTTGCCCAGGCTGTTGAGGTTAAGCAACTGCCCGGTTCGTCCTGCACACAGGCGAACAAATCGCTCGAATCGCTGCAAGTCCTGCACGGCGGCCAGTTGCCGCAAATCGCGCTCCACATAGGTGGCAAAGTAGTCTGCCAGGGCCTGTGATGGGTTTAGGCCTTTGTCGTGAATGCGTGGGTAAAAGCCGTTCAGCAGGGTTTGACCCAGATCTGGTGATGCCGTTGCACCGTGCAGGGTGTGCACCTCTGCCAGCGTAAACGGCAGTAACCGCAAAACCGCTGTGCGACCAGCCAGCGATTGGGATACCTGGGTCATCAGCTCGAACTGGTGACTGCCTGTAAGGATGAATCGCCCGGGCTGCGGGTTGGCATCCACCATCCCCTGCAGATAGGAGCTTAGTTCTGGCGCGCGCTGGATTTCGTCAAAGATGGCACCTTGCGGATAGTTCGCTAAAAAACCACGCGGGTCGTCTGCCGCAAAGCGACGAATGTCCGGGTCCTCAAGCGTGACGTAGGCTTTGTCAGGAAACAGGCTTTTTGCCATCGTGGTCTTGCCGCTTTGCCTTGGACCCGTCAAAGTGATTACTGGGTACTGCCCCGCCAGTCGCTGCAGCAAGGGTGACATGTTACGTTCAATCATGGCGCAATGATAAGGCAAAAACCTGCAATCTGAAGAAATGATATTCAAATTGCAGGTTTCTAGCAACTTGCCAGCACAAACCGAGAACACAAGGTGGACTGAGAGGTTTTGGTCATGGTGGGTCATCCATGTGATACGACCATGGCACCATGGACCCCGCAACCCGGATCATTGGCGTTTGCAGGCGTTCACGCGTGCGATTCTCCGGATTGAAACACTTCTCGGCCAGCGTCCCACCGCGAATCGAATGGTTGCCGCCCATGTTGACCACGGTGGCGTCCTCGTCGGGCACCACCACCACGTGGTGCTTTTTGCCCTCGTAGCTGACCACGTTGTGCTACACCGGGTGGTCGAAATCAAGGGCTACCGGAGCGAGGACGCGGTAGACAAGAAATCCACCTAGACACCCAATGGATGCCCGGCGTAAACCATCTGGGCTATTATGACCACTGGGCTTTTGCCGAGTTCACCGAAGTCTTTCAGATCGAGTCTGACTTCAAATCCAAGGTCGATGCCGAATTCAAGGGAACCCATGAGCATGAACGAAGCGGACACCCGCTACCATCTGATTGACCCTGTCCTGCGCGACAAAGGCTATGTCAGCCGTGAACACATCACGCTCGAAACCATCCTGACCCCAGCTCCGGTCGAACCCAGCGGTGCCAAAGGCCGCCGCCGCAAGGGTCCCGGCCGCACGGACTATCTAATTTGCGTGCAGGTGGGCGAGATGCCCAAAGCGCTGCCGGTTGCAGTGCTCGAAGCCAAAAAGGAAAGCGAAGACCCGCTCAAGGGCATGCAGCAGGCCAAGGGCTATGCCGACTGTGAGCGCTTCGATGTGAAATACGTCTTCGCCACCAATGGTCATCTTTATGGTGAGTTCGATTGCATCACCAGCCTGCAAGGTGGCCCGTTTCCGTTTGCTGACTTCCCACCACACCCGGACCTGACCGCCCGCTATGCGAAGGATACGGGTATCGATATGGCCCGGCCCGAGGCCGCGATGCTGTTTCAGGCCGATAGCCCGGCGTGGTCACTCTCCCGCTATTACCAGGATGCGGCAATCCGCGCCGCATTTGAGAAAATCCTTGTCGACCAGCAGGCAGGCAGGTCGCCCCGCGTTTTGTTGGCTCTGGCCACCGGTGCTGGTAAGACGATCGTTGCTACAAACTTGCTTTGGCGCATGAGCCAGGCCGGGCAACTACCCAAGCCCGCGCTGTTCCTGTGTGACCGCGACGAACTGCGCGAGCAGGCATACATCAAGCTGAAGGCCGCCTTTGGCGACAACGCCCGCATCGTACGAACAGAAAAAGGCGGCAACGCGGCGGCCAATGCCCGTATCCACATCGCCACCTACCAGACGCTCGGCTTGGACGATCCTGCGCCCGTTCGTCCTGAGCCTGTCGAAGGGCAATGTGCGGTTCGACAAGCTCACCACGAACGGGGTAAACCAGTGGACAAGCTCAGGACAGACCAAGCTCACCACGAACGGGGCAAAGGGCAACCTGCGTCGCCGCTCCAACCCGTTCGCCCTGAGCCTGTCGAAGGGCAGTCTTCGACCCTTTCACAAGCTCAGGACAGGCCAAGCTCGGCCCGAGCGGAAGATGCAAGTTTTGCCAGCTTCCTGACAGAACACTACCCCGCGAACGCCTTCAGTGTCATCGTCATCGACGAGTGCCACCGCTCAGCTTGGGGTCGCTGGTCGGAAGTACTGCGGCGCAACCCCAATGCCATTCATATCGGTTTGACCGCCACGCCGCGCAAGCTGGAAGAAGCTAAACCATCCTGCTCCGAAGCCAAGCAAGACCAAGACATCACCGCCAATAACCGCCAGTATTTTGGCGAACCGGTCTATGAATACACCCTGATTCAGGCGCAGGAAGACGGCTACCTCGCCGCCTGCGAAATCGTCAGACGCAAGGCGAGCATTGACAACCGGGTATTTAGCAAAGCCGAAATCCTCAAGGCCGGTGTCAAGGACATCAAAACCGGCCTGCCGCTGACCGCGGACGACCTCACCAAGAACGAATACACCGGCAAGGACTTCGATGACGAGTTGTTCATCGAGCTGCGCACGCCCAAGATGTGCGACGACCTTTTTGGCCTGTTGTGTGGCAACGGCGGGCCGGAGCAGAAAGTCATCATCTTCTGCACCCGCGAAATCCACGCCGACAGGGTGGCTCAGCGCATGAACAACCTCTACATCCGGTGGTGCAAGGAGCAAGGGCAGACACCCAAGGACCACTACGCCTTCAAATGCATGGGCGGTGCCAACAATGGCTCAGACATGATTGAGCCCCTGCGTGGCTCGGGCGAGCGGGCCTTCATCGCCTGCACCGTGGACCTGCTGGAAGCCGGCGTGGACATTGAACGTCTGAACGCCGTGGTGTTCTTCCGCTACCTGCAGTCACCCATCAAGTTCTACCAGATGGTCGGACGCGGCACCCGCATCCATGAAGAAACGCAGAAATACAAGTTCTGGCTCTATGACTACACCGACGTAACCCTGCTGTTTGGCACCGACTTCATCACCAAGCCGCTACGTGTCGGTGGCAGCGGACAGGGTGGCGGTGGTGGTGGCAGCGGCGGCGGTGACACGGATGACGGTCCGCGTGTTGCCGAGGTGCAGGGGCAGTTCGTCATAGTCAATCGCTTGGGCCGTTTTATCTTGTGCAGCCGCGATGGCCGCGACACGCCCATCCCGGTGGACGAATACCGCCGTGAGGTGATTGAGCGCGTGGTGAATGAGGCGCACAACCTCGACGACTTCCGCACGCTGTGGATCGAGGCGCCGAAGCGCCGCCAACTGATCGACCACCTGCTGGGTGACAACTTCAGCCCGGAAGTGATCCGTGAAATTGACCAGATGAATGACTTTGATCTGTACGACTTTTTTGGCCATCATGGCTACCACGCCCGAGCCCTCAAGCGCCCCGAGCGTGGCGCGCTGTTCATCGAACACAACCAAAGCTGGTTCAGCGGCATGGACGACAAGGCCGCCATCGTGCTCAAGGGACTGGGCAACCAGTTTGCCCAAGGTGGCACCGATGCACTGGAAAGCCAGAACCTGTGGGAAGTTCCGGAGATCAAGGTGGCGGGTGGCTTAAATGCCTTACGTGTTTTGGGCGCGCCGGTGCGTGTGATGCATGAGGCCAAGGCGAGGTTGTTTGGCGTATGAGTAACCTTCGGCACTTAAGTGATGTTGCAACGGTAGTCGCTGGTTTCGCATTTTCAGAAACCCACCAAGGGAGAACGAATCTTCCAACACCCTTTATCAAAGTAAGTGACTTTGCCTTAGGCAAAGACTCATGGCTCTCAACCGCAGCGAATTCTGTAGACGGGCAGATACTTACAGCTCTGCGGGCAAAAATCTATCCTGCCGGTACGATAGTTTTCCCAAAAGTTGGTGGTGCTCTATTAACGAATAAGAGAGCACGGCTCGCCGTAGATGCGACATTCGATAACAACGTCATGGGGCTGATTCCGACGCAAATCGATGGCGACTATCTTTTTTACTTCATGCGCTCATTTGATATGGCAAAGATTGCCAATACTCAGTCACTACCTTCAGTCAGAGCCAGTGATGTTTCAAAAATCGAAATCCCTGTTCCAACACCTGAAACACAACGCCAAATTGCCGCCCGCCTGCGATCCCAATTGACCGAAGTGGAAACCGCCCGGCAGGCGGCGCAGGTGCAGTTGAGCGATACCCGCTTGTTACGCGCCAGCATGCTCAAGGCGTTTTTTGCAGAAATGGATGCAACGCCGAGGAAGAAACTTGGAGAGTTCGCCCACACCACCAGCGGCTCAACGCCTGCGCGTGGGGAGAAGCGGTATTGGAGTCCTGCCGAAATCGCCTGGGTGAAAACTGGCGAGGTCGCCTTTAAGCCGATCACCGACACCGAAGAAGCCATTTCAAAACTGGCACTGGCAGAGTGCTCGTTGTCATTGCTGCCACCCAAAACCATTCTTGTTGCGATGTATGGGCAAGGCAAAACACGCGGGCAATCGGCCATTCTGGAAATTCCTGCCACCACCAACCAAGCCTGTTTCGCCATCCTGCCCAATGACACTTGGGAGCCGGACTTCCTCTATCTCTGGCTGAAATCGTCGTATCAGGATTTGCGCGATTTGTCGGAAGACAGGGGCGGTAATCAGGCCAACTTAAACGGTGCGCTGCTGAATGCGCTGTATGTGCCAGCCCCCAGCAAGACCGACCAACAACACATGGTTGCGCGCATACAGGCTGCTATGACCGAAATCGACGCAATGGAACAATCAAGCAAGGCAGCGCAGGAAGACATCAAACGTCTTCCCAGCAAAATCCTCGCGCAAGCCTTCGATTTACAAGGGAACTAGCCATGACCAGTGAGCGCGTTACCAAATTGCACCATGACACGTTTGAGAGCCTTCGCCATCTTGACGCGGACGACAACGAGTTCTGGCTGGCGCGACAGTTGGCCAAGGTGTTGGATTATTCCGAATACCGCCACTTCCTGCCGGTGATCGAGCGCGCCCGCGAGGCTTGCCACAACAGCGGTCAAGCCATTGCAGACCATTACGAGGATGTCCTCGAAATGGTCGACATTGGCTCGGGTACACAGCGTGAATTGCCTGATGTGCGTCTGTCCCGCGACCCCTGCTACCTGATAGTGCAAAACGGCGATCCCAGCAAGCTGGTCATCGCCAACGGCCAGACCTACTTCGTGCGGCTACCTGTGTCGCCGCTACAACCCGTTCGCCTTGAGCTTGTCGAAGGGCAATGTGTGGTTCGACAAGCTCACCACGAACGGAGCAGACAAGCTCACCACGAACGGAGCAGACAAGCTCACCACGAACGGAGCAGACAAGCTCACCACGAACGGAGCAGACAAGCTCACCACGAACGGAGCAGACCAGTGCACCACGAACGGAGCAGACCAGTGCACCACGAACGGAGCAGACCAGTGCACCACGAACGGGGCAGAGGGCAAGCTGTGCCGCCGCTCCAACCCGTTCGCCCTGAGCTTGTCGAAGGGCAATTTATGGTTCGACAAGCTCACCTCGAACGGGGCAAACCAGTGCACCACGAACGGGGCTGGGCAGCTGACCAGCGAAGAGCGGTTGATCAGTTGCGGTGGCAGGCATGAAGCCATTCTGGGTTTACATAGTCCGCTGTGCCGATCAGAGCTATTACACGGGGCACACGGACAACCTCGATCACCGTATTGCTCAGCATGAGAATGGTGATATCCCAAATTGCTACACGTTCAAGCGTCGTCCCATCAATCTGGTTTTCAGCCAGCCCTTCGTTACCCGCGAAGAAGCCTTGTCGGCTGAGCAGCAGATTAAGGGATGGAGCAGAAAGAAGAAGGAAGCGATGATGCGTGGTGATTGGGCAGAAGTTTCACGGCTGGCACATACATCAACAAGTCATACAGCCCTTCGACAAGCTCAGGGCGAACGGGCTGAATCTAACGGCGAACTGGTCGATGTTCCAAACATCTCATTCGAGGAAGACTAAGCATGGCCCGATCCAAGAAAACCGTAGACGGCGCTAGCAAGACCAAGACACCCAAGGCCATTGCCTCCACGCAGTCGCTCACAAGCTTCGTCAAGAGTATCTGCGATGTGATGCGCCGCTCCAACTGCGCGAGTGCCTTGCAGTATGTGCCGGAGCTGACCTGGATTCTTTTCCTGCGCATTCTGGATGCACAGGAGGCCAAGACGCGGGAAGAGGCCGAAGTTCTGGGTTCCAGCTTCTCGCCAGCACTTCACAGCCCCTACCGATGGCAAGACTGGGCCGCGCCATATTCCGACAAACCAGGGCACCAGAAAACCGCCGAGGGTAAGCCCTTTGGCTGGAAGCGACAAGAGCTGTTTGCAGCGGGCGATGGCAAGCTGTTCGAATTCATCAACAAGGAACTGTTGCCCCACCTACACAGCCTGGACATCGACACCCGCACCGGCCTGCCCAACCCGGCAGCCAGCCGCAAGCAGCGCATCATGGGCCGCACCATGACGGCGGTGGAAAAAGTGCGCGTGGATTCTGAAGCCAATCTGCGTGACATTCTGGACAAGGTACACCAGATCAACATCGACCATGTGGATGATCAGCATTTCTTCACCCTGTCGCAGGTGTACGAAGACCTGCTGTTGAAGATGGGCGAAAAAAACTCTGATGGTGGTCAGTTCTTTACGCCGCGCGAAGTGATCCGCGCCATGGTACACACGGTACGTCCGCAACTTGGGCAGACGGTATACGATCCCTGCTGCGGTACCGGCGGTTTTCTGGCTATCGCCTACGAGCACATCGCCCGCCAAATGGGCCAAAGTGCCACCAGCACCGATATCGACACGCTCAAGCACGACACTTTCTTTGGACGCGAAAAAGAAAATCTGGTGTTCCCGATTGCTTTGGCCAATCTGGTTCTGCACGGCATCGACCAGCCCAATCTATGGCACGGCAACACGTTGGAGCGCCGTGCGACCTACGCAGGGCTGTTTGAACAGGCACCCAGACAGTTTGATGTCATCCTCACCAACCCGCCGTTTGGCGGCAAGGAAGGGAAGTCTGCACAAAACAATTTTTCGTACCCAACCAGCTCGACGCAAGTGCTGTTTGTGCAAGACATCCTTGGTGAGCTGGCTCCGAGGGGTTCCTGCGCCATCGTGCTGGACGAGGGCTTGCTGTTTCGCACGAATGAGAGTTCCTTTGTTGAGACCAAACGCAAGCTGGTAGATGAGTGCAATCTGTGGGCCATCGTCAGCCTGCCCGGTGGCGTGTTCTCCACCGCCGGTGCGGGCGTAAAAACCAATCTGCTGTTTTTCACCAAGGGAAAAAAGACTGAGAAAACTTGGTACTACGACTTGTCCTATGTGAAGGTTGGCAAGAAGACGCCACTCTCGCTGGCACACTTCGGTTTTGCGCCGGATGGCACGGTGCTGGACGACGCTGCCTTGCCCGCCATGCTCACCGCCGATTGGACGGCCGATGCGGCGAACGCTGGAAAGCCGTTTCCCAGCTACGCCTGCATGTTGCAACACCACGGCAAGCCCGAAGGCGCAAGTTCTTATTCCTGGACGGTCAATTTTGCCGCCCGCCGCGCCCAGGCGCGGTCTGAAATGCAGCCCTTGCTTGATGCGGCCGCACACATTAAGGCCACTGTGGTGGACTTGAAAGAGAAGCTTAAGCGCCTGAAAAAGGACAGGGCCAGTGACGCAGGGCTGATGGCACTGACCACGCAGATTCTGGAAAAAGAAAAAGCCGCGCGGGACCTGGAAACGCAAGCTGCGGACATGGATGCCGCCGTGTTTGACCTGAAAGCTGTCAACCCGACTGCCGTGGTGGATTTGGATACCCGAACACCGCAACAGATCATCGGCAACATTGAGGCACAGGGCCGCATCCTTGCTGACGCACTGGCACGGTTGAATGTACTAATGACGGATGCCCTTCTGACGACTACGACCCAAAGCGATTGAAGCGGATGGGCTCCAACGACACCTCTATTCGCATTGACTTGTAACTACTCAGGTCTGCACACCGTTCGGGCTGAGCTGTGAGCTTGTCGAACAGTCTAAGCCTTGCCAACGTGCAGCGAGCACTTCGACAAGCTCAGTGCGAACGGGATTACTGAATTTCACTTGGACCTGAGTAGTTACATTGACTAAAACAACCCAGTTTTTCAAGAACACCTGTTCGACCTGCAAAAGCCGGAACGAAATGCGGCCATTGATACCGACACGAATGCACAGGCCCTTGGCTGTGACTTTGACCTTGCGAGCCACCAAATACTACCGGATACTGCCCTGCCAATTGACCCCATGGTATCAAAACTTTGCAAGTTATAGCTTGCAAAATATGCATTTACCGCGATAATTGCAAGCTATGACTAGCACTATTAGATTGCAAGATGAACTCGGTGAACAACTGAAGGAGCACAGGCGTGCTCAAAAAATGAGCAAGTCAGCACTCGCGATCCGGGCCGGAAAGGTCCGCGAGGTTGTTGCGCGGCTGGAGCTTGGGCAGGATACGACGGTGTCGTCACTGCTGTCAGTGCTTGGTGCGCTGGGCTTGGCCATCCGGCTGGAAAAGGTGGGCCTTCCGTCGGCTGCCGAGGTAGCGCGCCGCTTCCAGGAAGATGACGATGCTGCCTGAAAAAATCCGATCATTACAGGTCTCCATTGGGGACTCGGACCATGCAGGACAGCTCCTGAAAGGTTCTACCTACGAGTTTCGCTACCTCTCGCCCGATCCCGGGCAAGCGTCCATGGCTCTGCTCATGCCCGCCCGGGAAAAGCTGACCTGGCAGGACGGCGACCTGTTCCCGCCCATGGACCAGAATTTGCCGGAAGGTGACTTGTTCATGAAAGTCCGGGAGCTGTTTCCCAAGCAGCCTATGACACCCATGCATTTGCTGACTCTCATTGGCCGCAACGGCCACTAAAAAACTCACTGCCACCCGCGATGACCGTAGGGTAATGTGCGGCAAAGGTTTTTAATCCCTTGAAGTAATCAGGGTTGACCGTGGCACCAGCATCAATGCTTTGCGCAGCCGCACTAGCGTGAAGTGCCCTTCAAACGCAGCAACATGTCCTTGAGTGTGATGTGCTGAACCACTCGGAGAAGGCGGGCTTCAACAGCCGTGTAAACGGCACGTTCTGGTGGTGTGTTTTTCGTAGCTGCAACATGTTCCGCAACGATGCTTGCGAAAGCCTTTTCCACTCGGGAAGTCACTTCTTGCACGATACGTCTTGCGGCAGGTTCTGGCATCCCGAGCTGCTGCGCGGCGGCCAATACAGCACCCAAGGTCACGTCGCCAAAGGCCCGTGCGCCGGGTAGCGGGAAGGTCATGTGCACTTGATTCCAGGTGGCGCGCTCGTCTGCGAATGTTTTGGTGTGGTAGCAACTTGTGCACAGTAGGTCATAGTGCGGTGCCAACCAAATGCCGTCGGGACGAACATAAAAGGAGAGGTTTTTTAGGTGACAGTCGTCGTTTCCCACCAGGATGTTGAAAACCAGCCACCGGAACAGCCCATTGCGTGTCGCCAGCTTGTTGGTTGTCCGGTCAATGACTTGCGAGAGGGCCTCCAGTGTTGCGCCTGAGTGTTTGAACGTGCGGTCAATATTGAGCAGTTGGCAGGCATCAATGATGTGCAGCCGACTGGCCTTTGGGGCCGTCAAGCGGTCCGTAGTGCGTAGCGATTTTTTATCGACAACCCTGTCGAACCTTTCGATGAGGTACACCGGCTCAGGCACATACCGCATAGCAACAAACGGGACGTTCAAGCGAGCCGCTTTCGCGAGTCGCATGGTGAAAAACTCGTTGAACACCGAGGCTGGATATGTGGAGGTGTCTGGATGGTCGGGTTTGAGAACGTACGTTGAGGGCGTGGCGCCTACAGGCTCGTAAAGCGCTGCCCCTTTGACGATCACTAGCATCTTGTGCTGTGCGCCCGCCATGGACATTCGCTTGGGTGATCTCTTTGAAAGCGTTTGCTTGGAAAGGTCCCGGATTCGCTGACTCAACGATTCGTTTGTCAGCTCGCTCAAGGTGAACTCGTCGGGCAGAGGAACGCCCGGTGGAAGCAGTGTCAGCGACCCCGCGGACTCTGCGCCTAAGTACGTCAGCAAAGCGAACGCGTCTTCATGGTCTTTGATGCCAGCTTCCTTGGCGACGGATTTTCTAAGCAACTCTTCGGGCAGCAGGTTGTCGAAATACCACTGCACCGGACGCATAGTGCCACCGTCTTCGTGACGCCGTGTGCTGCGCGCAAGCGCTGGCGACAAATCAAAGCTGCGCTCCCATGCGACCCACGCCGGGTCGTAATTAAAGACCCAGAGGTTGTTGCCCTCGCTAAGGGTGCCAACAAGCCTGTCGTCAACGAAAACGTTTAGGCTACGCATGGTCCGACTTGGTATTCACAATTTCAGCCAAGCTCACAGAGCTTCGCTCAAGCGCTTCCCTTTGAACGCGACGCAAGTCAGGCAATGCCGATTCCGGCAAGTCAACGCTAAGAGTGAGCCCCACCTCCTTCAAAAGCTGAAGAACCTTGCCAAATTGGACGGTAGGCTTTCCTTTTTCGAGATTTACTGCGGTCTGCTTGCTCACACGAGCAGTCTGAGACAGGTCGTCAAGGCGCACCTTGTCTCTCTTGCGCACGGCCCGAAGCGCGAACCCGAGGTCTTCTGCAGAATGAATGATGTGTTTCATAAAATGACTACCAGGGCAGTCATTGTGGCATATGGTCAAACCGTTTTCGGTGTAAATGACTGTCGTAATAGTCATTTCATGAAGATGCAGGCTCAGCAAACCAAAAGCGGAAAAGGAGACGCTACCCTTTCGGCAGGTCCGTAAAGTCCGCAGGGGATCCATCAGCCAATCGCTGCAGCTACAGGTAATACCGCAACATGTAGCCCACCAGCATCAGCATCAGCACCCACAAGGCCATGCCTCGGGTGGACCAGGTGCGAGCCATGCTGGCGTTTTTGCCGTTCGGGCTGTAAACTTCCAGGCATGAGTACCATCACTTTTGACACACTCGAAGCGACACGTAAGTTGCGCGACGCTGGCTTTGATGAAAAGCAGGCTGAAACTGTGGTTCGTGTGTTGTCTGATGCGCAGTCAAATCTAGTGACCAAAGCCGACCTTGGTCTTGAGCTTACGCCCGTGAGAGCAGATATTTCACTCATGAAATGGATGCTTGGCGCAGTCCTGGCGCTGGCAATCGCCAACTTTGCAAAGCAATATTTCTGACTGTGCGGGCTGCGCTTGTTCTCGCGCTGCTTGCGTCGCTCATCTCTGCGTGGTCGCGTGCGTTGGCCGCTGGTCGTAGATGAAACTGCCACACTGATGTTCTGGGCATAACTCATGTGGCCGTCCTCCGCACTGGGCAGAAAAGGAGACGCTACCCTTTCGGCAGGTCCGTAAAGTCCGCAGGGGACCCATCAGCCAACCGCTGCAGCTACAGGTAGTACAGCAACAAGTACCCGACCATCAGCACCAGCACCCACAAGGCCATGCCCCGGGTAGACCAGGTGCGGGCCATGCTGGCGTTTTTGCCCAGGTGGTGTTCGACCAATGCGGCGGCACGGATGCCGGTCTTTTGGCCCCTGGTCTGCAAACTTGTGCCGATGCGCGAGCCCGCTCGGTCAATGGC
>JAIPCE010000044.1 GCA_021738345.1 Rhodoferax sp. | reverse complement strand
TCAGCGTGCCGTCGTAGGTCTTGCTGTGGCTTGCGGCGGTGATCGTCAAAGCCGCAGGGTTGACCGTCAGGCTGCCGTCCGTAAAGCTCAGGCTGTAGTTGCCGCTGGTCAGTCCGGCCGCGGTGATGGCGTAGCTGCCGACGTTTCTGGCGCCCTGGCTGGCACCGCCATAGCTGAGTGTGCCGCCCAGCACGGCGCTGGTTTCACTGTTGACAAAGCCGCTGTAGCTCACCCCGTTGCCGCCGCTATAGCCCAGACCGTTGTAGGTTTTGCTGGCGTTGCTGGCGGTGACCGTCAGTGCGGCCTTGTTGATGCTGGCAGCGACCGAGCCACCACTGAGCGTGTAATTTGCGTTGTTTAGCGCCAGGGTACTGCTGGCAAAACTGGTGTAGCTTGCTGCATTGGCGCTTGCGACATCGGCCGTTCCGCTGACCGCAGGTGTGGCGTCACCATTCACAATTCCGGAAAGAACAAATCCGCCGTCAAACCGGGTGCTGCCATTGTAGGTTTTGCTGGCTGTAAGACCCAGCGATCGCGGATCGACGCGCAGGCTCAGGCCGCTGCCATAGTTCCAGGTGACGTTGTAGGCGCTGGCGCTGCCTGTGACGTAGCCCAGGCTAAACAGGTTGGCAGTGCCCAGGGTCGCGCCACTGCCGTAGCTGTAATTGCCTGCCGCAGTGGCAAGGGTCAGCGCACTGCCCCAATCCAGGCTCACGCAGCCAGTGCACCCCGTCACCGAATAGTCCGTGCCAGAGACTAATGTGGGATTGGCGTTGCCATAGAGCTTGTCTTTGGAATTGAGCAGGCTCACAGTCAAAGACGTTCGGCTAGGCGTGGCGGTGGATCCACCGACCAGATTGATGGTGGCCGGGCGGACCACAAATGCGTACAGTGCGCCGTCAGCAACCACCGGGCTCACGACATTGACCGACAGATCCGTGAAGGTTCCGTTGGTGGGCGTATTGCGGGTACCGGTGGGTGGAGTCACGTTCCAGGCTTCGGCATTGCCCGCAAGATTCAGAATACCGGTGCCGGTCTTGGTCAGGCCGAAGGCAGCACAGCCACTCGGTGCGGCACCGCCGGTACAACCCACAATCGGTGCCTTGATGTCGCTGTCCGCACCGGCATTCAGTGTCAAGGTGCCGTCCCGGATCAGCAGGCTGCTGCCTTCGATGTTGACGTAACCAGCCTGGGTGCCGATCACCTTGTTGGAAGTCGCCGCGATGCCGTAGCGGTCAGAGCCCGTGCCGGCAGTCCCCTTGAGCGTAAGGTTGCCTTGGTTGGCCTTGATATAGGCATCCAGCCCCAGCAGAATGCCGGCGCTGCCGATCGACCAGAACGTGTTGCCATTGCCGCCAATCCCGTCGAGGTCGATGTTGCCGCTACCTCCGGTCACGATGCTGCCGGTACCGGTGCCCTCTTGGCTGACGTAAATGCCCATATTGGACTGGGCCGCACCCGCAGAGCCACTGCCACGGATGACGATGTTGCCGCCCGTGGCTGCGGTGGGCATGGTGGCATTGGCCGCACCACTGCCGTCGCCAGTGGCATCGACCACCGCACTTCGGGTGACGCCGACATAGACACCGGCGCTGTTGGCAGAAATCACACTGCCGTCGGCAATGGCATAACCTGAAGCCAGGGAGTCTGCGCCGCCAATGGTGATGTTGCCACCAAAACTGCGTACCGAGGCGGCAACATTCACGGTACCGGCTGCACCACCACGCGCCCGGGACGCCAGCACCACGTTAAGCGGACTGCCAACCGAGCCAGAAATGTCGGCATTCACCAGGATGTTGCGGTCGGCAGCCAGCGTCAGCGTGGTGGCTGCGCCGGAAGTTTTTGTCACCGCCGACCCGACCGTGATATTGCCCGTTCCAGCACCAGCGCTGTCGGTCTGAATCGTGACACTGGAACTATTGAGGTTGGTTGACAGGGTGCTGGCACCGATCCCACTCGTAGTTTGCGCTGCAGCGCCGGCACTGATGCTGAAATCAGTCGGGTCCAGCAGCCACAGACCCGGCGCGCCACGCGGCGCCCGCGTGTCGACTCGGGTGCCCTCCCCCACGCTGAGCACCGCGCCCGAGGTCTCGACCCGTCCGCCATTGCCATCTGCGTCGCCGCCTTGGGCGATGACTATGCCGTGGATGCTTGTACTAGATTGCGCCTTGCTCACATCTGACCACAGCACCACTGTTCCCCCGTCGCCTGTCTGAGTGGCCGACGTGTCGATGCTAGCGCCCTGTGCCATGTGCACGCGCGTCGCCTGGTGCAAACTCCCCTGACCTTGCCAGTTACCACCAACCAGGACCTCGCCGCCACCCGTGGCACCGCGCGCAGCCAGCCTGCTGCCGCTGCCTAGCTCGACGCTGTCCGATTCGAGCACAATGCGTCCGCCCCGGGCACTCAGACTGCTGGCCTCCACCGAACCGCTGTGGCGCACCACGCCACCCTGCAATTCTTCGACCGCTCGGGCCGACAGAATGACCAGGCCGTCGGGGGCTTCTATGGCATGGGCGTTGTCAACCAGCGCCTTGAAGCGGCCTGGCGACACCCGAACCCCGGCCAAATGTGTCGCATCGTTAAATTCAAGCTCGAAGCTTTCGCCCGCGGCCAGGGCCACCGCGCCCATGCGTGCAATCACGACACCTTGGTTGCGGACCTCGGGTGCCAGCAGGGCAATGTAGCCGCCCAACTGCGCCTGCAATTCACCTTCGTTAACGATGCTGCCGCCTGCGCCGTCGCGCGTAAAAAATGATCTCCCAGCCATGAAATCGTCGACGCCGATACGGTGGGTCGTGGCCACCAGCCCGCCGACATCGACACTGGCACTGCGACCGAAGTAAATTCCGCTGGAGTTGCTCAAAAATACCTGGCCGTTGGCGGTGAGGCGGCCAAACAATTGGCTCGGATTGGGGTCAAGCACCCGGTTCAGGGTGGCACTGCTGGCCGAGGGCTGCTGAAAGTGCACCCGCGCCTGCGACCCAAGGTTGAACGTTTGCCAATCGATCGCGGCGCGGTTCGTGGTCTGGTGGATCTGCATTGCAGCGCCCGACTGCAGAATGCTGGCTTGCCCCGCCACAACCTGCCCCCCTGTCGGCAACTGGCCGGCCGATGGCGGGTTTGGCGGTGCTGCCAGGACGATTGAAGATGCTGTGGCCAATGCAAGGGCAGAGGCGCGTTTGCCGCGCGACTTGGTGAGCTCGGACACCACGACCCAGGCCTGGACCAGCTCATTCCAGATCAGTCTATAACTTTTGTTCATGGTTACGCTCCGGTTCAGAAGGGCAGGCTAGCCGTCACCCAGAGCCGATTGAGGTCCAGCGTGCCGTCCTGGTCAGCGCCTGTGGACGTGGGGTTGGGGTTGTCCCCCACACGACGCGCTAGGGTGACTTTGACGCTCAGCTTGGTCGGTGCGTGCCAGTCGAGGCTCAGGCCATAGCCTTTGAGCGAGTAGCTGATGGCCGAATCCCAGTTTCTGACTTGGCCCCAGTCATAGAAACCGGTCAACACCAAGCCAAACGGAAATTGGCGGTTTAACTCGAGTTTGATCATCTGGCCGGAAGGTCCGCTGCCTTCACTGCTCGGGTAGGCCCGCACTCCGCTGGCGCCGCCAAGCCCAAAACGTTCCGATGAATCGAGCTGATCGTCACTGTGCTGCCCCGTGAGTTGCACCAGAAAGCCCATATCTTGCGTCAATCTTTGTTGTCTTGACAAGCTGTAGCGGACTTTCTTGAAGCCGCCGCTGGAATCGGGATTTTCACCCGCCTGCAGTGCGCCGAGGTCGACCTGACCCTGGGTCAGGCTCACGCTGGCGCGATTCATGCCTCCACCGCCCCATGTGTCGGTCATATCCGCCGAGAGCCCCGCCGACCAGCTGCGCACGCTGTAGTCAGACTGGACCCTATCCAACAATTGGTTGTCAAACTGCTTGTAGTCCAGAGCGAGCTGCAGCGAAAGGTTACGCGCACGCGACCGGACCAGGGGATAACTTGCCTCCAGCCCGTAGGTGCCGGAAGACCCGCTGCCCCCTTGTCCGGCAAACTCGGACGTCACTAGCGAATAGCGCATTGCCCCGACGCTGACGCCCGCCCGCCAGCCATCGGCACCCAGCGGGGTAGAGCCACCTAGCCTGAGGTACTTGACCCCTTGCGCCGCCATGGCGCTGGCGTTAAATAGCTCGCCCTGTCCCAAAGGGCTGGCCAGGCTGAGAGTGGCCGCGAGCTGGTTGCTGCCAGTAGAGCGGGCGCCGGAGTTATTGCCAGATACGTCCCCCGCCCACAGCGGTTCATCGTCGAGCTTCAAGACCAGCTCGGTTTCGCCTTCTTTCGCAGCAGCTCGCAGGCTGCCTGCCACCTTGACGCCCGGCAGGTCGTCCGCCAGCAGCAGGGCGCGCTCCAGCGCCTCGGTCGGCACGGCCTCGCCCTTGGCAAGCCGGGACTCGAAATGTGCCATCACCAGGCTCATATTGAGGCGCAGCGGGCCGTCGCCCTCACGCAGAGCTCCGCCAAAGACCGCTTCCACCACCTGCAATGTCACCTGTCCCGCGGTGACGTCCTGCCTGGGTAACACGACGCGCACCAGCCACCCGGCGTCTCGGTAGTGCCGTGCAACGGCATCGGCGGCTTCACGCAGCTCGGCAAAACCGATAGCGCGGCCCAGCCATGGCGCAACGACCGAGGCAAGCTGTTCGCTGCCAATCAAGGTATTGCCCACAAAGTTGAAGCGATTCACGGTCACACGGTCACCGGGCAGACCGCTCAAAACCGGGGATTCGCCGGGCTTGCTGTCGCTGGGTTTGGCTGGCAGGGCGGGTTTTCGATTGCGCTCGATTTCCTGCAGAATAGCCCCGGCGTCGGGCGGCCTTTGCGCATGGCCCAGCAAATGGGTTGCAGCCAGTATGCTGCCAATCAGTGCTTTTGCAGACGTGCTTGTACTCCGCATGAATGTCTCCTGCGCATCAGATGCCTCTGGTGCCTAGTCTTGGTTTGGCTTTCTCAGTGAAAGCTTACTGCAAACAAACACGCTCCCAGGCGATCGCAATGTCGCCTTTCAGAACTCTGACAACAGGCTTTGACCTAACGCAAGAACTCAGCAAAATTTCGCCAACCACCACCCCAACGGTCAAGCCAGGGCTTTTGCCGCCGGTTTGATCCCCACCACTTCGGTGGGCATCAGCGAGGTGCTACTTTTTCTCGTCTTCGGAATCTGGCAACACAGCATCGACCGCAGCCCCTACCACTTTGGCACCCGCTTTAACCCCGGTCGACACGACTGTGACCGCTGCGTCGGCCACAGCCACCACCGAACAGCCTGTCAGCAAGGGAAGAGAAACCAGTAAGCCCGCAAGCACAGTTATCGTATTTTGACGTTTCATGGGTATCTCATGGTGAGTGGATTGATCTGGGCCAGCCCTAATTATGAAGCAACGTGATGGCGATATAACAGCACCACCGCCCGCGCCTCGATGGCTGCGCCCTCGCCTACGGGACCCATTTTTTCAGCAGTCTTGGCTTTCACGTTGACTTGGTCCCTGTCGACCGCCAGGACCGCAGCAATGCGTTGGCGCATGGCGGCAATATGCGGTGCCAGCTTGGGGGCTTGCGCAATGATCGTACTGTCCACATTGCCCAGCGCGAAGCCCGCTGCTTGCACGCGCCGCATCGCTTCCGCCAGCAAGTCACTGGAGTCAGCCCCTTTGAACTGCAGGTCGGTATCGGGGAAGTGGGCTCCGATATCGCCAAGACCCGCAGCACCCAAGAGTGCGTCAGTGATGGCGTGCAGCAGGGCATCGGCATCAGAATGCCCCAGCAAGCCTTTGTGGAAAGAAATCTCAACACCCCCCAAAATCAGCCTGCGTCCCTCCACCAGGGCATGGATGTCCCAACCCTCACCGATGCGAAATGGGATATTTGTCATGGTTTTGTGCTCTCGGGTTGAGCTTTCTAGATGACCCGACGCGAGTGCAGCACCGCTTCTGCCAGCGCAAAGTCTTGCGGGTAGGTAACCTTGAAATTTTGCGCGCTGCCCTCGACCAGCAGGGGTGCCAAGCCCAGCAGCTCCATGGCGCTTGCCTCATCGGTCACGCGGTCGCCGGCCGCCTGAAGCGCCTGCACCAGCGTGCCGAGTCTAAACATTTGCGGCGTCTGGGCCAGCCACTTGTCTGCACGCTCGATGGTCTCGGCGACGCGGCCCTGGTACTCGCGCTTCAAGGTATCGGGTAATTTCAATGCCAGCAGGCCGCCCACCGGGTCGTCCAGGCAGGCATCGATGAGGGAATTGATCTGCACAGGGGCAATCAGACAGCGCGCTGCATCATGCACCAGCACCCAATCCTGCGTCTGAGCCCCCTGCTGCTGCAAGGCCAGCAGGCCGTTCAGCACACTGGTGGCGCGGGTTGGGCCGCCACATGGCGATACCATCACACCCGCCGGTTTTTGATCTTTGGGTTGATCATTACGGGACAAGGCGTCAAAAAACCGGTCCCCGGCACTCACCACCACCAGCGTTCCTGCAATACGTGGTACTGCGCCAAACGCTGCTAGCGTATGCCGCACCATGGGGTTGCCGGCGACCTGCTGGTATTGCTTGGGCATCTGGGTGCCAGCGCGACTGCCCGTGCCGGCGCAAGGCACCAGCGCCCAAATGCGCGGACTCGGTTTGGGGGAAATGGCAGAGGCGTTGGGTGGCATGGGAGTCGACGATTTTAGGGCCCTAAAATCACAGGCTCCATGGATTTACCCAAACTCACTTTAGGCAAGCGCTTTACGCTGCCACGACCCACCGGCTCTGCCGATGCCATGCTGCTAGCGGCGCTTGGCGAACGCGAAAAGTCCCAGGGCAAGCCCACGACAGTGGTCACGGCCGATGCCAGCGATGCCCAGCGCCTACTCGAAGAAATTGCCTTTTTTGCCCCTGGCCTGCGCTGCGCACTGTTTCCCGATTGGGAAACCCTGCCCTACGACACGTTTTCTCCGCACCAGGACCTGATCAGTGAGCGTCTGGCCACGCTCTGGCGTATTTCGCAGCGTGACAAGGAAACCGGGGCCGATGTGATCATCGTGCCCGCGACCACGGCCCTGTACCGCCTGGCACCGCCAAGTTTCCTGGCGGCCTACACCTTTCATTTCAAGGTCAAGCAGCGGCTGGACGAAGCCCGGCTCAAAGCGCAACTAACCCTGGCCGGCTACAGCCATGTGAGCCAGGTGGTGAGTCCGGGTGAATATGCGGTCCGTGGCGGGCTGATCGACCTGTTTCCCATGGGCAGCCCGGTGCCGTACCGGGTCGACCTGTTTGACGATGAGATCGACAGCATCCGCACCTTTGACCCGGACAGCCAACGCAGTCTGTATCCGGTACCCGAGGTGCGCCTGCTGCCAGGGCGCGAGTTTCCGATGGACGACGACGCGCGGGCCAAATTTCGCAGCCGCTGGCGCGAGCTGCTCGAAGGCGACCCGACCAAAAGCCGCATCTACAAAGACATGGGCGCTGGCGTGGCCACCGCCGGCATCGAGTATTACCTACCGCTGTTTTTTGACGAAACCGCCACCGTCTTTGATTATGTAGGCCCTGGTGCCACCGTGGTGCTGCATGGCGATTTGGATAGCGCCTTCCAGCGCTTCTGGACCGACACCCGCGACCGCTACCGCTTGGTGCAAGGCGACCCCGAGCGCCCTGCCCTGCCGCCGGATTCGTTGTTTCTAAGCACCGAGCAGTTTTTTGCCAAAGCCAATGGCTTTGCGCAATTGGCCCTCAAAGCAGCGCGTGGTACCGAGCCCGGTGCCGACCCGTCGGGCGTCCCTCTTGCTGGGACAGCGACCGGCGGAACATCCACCGAGTACGTGGACATAGAAACCCTGCCCCGGCTGGCAGCCGAGCGCGGCACCGAGGACCCGCTGGCGCGCCTCAATACACACGCCCGCAACACTCAGCAGCGCATTCTGGTGCTAGCCGAGAGCGACGGCCGGCGCGAAAGTCTGCTCGACTTTTTGCGCTCGAGTGGCATCCATCCCCCCGCTTTTGATTCGCTGGCCGAGTTCTGCGCTAGCGACGAAAAATTTGGCATTGCCACAGCGGCGTTGGGCAGTGGCTTTAGTTGGCTGGCGCGCGGCATTGACCTAGTGACCGAGACCGAGCTATTTGTCGCCGGCCCGACCACACGGCGGCGCAAGAAACAGGAGCAGGTCAGCGATGTTGAGGCGCTGATCAAGGACCTGAGCGAGCTCAATATCGGTGACCCGGTGGTGCACTCGGCCCACGGTATTGGACGTTACCAGGGTCTGGTCAACCTGGACCTGGGTAACAAGGATGCCAGTGGCGAGCCCGAGCTGCAAGAATTTTTACATCTGGAGTACGCCGACAAGGCCACCCTGTACGTACCCGTCAGCCAGCTTCAGCTCATTAGCCGCTACACCGGAGTCAGCGCCGACGAGGCACCACTGCACAAGCTGGGCAGCGGCCAATGGGAAAAAGCCAAACGCAAGGCAGCCGAGCAAGTGCGTGATTCGGCGGCGGAACTGCTCAATATTTACGCCCGACGCGCAGCACGCGAAGGTCATGCATTTCGCTATTCGCCGGCTGACTACGAAACCTTTGCCAATGATTTTGGCTTTGAGGAAACCGCAGACCAACGCGCGGCCATCCATTGCGTGATTCAGGACATGGTCAGCCCCCGGCCGATGGACCGGCTGGTCTGTGGCGATGTGGGCTTTGGCAAGACCGAGGTCGCGCTGCGCGCCGCCTTTATTGCGATTACTGGCGGCAAGCAGGTAGCATTTCTGGCACCAACCACCTTGCTGGCCGAACAGCATTACCAGACCCTGATAGACCGCTTTGGCAAATGGCCAGTCAAGGTCGCCGAGATGAGCCGCTTTCGCTCAGGCAAGGAAATTACGGCGGCGCTCAAAGGCCTGGCCGACGGCACCATAGACATTGTGGTGGGCACGCACAAGCTGCTGAGCCAGGACACCCATTTCAAGAACCTCGGACTGCTCATCATTGACGAAGAGCACCGGTTTGGCGTGCGACACAAAGAAGCCATGAAAGCCCTGCGCGCCGAAGTCGACGTGCTGACCCTGACTGCCACCCCTATTCCACGCACGCTGGGCATGGCGCTCGAAGGCCTGCGCGACCTCAGTGTGATTGCCACTGCGCCGCAGCGCCGCCTGGCGATCAAGACCTTTGTGCGCACCGAAGGCAACGGCGTGATTCGCGAGGCCGTGCTGCGCGAACTCAAGCGCGGCGGTCAGGTCTACTTTTTGCACAACGAAGTCGAGACCATAGAAAACCGCCGAGCCAAACTCGAAGAGCTGCTGCCAGAAGCCCGCATTGCGGTCGCCCACGGCCAGATGCCAGAGCGCCAACTCGAAGCTGTGATGCGCGACTTTATCGCCCAACGTTACAACCTCTTGCTGTGCTCGACCATCATCGAGACCGGTATTGACGTACCTACGGCCAATACCATTGTCATGAGCCGCGCCGACAAATTTGGCCTGGCGCAGTTGCACCAACTGCGCGGGCGTGTGGGCCGCAGCCACCACCAGGCTTATGCCTACCTGATGGTGCCCGACCTCGAAGGGCTGACCAAGCAGGCCAGCCAACGGTTGGAAGCGATTCAACAAATGGAGGAGCTGGGCAGCGGCTTTTACCTGGCCATGCACGACCTTGAAATTCGCGGTGCCGGCGAGGTCTTGGGCGAAAACCAGAGCGGCAATATGCTCGAAGTCGGCTTTCAACTGTACAACGAGATGCTGTCAGAAGCAGTGCGATGCCTCAAAGCGGGTATCGAGCCCGATTTGCTCAGCCCGTTGCATGTCACCACCGACATCAACCTGCACGCGCCGGCCCTGTTGCCCAACGACTACTGTGGTGACGTGCACTTGCGCCTTTCCTTCTACAAGAAATTGGCCACTGCCAAGACGGCGGACCAAGTCGACACCCTACTCGAAGAAATTGTCGACCGCTTTGGCAAGCTCCCGGCGCAGGCGCAAACACTGATCGACGTGCACCGGCTGCGGGTGCTGGCCAAACCCTATGGCGTGCTCAAGGTCGACGCGGCGCCGGGCGTGATCACCATCACGTTCCAGAAGAACCCCCCAATTGACCCGATGAAGATCATCCAGCTGATCCAGAAGCACCGGCATATCAAGCTGGCCGGCAACGAGAAACTGCGCATAGAGCGCACCCTGCCCGAAGCCCGTGACCGCGCCCAGATGGTGCGCGACGTGCTACGCAGCCTGGGTCAGCCGGTGGTGGAAGTGGCAATTGCCAAATGACCTATGCCACGACCTATGCTAAAGTGCAATCTCCAAGGCAAGGAGGTGTTCCATGGCGACTTCACAAACCAACCACAAGATAGCTAGTACGCATTTCGCAGCGGAATCAGGGCTTAGCTATGCCGCAGAACAGCCGGCTAGGGCGGTAAAACTGTTCAGAAACGGCGCGAACCAGGCGGTGCGTATCCCCAAAGAATTTGAGCTGCCAGGCACCAACGCCGTCATGCACCGCGAGGGCAATCGCCTGATTTTGGAGCTGGTGCCGGACCGGCCCAAAAAGGGCACGGCAGGCGCTTTGCTCGCAGCATTGCAAAGCATGAAAGACTGGGAACCCATCACAGAAGAGTTTCCTGATGTGGATGCCGGACTGCTTCCACTTGACGATATCGACTTTGGTAGCGATGAATGAATGAAGCTCGGGTCTACCTGCTTGACACCAACACCATCTCGCAAATGATGCGAGAGCCTGCCGGGCGTGTCACTCAAAAATTTGCAACCATCGCATCCAGGGACTTAAATCACGGCGTGGTTACCAGCACAATCGTGTTGTGTGAGCTGCAATTCGGCCTGCAACGTAAGCCCAACAGCCGATTGAGCGCCGCGCTGGATCGAATACTTTCGGGCATGGACGCGCTGCCTTTGGACATTGACGTTGTTTCGCACTATGCACAGCTACGTACCCAATTGGAACAAAAGGGTACGCCCATCGGCCCCAACGATACGCTAATTGCCGCCCATGCCCTGGCCTTAAATGCCACCCTGGTAACTGCAGATGCCGAATTTTCCCGCGTGCCCGGCCTGATAGTTGAAAACTGGCTGGAACCTTTGTAAATGCTTCCTACGCGGCGACCCTCTCAATAGCAATTTACTTATGACCACCCAAGAAATTTCCCCCGGACTTGTCGTCCAAAATCTACCCGCCGCCCTGCGCTTGAGCGACTACAAGCTCATCGCGTTTGACATGGACTCCACGCTCATCAATATCGAGTGCGTGGACGAAATTGCCGATGCTGCAGGTCGCAAGGCCGAGGTCGCAGCCATCACCGAGGCCGCCATGCGCGGCGAGATTGCCGATTACAAAGAGAGTTTGCGCCAACGTGTGGCCTTGCTCCGGGGTGTCACGCTCGCCCACCTTGAAGAGGTCTACACGCGCCGGCTCGCCCTCAACCCGGGCGCGGCAGAGCTGGTGGCCGCCTGCAAACAGGCGGGGCTCAAGGTGCTGCTGGTGTCGGGAGGGTTTACCTTTTTTACCGACCGCATCCGCGAGCGCCTGGGCATTGACTTTGCACGGTCCAATGTGCTGGAGGTCGAAAGCGGACCCAACTGCGGACAACTCACCGGCCGCATGGTGAACCAGTCCTGGGGCGATATTTGCGACGGTGCCGAGAAACGCCGAACCTTGCTGGAAGTGGCCTCGCTGTTGGGCATAGACCCGGCACAGACCATTGCCATGGGCGACGGCGCCAATGACCTGCCGATGATGGGTGCCGCCGGCCTGAGCGTGGCCTACCACGCCAAACCCAAGGTGCGCGAACAGGCGATGGTGTCGATTCAAACCGGTGGATTAGATCGATTGCTGGAAGTCGTTCTGCCTGGTTAAGGGCCAATCCATTCATCAGGGATGCTTTTGGCGCTCACGTTTGCCACGGTAGACCAGGCTTTGCATCAAGTGCGTAGGGCTTCGCCTGCAACTTCCTTAGCCGCAAAACAGACGGCCGCTACGCCGCCAATTGCATCAGCCAGGACGCGACCGGATGCACCTGCACCGCATCCACCTGCGTCGCGTGGCGCGCCAACCGAACCAACTGCAGGGCTTGGGCCTCGGGGTGTTGTTGTGCCATTTTCCGGAGTGCGTGGCTTGGCTGCGTGTCACCCCATTTGACCTCGATAAACTGCACCGCCTCGCCACTTTCCTGGGTCAGGACAAAGTCGATTTCCTTGCCTGATGTCGTGCGTAAATAATTCAGTGTCAATTGCTCACCAATGCTATCTGCCAGGTAGTGCACATGTTTTTGCAAACTGGTGGCCACCAGATTTTCCAGCCGCGCACCATCGTCACCCAGCACATAGGCCCAATCATAAAAATAGAGTTTGACGGCCTTGGCCTGCGCGCGGGCGATGTTGCGGTGATAAGGGCGCACCAAAAACACAATGTGCAAGGCCTCCAGAACTTCAACGTAACTGCGCACCGTTTTGGGCGCAATGCTCAGATCGCGGCTAAGTGATTCAAACGACAAGGGGCTGCCGGTGCGCCCGCGCAGCAACTCCACCAGATTGCGCATAGCGCGTACCTCGTGGATACGGCTGAACTCGAGCACATCTTCCCGAATCAGATCGGTGAAATACTGGTTTTGCCAGCGCTTTCGCCCGCTGTCGGTGCCCTCAAACAGCGCTTCTGGGAAACCGCCAAATCTGAGCAGCGCATCCAAGGCGAGCTCGGGATCGGACACCTGCGGCGCAAGTTCTTTCACTGAAAACGGAAACAAATGCCAGCGGAAATATCGACCAGCCAGTGACTCGCCAGTTTGGCGAAAGGTGTCGAGCCGCGCACTCCCAGTAACCAGCAAAGCCTGCTGAGGTGGTTTGCTGTCGTAAATGCCTTTGAGATACGACTTCCAATTCGGCATGTTGTGCAATTCGTCAATCACAAGATAGTCGTGCGTGGGCAACCATTGCACCCGTTCGATACTCGGGCGGTCGGTCAGTGCGTCGTAATTCAGGTACAGCGGGCTCTGAAAAGACTCGCCCAAACTGCGGGCCAGCGTCGTTTTTCCGACCTGGCGCGGCCCGGTCAGCAAGACCATTTTTTTGCGGATATCCTGTTCGAGAGGGGCAGCCAGGTAACGGTTCATCTTGATATTTCAGCATCATATTGCCGAAATATCAAGATAAATCCGCAAATTGATAAGGATTTTCCATCACTACTCGGCTGGCGTCATTCCCGCGCAGGCGGGAATCTGTGCAATTGCACACACGTACTAGAATTCCGCCTTCGCTGGAATGACGGATGGGAGGCGTTGACACGATGTCGTTTTAGCCTGGAAGGCGAGAAATCACAGATTGATTTTGTGAAAGACTGAGGATTTCAATCCTCCAAACAGCCTTTAGGGACGGTTACGCCACGCGCTCAATGACCGGCCTGCCCGCTGCCACGACAAACTGGGCCAAAGTCGAAATCCCGGAGTCCTGGCGGCGCACATCGTCGACTACGCGCAGGGTGGTGGTGAGCTGCGTGGGTGTTAACTCGACCACCCCATAGCCTCGCCTTTCGGCATCGGCAAACACAAAGTGGGGGTTTTCTGCCAGACGTTCGGGCATTTTTTCGTTGCTGCCGGCGCGTGAACTGATGCTGGTGCCACAAAACTCGACGCCCAGGCTGGGGCTGTCGGGTCGGGCGTAATCAGCCTTGACGTGGCCGACCCAATTGGCGTGCACATCGCCGCCCAAAATGACCGGGTTGGCGAGGCGGTGGCGCTGTGCCGACTGCAACAGCCGGGTACGCGCGGCGGGGTAGCCGTCCCAGCCATCGTTGGGCAAAGATTGTCCCGCACCGGGCCGGTAGTCGCGCTGGCCAAAGACGGTTTGTTGGCCCAGCACATTCCAGCCTCTGCTGCCCATGGCAAATGCCTGGTCGAGCCAGCGCTCCTGGCCCACTCCGAGTAACGTGCGCGCGGGATCGTTCCAGATGTCACAGTACGCAGGGTTGACCGCCCCGGCACCGAGGCGTCCGCCCTTGGTGCAGGCTTGGGGGTCGCGGTATTGGCGGTCATCGAGCAGGTAGATTGTGGTCAGCCTGCCGTAGGGCACGCTGCCATAAATGCGCATCTCTGCGCCCGCCGCCATTCCTGCTAGACCCTGGGTCAGCACACGTGAATGCAGCGGCATATTCTCAAAATAGGCCTGGTAGGCGGCGGCGCGGCGGTCGGCAAAGTTCACCAACGGCAAACCACTGTCGCCCGCCTGCAGGCCTGCATAGTCGTTTTGCACCTCGTGGTCGTCCCAAGTGACCAACCATGGGCACGCCGCATGCATGGCTTGCAAATCGGGGTCGCTCTTGTGCAAGGCGTAACGTGCGCGGTAGTCATCAAGCGACTCAACCCAGCCACCTGACACTTTGCGCACCGCATCCAAGGCACCGGGATACTCGTAGATGTAGTCGCCCAGAAACAGCACGGCATCGAGCTGCTCAAGGAACATATGCCGGTAAGCACTGTAAAAGCCATGTTCCCAGCGCTGGCACGACGCATAGGCCAGCCGCACCCGGCTCACCTGCGCGCCAGGGGCAGGGAAGGTGCGAGTGCGGCCCACTGGGCTGACAGCATCGGCCACCATGAAGCGGTAAAAATACCAGCGGTCTGACTCCAGGCCATTGACTTCAACGTGCGCCGAATAGCCGAGTGCGGCCGAGGCAACGGCCTTGCCAGTTTGTACCAGCTGTTTGAACTGCGCATCGTGCGCCAGCTCCCAGCGCACCTCCAGTGTCCCAGCGCCCTGCCCTGTTGTCGTTCGAAAACGTGGGTCCTGCAGGCGGGTCCACAGCACCACCGATTCATGGGTGGGTGAGCCACTTGCCACCCCGGACGCAAATGGCTGCCCGCTCCAGCGCACCTGACTCCATGCCAGCGTAGGAAGCATCAGTCCGGCCGCGAGCGCCGTTGCGTGGGCTATCCAATCTCGGCGATACATGGCAGAGGCAGATTCCTGACGACTCGGAAATGACGGGAAATAATTAGCATCGGGGCTCACGACACCATGCGTCTGCCAGTGCGACCAAAATCACATCGCCGCAATCTGGCGCAGTGCTTGCTCAAACACTTCTGGCGGCTGACCGCCGGAAATCAGGTGTTTGTCGTTCAGGATGACGGCGGGCACCGAGTTGATGCCCTGCTGCTGGTAAAAGCGTTCGTGCTCGCGCACCTCGGCGGCATAGGCATCGCTGTCCAGAATCTCTTGTGCCCGCTGCACGCTGAGGCCCACCTCGCCGGCGATGCGCACCAGTGTGGCGTGGTCGCTAGGGTTTTGTCCGTCGGTGAAGTAGGCCTTGAGCAAGGCCTGCTTGAGCGGCAGCTGCAAGCCTTCGAGTTGTGCCCAGTGCAACAGGCGGTGCGCGTTAAAGGTGTTGTAAATGCGCGAACGTTTGTCGAGGTTAAAGGTGAAACCCAGCGCCTCGCCGCGGGCGCGAATGGTCTCCCTGATCTGTGCCGCCTGTTCGGGCGTGGAGCCGTACTTTTTGGCCAAATGCTCGGTGGTGTCCTCGCCTTCGGGCACCATCTGGGGATTAAGTTCAAACGGCTGAAAGCTCAGTTCGGCTTGCACTTCATCACCGAGGCGGGCCATGGCAGTTTGCAACGAGGCCAGACCCACGGCACACCAGGGACAGGACACGTCGGAGACAAAGTCGATTTTGATAGTTTTACGCATGCAGCTATTGTTCCACGAACCTGACTTGCGCTGGAATCCAAAGCTGGAGAAAATAGTGCCAGTGCATTGCGTTGATGGCTGTAAACGGTCATTTCACTGTCTGTTTCTGGTGTAAAGTAACGCCCGTGTAAACGCGTTTACGAAACGTTGGACGGCGTATTTTTTGCCGTACCAGGAAATTCAGAGAAACGACCGGCGCTTGCGGGTCACGGCTTGGCAATAGTGCATTGCTGGTCCAGACAGCAAAATTCTTTAAGGGACTATTGAATCAAAATGAGCAAGATGGGGTAGTCAATTCCCACACACTGTAGGACCGCATCGATGACCTCCGCACCGCGTCTGTTAGACCAGATTGCCAATCTGACCGCGATCAGAGACCTGGAGCTGATTGAATTCAGCTTGCTCAAGACACTCAAGGGCTTTTTGCAACCCCGGGGTCTGAGTCTGGTTCGGCTTGGCAGCAATGGGCTGCCGACGATGGAAATTAGCTTTGGTGTTGAAAAAAACACCGTCAAGCACGACAACCTCACACTCTCGCCCGAAGTTCAGGCGGCCGATGAGTTCTTGCGCGCCTCAGATTCCCAGTTTCACTCTTCCCGGGTTACTGAGGGATTGCTGATCATCTTCCCTTTGATGTCGACCAGAACCGGCAGAAACTATTTGCAAATTGTGGTGGACGGCGAACTGTCAAAAATGGACCAGCACATGGTCGCTGGCGTGCTGCAGATTTACCGCAATTTTGTCAGCGTCATCCAGCATTCGCAAACCGACCAGTTAACCGGGTTGGCCAATCGCAAGACCTTTGATGAGTGCGTGGCCCGCGTGCATGAGCTGATCCAACCAGAAAACGAGAACATCTCCGACGACCGGCGCGGTGCGACGCACCTGAGCTATTGGCTGGTCATGGTCGATATTGATCACTTCAAGTCGGTCAATGACCGCTTCGGGCATCTCTACGGTGACGAGGTGCTGGTGCTGCTGGCCCAGACGATGCAGACCTCATTCCGGGAAAACGATTTGATTTTTCGCTTCGGCGGGGAAGAATTTGTGCTCATCATCCGCTGCGCGGACCATGCGGCATGCCTGACCACGCTGGAGCGTTTTCGGGTCAAGGTAGAGCAGCGCTCGATTCCCCAGGTTGGGCACATCACCGTCAGCATGGGGGTTACCCAAATGGAGCGCAGCACCTTTGCTGCGACCATGGTCGACCATGCAGACCAGGCGCTCTACCACAGCAAGCGCAATGGCCGCAACCAGGTCACTTTTTACGAAGACTTGGTGGCGCAGGGACTGGTCGTGGTAGAGGAAATCCAGACCGACGAAATCTCGTTCTTCTAGAACGAATCGCCTTTGCGCGTTGCTTCAACTGTCGGTCATTGTGAACCCGCAGCCCTTGACACCCAGGAGCCGTTATGCCGGAAACTGTTCTTTCTAGCTCCGAGCGCTACGACATCGTGCGAACCCAGGCGGGTACACCGGCCACGCCGGTGGTGGTCAAGCGGGCGGTGCGGCATGCCGATGGCGATGCGGCTTGGTCCGAGTTGCAGAACGAATCGCAGATTTTGCAGCGTTTGCTGTCTGCACAGGGGTGCCCACAATGGGTGAGCCTGGACCCGCAACAGCGCGAACTGGTGGTCCAAGACTTTGGCGGTGTCGCGTGGGATCGCTCAGGACTCTTGGGGCAGGCGGACTTGGCGCAATTTCTGCAGCTATCCGAGCAACTGTCCGAAGCCCTTGCCAGTCTCCACGCGCGAGGCATCACGCACAAGGACATCAATCCGTCCAATGTGCTGGTGCAAACGCAAACCCTGCAAGTGCAGGTCATCGACTTTGGTTTGGCCACCACGTTTACCGATGAACACCCCGAGTTTGAGCACCAGAGCCGCATCCGGGGCACGCTGGCTTACATTTCGCCCGAGCAAACCGGCCGTATGAACCGATCGATAGACTATCGCACCGACCTGTACGCCTTGGGTTGCACGCTATACCACCTGGCCACGGGTACACCGCCGTTTACCGATACCGACCCGCTGACCCTGATTCACGCGCATCTGGCGCGGGCACCCAAGCCACCGCAGGCGCTTGCCCCCTGGCTACCTGGCACTTTGTCAGATTTGATTCTTGATCTGCTGGCCAAGGAGCCCGATCTACGCTACCAAAGTGCCGCAGGCGTGGCCGCAGATCTGCGCCTGTGCGCCAGGCAACTGGCCCTGGGCCAGCCATTGGACGCGGTACAGCGCAAGCAGAGCGACCGAATGATCTCGCCGCGCCCACCGCGCCGCCTTTATGGCCGTGTCGCCGAAATTGCCGCCTTGCATGACTGCTTTGCCAAGGCTGCGCGCGGCGGATCGCAGGCGATGTTGGTCAAGGGCTATTCCGGGGTGGGCAAAACCTCGCTGGCACATGAAATTCATAGCCTGGTCACGGTCCACCAGGGATTTTTCATTAGCGGCAAGTTTGACCAATTTTCAAGCCAGCCCTTTTCGGCCCCGGCGCAAAGTTTGCGCCAACTGTGCCAGTTGCTGTTGTCGGAGTCCGATGAGGCGGTGGAACACTGGCGCCAGCAAATTTTGGCAGCCTTGGGGACAGATGCCGCGGCCGTGTTTGGCGTGGTGCCAGAGTTGCAAGCGCTGCTGGGCGCCCAGCCACCTGCCACCGAGCTCGGACCCATCGAATCGCAGCTACGGCTACGGGGTTTGCTGGTGGCCCTGATTGGCGCGGTAACGGCACCCAGCCATCCGCTGGTGCTGTTTATCGACGATTTGCAATGGGCTGACCAGCCCTCGCTGGACTTTACGACGGCCCTGCTGCTAGACCACAAGCTCAATGGACTGCTGCTGATTGGTGCCTATCGCGACAACGAGGTCGATGCCTCGCACCCGCTGACGACCCAGCTGCGTGGCTTGGAGGCGGCGGGCATCGTGGTGCCGGCCCTGGCTTTACAAAGTCTGGCATTGGCCGACACCACCGACCTGGTCGCTGACATGCTGCACATGCTGCGGCCGGACATCGCTCCGCTGGCCGCCGTCATTTACGCCAAGACCGGCGGCAACCCGTTTTATACAGTCGAGTTTTTGAACACCCTGTACCGCGATGGCGTGCTCGGCTTAAACCCCCACACCGGCCAGTGGCAATGGGACGACGCGGCGCTCAGCGCGAGTGATGCCAGCGACAGCGTGGTAGATTTCCTGGCCCAGCGCTTGGCCAAACTTCCCATGGAAGCCCGTCAAGTGCTGCTAACTGCGGCGTGCCTGGGCAACGCGTTCGAAATCGGCATATTGGCCACCGCCACCGACTTGGCGTCTGAAGTCTTGACCGCGTTGCTGCTGCCCGCGCTCGAGCAAGGCATTTTGGTGACTCCGAGTGCGCTTCGGTTTCAGCAGGCCGACGGCAGCTTGAACATCCACTTTTGCCATGACCGCATGCAACAGGTGGCTTACAACCTGTTCTCCCCAGGGCACAGACTGGACCTCCATTTGCAGATTGCCAGACGTTTTGCCGCTTGTATGGCCGGTGGCGCTTTGGACCTGCGGGCAGCGCAGCACTACGTGCAGGCCGCGCCGTTGTTGACCGATGCCAATGAGCGGGCCGTGGCGCGCACGCTGATTGCCGCTGCGGCTACCCAGGCGCGCCAAGCTGGTGCCTTTGCCAGTGCCGAGCAATTGCTAAGACTTGCTATGCATTTGCTACCCAGTGAGCCCTGGGCCTACGAAGCTACGGCCACCCTGGCGCTTCACTGTGAGTTGCACCTGGTGCTGTTTAGTCTGGCGCGCCATGCCGAGGTCGATGCAGCCTATGAAAACCTGCGCTTGCGTGCCCCGACTCCGGTTGCGCTGGTGGAGCCCGCCTGCATTCAGGTCGTAAGTTTGTCCAACCGCACCCGCTATGCCGATGCCGTGGCGCTGGCAAGCCAGTTATTGGACCGCCTGGGTTTGCCCCTGCCCGCCGCAGACTTTCTGGTGCCTGCGCTGCAAGAAGAGTTGTCACTTTTTTACGCCAATGTGCAAGACGGTGCCCTGGAGCGGCTGTCGCAGTGCGCGCAACTCACCGAGCCGCAACGCATTGCAATACCCAAGTTGCTCAGCCGCACAGTGCCCGCCGCATTTTTTGGACAACCCCTGGTGTCGCTGTGGTGCATTTTGCGCGGCGCTCGCGTGTGGGTCGATGAAGGCTATTTTCCCGAGGCCAACTACCTCATGGCCTGCGTGTTGTTACCTGCCGTGGCCTTTGGCGATGATTACCGCAATGGTTACCGGGCCGGGCGTTTGAGTCTCGATGCCGGCCGGGTGCGTGGCCCGGAGGCTGAAATAGAGCGTACCCGACATGTGTTCGCCTTGTTCAATTGCCACTGGTTCGAGCCGCTCGAATCGGCCATAGAGCACGCCCACGAAGCACAGCGCCGCTTACTTCGTGTGGGCGATCTCGAAAACGCCTGTTTTACTTACTTCACGTCGTTGGCGGGTATTCTGGAGTGCAGCGAAAAGCTGCAGGAAGTCACCGAAGAATTCGCTGCCGCTGACCTGTTTTGTGAAAAGACCGGCAACCGCCACGCGCGCGAGTCATTTTTTGCGTTTGGCCAACTGGTGCACGCCCTGCAGGGCACCAGTAGCACACCGGGCGGGTTTGACAGCGCTGATTTTTCCGAGTCGGCGCATGCCCACACCGTGCTTGACAACCCAATGGCGCACGCGTTTTATCGCACCTACCGGGCGCTGTCGGCCTGCATTTTTGACGACATGCCAGCGCTGGCCGAACACAGTGCGGCTGCAGTCGAGCTGATCCCCTTCATTACCGGGTTTTACCCGGTGGCGCTGATTCATTTTTTGCATGCGCTGGCGCTAAACCACCAATGCGCCAGCGCCACCGGCCCGCACCGGCAGGCCCTGCTGGACCGCCTGGCCAGCGAAAAGGCCTGGCTGGCCCAACGCGGCACCGATGCCGACATGAATTTTGGCCATTTGCACGAGCTGATCGAGGCGCAATACCTCGACGCGCTGGACCAGCCTTGGCAAGCGCACCAGGCGTTCGAGCGGGCCATGGCGCACTCCCAAGCGCACCAGCGGGCCTGGCACCATGCACTGACGGTAGAGCGCTTTGCACAGTTTCAATTGCGTCGCGGGCAACAGGGGTCGGGGCGCCTGCTGCTGGCCCAGGCACATAAGCTCTACCAAAACTGGGGCGCCAGCGGCAAGTGCCAGCAGCTGCAGACTCACTGGCCGTTTTTGGGCACCCGCTCGCACCGCGCGACCCTGCCCGGTACCAGTCTGAGCAGCCACACCGAACTGGACAACACCGCCCTTGTGTATGCCTCGCAATCGCTGTCGTCAGAGACCTCGCTGCCGCGCCTGGTTGCGATACTGATTGAAATGGTGAGCAAAATAACCGGCGCCACCGGCAGCGCTTTTTTGCTGTCTGACGATGCTGGCCATTGGTTTTTGGAAGGCGGCGCTATCGGCTCCCAGTCGCTGTTGCGACAAGCAGCCAGCGCCTGCGAAGGGCAGGCATTCTCTGGGGCGGTGATGCGCCTGGGACTCAAAATCCGCAAGCCGGTGGTGAGCGACGACGCCACGCAAGACAAGCGCTTTGCCCGCGATGCTTACTTTCAGGGCCTGTCGTGTTGTTCGGTGCTGGGCTTTCCGGTCATGGTGCGGGGCCGCTGTGCCGGCTTTTTGATACTCGAAAACCGCCTGATCCACGCCGCCTTTAGCACGGAGCAGGTACAAAGCGTGTCCTTGCTTGCCGGCCAGTTGGCGATTTCGATTGAAAACGCCAGGCTCTATGAGTCCTTGGAGAGCAAGGTGGCCCAGCGCACGCGCGAGCTCGAAGTCTCCAACGCCAAGCTGGCGACCCTAAGCATCACCGACGGACTGACCGGCATTGCCAATCGCCGCCGGTTTGACGAAGTGCTGGCGCTGGAATGGACCCGGGCCAGGCGCAACCGCCAGCCGCTCGCGGTCGCAATGCTCGATGTCGATTGGTTCAAGAAATACAACGACCACTACGGCCACCAGGCGGGTGACGAGTGCCTGCGCCAGGTGGCCCAAGTGTTTGCCGCCAATGTGCGGCGCAGCACCGACCTGGCCGCACGCTACGGCGGCGAAGAGTTTATTTTGATTGCCCCCGACACCGATTTGGATGCCGTGCTGCGGTTGGCAAGCCAGATTTGCCAGGCACTGGAACAACTCGCCCTGCCCCACGCGCTGTCTACTTACGGTCACGTCACGGCCAGTATGGGCGTTGCCAGCATGTTTGCGGCCCAACAGCAAGACAACCCCGAGCTGATCCTCAAAGCCGCCGACGCGGCCCTCTACCAGGCCAAGGAACAGGGCCGCAACCGGGCGGTCGCGCATGAGTTAATGCAGTAGAGTCATCCAAATTACCAGCTGCATGAGGCAGCCAGTGGCAAAGACGCGCCCGCCCTGACCCAGGCCAACCAGACTTGGCTGCTAGCAATGCATCCCTTAAAGAACGATTTTGTTTGTTTTCACGAGGTCCTTGAAAAACTGAATGCGCTGGGCAATCTCCTGCTGGTACTGACTAGGCGTGAGGGGCTCAGGCAAGATCGCGCCGCGCTGCTCCCATGCCAGCTTGGTGGCAGGATCGCTCAATACGGTACGCATCGCTTCGTAAAGCCGACCGATGACTGGGTCGGGTGTGCGCGCAGGTGCCGCCAGACCTGTCCACGAGGTGAGGTTGAGGTCTGGGAGCTTCAGCTCGGCGAACGTGGGCACGGCTGGCAACTGGGCGACACGCTGCGGCGCAGCCACCGCCAGCGCACGCAACTTGCCGTTGGTGATGTTTGCCAGGTTGGATGTCAGATTGTTCCAAGTCACCTGCACGAGTCCACCCAATATATCGGTCAGCGCTGCACCCGCGCCTTTGTAGGGGACATGGGCGATATCAAGCCCGAGTTTGGCGTTGAGCATCTCCATACTCAGATGTGCCACCGAACCGTTGCCGGAGCTCGCGTAGTTCCACTTACCTGGATGGGACCGCACGTAGGTGACGAACTCTTCGAAATTTTGCACTGGCAGGTTGGCATTGACCATCAACACGTTGGCCAGGCGGTCTATCAGTGTGATCGGCGCGAAATCGGTTTCGACCTTGTATGGCAGGTTAGGCGTAACGGCCGGACCCACCACATGGGTACTTTGCGACGTGACCACCAATGTATAGCCGTCGGCCGGTGCCTTGGCGACAAAGGAACTGCCAATGACTCCGCCGGCACCAGCGCGGTTATCAACGATCACCGTTTGCCCCAACACCTTGCCCAGCCGATCAGAGATCGCGCGCGCCGAGATGTCAACCGCGCCGCCTGGTGCAAACGGCACGACCAGCGTGATCGGACGATTGGGATAGCCCTGCGCCTGGGCAAGCACAGGCATCGCTGCTGCACCGAGCAGGCTAGTGCCCGCCACAAGGGCTTGTCGACGGTTGATGGTGGGTTTCATGAGGCATCCTTATGGGTGGTGGATCGAGAGAGGGTGCCGACCTCGGCACCAATGAAAAGGGCGACCTGCTGCAAAACCAGATTGATATCGGACCGTGTACGATCGAAGCGAGCGTTAGGTTCCCTGGTTGTTTCGTCGAGATACAACTTGCGATTCAGCTCGATTTGCAGGCTCTCGCAAGCTTCGTTGGGGCGTCCGTGCTCGCGGATGAGGTCCTGCCCGACATAGGGGTCGTTAATCGCTACGGTGTAACCAAGCGACTCAAAGGCTTCTGCCACGCAACGTGTGAACGCCGCCGAGCAACTGACGCCATGAAGATCACCTAGCACCACGTCGGCCAGCGGTTTGTCACACACCAGCCCAAGCCGTTCATAGGCATTGCTGGGCATCGAATGAAGATTCAGGTGCCATGCCCTGCCAAACCGGGACTGCGTCTGACCGATCAACGCGCGCAGCGCTTCGCGATAGGGTCGCCAGCAGGTCTCGATACGATGGCTGACCTCGGCCACACCCAATTGGCGCGCATAGATCGGTGTCAGTGAGGTTGTCTTGCTGTACAACAAGCCATTGCCCAACCTGGTGCAACGATCGGAGGGCTGCAGTTCGCCTGGCCACGGCTCGCTGAGCAGCGCGGCTTCGATGTCCGTGCAAGCGCGGTTCGCATCGATATAGCTACGAGGAAAGTGCGCATGCAGCAGCGACGCGCCCGCCTGCGGCACGCCGCTCCACAAAGATTCCACATGCGTGTCCTCGCATTGGCGCAGGTCAGCCAACGCGACGGCGAAGCGAAAGTCCTGCGGGTACTCGGTGCCGCTGTGCGGCGAGTCACAAACCAAGGCAATGGGATGGGTCGCTGGTGAAACAATAGAGAAAGGCGCAGTGGTCTTCATAAGGCTTTGGTTCGGAGATGCGTGGCGGTATCTTAGGCAGGGTGCCGCATCAGCGCGAGTAACAATTTCGTCTCATGTGTTGATATGATGTCATCACCATGAAACTCCAATCCGCCTCAATGGTCGAGTTGCACGCCTTTCTCGGCGTTTGTAGGTCGGGCTCGATGCGCCGCGCGGCCGAACAGCTCTGCGTGACGCAGGCGGCCGTGAGCCGAGCCGTTGCCCGACTTGAAGAGCACCTGGGATACCCGCTGTTCGAACGCAATGCCCAGGGCGTTGTGCCCACCGCTTGCGCGCTGGACCTGCGCCAGCGCATTGAGCCCCATGTAGCTGCGCTTGAGCAGGCATTCACCGAACTCCGCAAGCCCTCGCACCAGCGACGTCGTTCCCTGCGATTGAGCGTGGTGGCGACGCTAGGCACACGGTGGTTAATGCCTAGGCTGAGTCAGTTTCAGGCGCTGCACCCCGATATCGACATCGAGCTGCGGCAATCCCGACGCGAGGAAACCTCCTGGCTGGAGGAAGTCGATGTCTGGATCGAGATCAAACGCCCTGGCAGGCCCTGGCCGCGCAATATCAGCGCTCACTACCTACTGGGACGCGAAATCACACCGGTATGCTCGCCAGCAATCGCCCAACGACTGAAGACACCCGCACTCCTCCTTAGGGAGTCACTGCTTCATCACACCAATTTTCCCGCCAACTGGTCACTCTGGCTCAGCGCGGCCGGCGTGGCGAGCGAGACGGTCAAGCTCGGTGGCGGATTCGACCTCGCCAGCAATTTGATCGTTGCTGCCAGCTCTGGCATGGGCGTAGCCGTCATCCAACCGTGCCTTGTCGAGCACGAGCTGTCCAACGGCCAACTCGTACGCCCGTTTGCGCTAACGGTCTCCACCGGGCGCGGCTACTACATCTGCGCGCGCAAGTCAGTTGACCACGATGGCCCACCGGGACTCTTCATTGCATGGATCAAGAGCCTAACCAGGACAGAAACAGGCTGAGCCTGTTTTGTTGGGGCGTCGAAACGAAACGGTGTACTGCCAGGCAACGCGGTCCCGGTGTCAAGTTCGACTTTGCGGGAATTCTGACAAAATGGATGACTCGGTAAGCACAACATACTCCATTACTCGGGGCTGAACAATGAAGGCAATTGAAATTACCAGCCGCGGTTTGCGGGTCTTCCTGAAGATGGTGTGCGTTTTTCTTCTGCTGTCCTCGCAGGCCTGGGCGGCACTCGAGGTCACCGCTTCCAGCTTCACTTTTAACTCCTTCACGCTTGCGCAGCGGGTAGACAGTTCAAACTCCCTGACTTTCGATGCCGTCACCCGCACGCTTACGCCGACGCCCGTCTCCAACGCCTTTGTGCTGGGCTACCTCAACCGCCAGGGAATCTGGCACACCGCGTCCTTGCGCAACACCACAGAGCAAGCGGTCGAATACGTCCTCTACAACAAGAACTGGTTCAGCTTTCGCGAAGTCGACGTGTTCATCACCCGCGAAGACGGCACCGTCGTGCAGTCGTTTAAGGCCGGCTACGGCCGCGAAGGGGGCCGACACACCGGCGATCTACCCGGTTTTTACGGCGCTACGCTGGCCCCAGATGCGCAGCACACGCTGCATATC
>JAIPCE010000043.1 GCA_021738345.1 Rhodoferax sp. | reverse complement strand
ATGGATGGAAACGGACGCTGGGCGACCAAACGCCATTTGCCCAGAATTGCCGGACACCGACAGGGCGTGGAGTCCTTGAAGCGTATGGTGCGGGCGTGTGCACAGCGCGGCGTGGCGGTCTTGACGGTGTTTGCATTTTCCTCCGAGAATTGGCACCGTCCGGCCGACGAGGTTTCGGGTCTGATGGATATCCTGGTGTATGCCTTGGGGCGCGAGGTGGCGCAAATGCAGCGCGACGGGGTGCAGTTGCGTTTTGTGGGCGAGCGTGCGGGACTGTCGGACAAGGTCAAAAAGAGCCTGGTCGATGCCGAGACCCTGACCGCTGACAATGCCAAAATTGTTTTGAACGTGTGTTTTAACTATGGTGGTCGCTGGGATGTGGTGCAGGCGGCTGCGATGCTGACGGCAGCACAGCAGCCGATCACTGAGGCCAGTTTGGCCCAAAATCTGGCTCTCGCGCATTGCAGTGATCCTGACCTGGTGATTCGCACCGGGGGTGAAAAACGATTAAGCAATTTTTTGCTGTGGCAGGCGGCCTATTCGGAGCTCTATTTTAGTGAGTTGCTGTGGCCCGACTTTGATGACGCTGCGCTGGACGCAGCGCTCGCGGAATATGCCTCACGCGAGCGCAGATTCGGCAAAACCTCCGACCAGGTCGCGACGCCTGGCGCGCGCACTGAAGTTGCGGCTCAGAGTATCAGTACATGACATGCTAAAGCAACGCATCATCACGGCGCTGGTGCTGTTGGCCATTTTGATTCCGGCCGTCTTTTATCCAGCGTCGGAGGCCTTTGCGGCCGTGGCCCTGGTGCTGATCTCGGCCGCGGCCTGGGAATGGGCGCGTTTGAACCATACCGGTATGGCGGCGGCCTTTGCCTGGGGCGCGCTGTGTGGTGCGGTGTGCATTGCGTCCTGGTGGCTGGGTTTGTTGCGCTCCGATTTGCAGATATTGTGGCTATTGTTGGGTGCCAGTTGGGTGCTCGCGGGTGGCTGGTTGCTGGTTGCGGGGGTGCAGGCCTGGAGCGGCGTGCCCAAGGCCTTGCGCCTGATTGGGGGTGTATTGGGCTTGTGGGGTGCCTGGCTGGCGGTGGTGCAGGCCAGAATATTGGGTATCAATTTTTTATTTTCGGTGTTGGTGCTGGTGTGGGCGGCAGATGTATTTGCCTACTTTGCAGGACGTGCATTGGGCGGACATTTCTTTGCGCGCAAGCTTGCCCCAACGATCAGCCCTGGCAAAACCTGGGAGGGTGCGTTGGGCGGGCTGTTGGGCGTGTTGCTGTGCGGTTTTGTCTGGCGCGCCCTGGATGCTCATTTTTTGCCCGATCAGGTGAGTCTCTACACCCGGCTGGCGCAAAGCGGTTCGGCCTTTATGGTGCTTTGCATGGTGTTTTTGTCGGCCATGAGTATTGTGGGTGACCTGGTCGAATCCCTTTTCAAACGCAGCGCAGGTGTGAAGGACAGCAGTGCCTTGCTGCCAGGGCATGGCGGGGTGCTGGACCGGATCGACGCACTACTTCCAGTGCTGCCTTTGGCCATGATGCTGGCTACGAAATGACTATGGCTAAATTACGTGTGACTGTGCTGGGCTCGACGGGTTCAATTGGAGTCAATACGCTGGAGGTGATGGACCTGCATCCGGACCGGTTTGAGGTGTTTGCCCTGACTGCCTCGGTCAGTGTCGACGCCATGGCGGCGCAGTGCGTCAAACACCGCCCTCACGTTGCAGTGATGGCTGACGCCGCGCATGGCAAACAATTGCAGCACCGCTGTCGCGCATTGGGTTTGCCCACTGAGGTACTGTGGGGCGCGCAGGCAATCATCGATGTTGCGGCACATGCACAGACCGATATTGTGATGGCCGCGATTGTGGGGGCCGCCGGGCTGGCACCTTGCATGGCAGCGGCACGCGCCGGGAAGCGCCTGCTGCTGGCCAATAAAGAGGCTCTGGTAGTGGGTGGCCAACTCTTTATGGATGCAGTGGCGGCGGGTGGGGCGACCTTGTTGCCGATTGATAGTGAGCACTCCGCGGTATTTCAGTCCCTGCCGCAAGACCCCGCCGATTGGGCGATGCGGGTGGACAAAATCATTCTCACTGCTTCGGGGGGACCGTTTCGCACCCGTGCACCGCAAAGCCTGCGTGAGGTCACACCGGAGCAGGCCTGTGCCCATCCGAACTGGGTCATGGGACGCAAGATTTCGGTCGATTCGGCAACCATGATGAACAAGGCACTTGAAGTCATCGAGGCCAAATTCCTGTTTGGTCTTGCGCCGCAGCAGATCGAGGTGGTGATTCACCCGCAAAGTGTGGTGCATTCGATGGTGCAGTATGTGGACCATTCGGTCGTCGCACAACTGGGGACCGCCGATATGAAAGGACCTATCGCCTATGGCCTGGCCTGGCCGCATCGGGTGCGCTCGGGTGCCAGTGCGCTTGATTTTTCGACCATGGGAGCGCTGACCTTCGAGTCGGTGAACCATGGCGATCATCCGCGCCGCTTCCCGGGTTTGGCCCTGGCGTGGGAGGTTCTTCGCTCTCCTGCAGGCGCGACAGCAGTGCTTAACGCGGCCAATGAAATTGCGGTGGCGGCGTTTCTTGGACAAAAGATCCGATTTGACCAAATCGATGCGCTGAACCGGGAAACCCTGGAGCAGGTCAGCACAGCAGTGCCGACTTCGCTCGACGATGTGCTGGCGCTCGATGCGCAGTCGCGGCGGGTGGCGCAGACCATCGTAACCCGGTGGGGACAATAATGCTGACCCTGGGCCTGTTGTGCTGAGTTTGACCGCATTTATTGTAGCCATTGGCGTTCTGGTCGTGGTGCACGAGTTGGGGCATTACGCCATGGCGGTCGCCTGTGGCGTGAAAGTCTTGCGTTTTTCGGTCGGCTTTGGGCCGAGCCTGTGGACCTGGACATCGCCTGCTAGCGGAACCCAATTCACGGTGGCAGCTTTGCCATTGGGTGGATATGTCAAGATGCTGGACGAACGCGACGGTGAAGTTGCAGCGGACCAACTCAAGTATGCGTTCAACGAGCAGTCGCTGTGGCGCCGTGTTGCCATTGTGGCTGCCGGTCCGTTGGCGAACCTTGGCCTTGCCGTGGTGCTGTATGCGGCTTTGAACTGGATAGGGGTCGAGCAGCCGCAGGCGATTTTGTCCAGACCCGTCGAAGGCTCTGTGTTTGCAACTGCGGGTTTCGAGGGGGGGGAGCGCCTGACTCGCATGGCGTTCGAAGATGATGATCTACAGGATGTGGGCTCCTTTGACGAAGTGCGCTGGTGGCTCACACGGGCTGCCCTGGAGCAACGCGATCTTCTGGTTGAATATGTGCCGCCACAGGGTCGCGCCGTGCGGCTGACACGGGTGCAGATCGCCGGACTCGAGGTGGACGGCAACAGCCCTCAGTTGTTTCAGAAAATTGGCATTCTGGGTCCGCTGACCTTGCCGCGGATCGGTGAAGTCATGGCTGACGGGGCCGCAGAGCGCGCCGGGTTGCGCGCCGGGGACCTCGTGCTGCGCATCGACGCGCGCCCGGTCGTAGATGCGTCGCAGTTGCGCGTCTTGATTCGTGCTTTCACGGCGGCCCAGGCCGCAGACCACCAGATCTGGGAGGTGCGCCGCAACGGACAGTTACAGACACTCAAGGTCACGCCCAAGCTGGAGTCAGAGCAGGGACAACGGGTAGGGCGAATTGGCGCTTACATCGGGGCACCGCCAGAGATGGTGCTGGTGCGACACGGACCCATTGAGGGTCTGATCCGGGCCGTCGGGCAAACCTGGGAGATGTCGGTATTGACCGTCAAGATGACGGTCAAGATGGTGCTTGGCGAGGCGTCCCTGAAAAATTTGAGCGGTCCGATCACGATCGCTGACTATGCGGGCAAGTCGGCGGCCATTGGTTTAACGCAGTATGTCAGTTTTCTTGCGCTGATCAGCATCAGTCTGGGTATTCTGAACTTGTTGCCGCTGCCGATTCTGGACGGTGGGCACCTGATGTATTATCTTTGGGAAGCGCTCACGGGCAAGCCGGTGTCTGACCCATGGATGGAGCGATTGCAGCGGGTGGGTCTGGTCGTGTTGCTGCTGCTGATGTCCGTGGCGGTGTTCAACGATGTCGCTCGACTGATGGGTTAGTGCGTTCATCGCCTGGACTCTGGAACTTTAATTGGTAAACATGCATTTCAAACCAAACTTATTGCGCTCTGTCGTTTTCTCCTGTCTGGTGGGCGTTTATGCAAGCGCTGCATGGGCCATAGACCCGTTTCCTGTGCGGGACATTCGCGTGGAGGGCTTGCAGCGGGTGGAAGCGGGTACCGTGTTTGCATCGCTTCCGGTGCGCATTGGCGACCTCTATAGCGACGAAAAGGCCGCAGCGTCGATCCGTGCCTTATTCGCGCTGGGCTTGTTTACCGATGTGCGCATTGAGGTCAAGGATGGTGTCTTGATGGTGGTGGTGCAAGAGCGCCCGACCATTGCAGATGTCGATTTTTCGGGTTCCAAGGAGTTCGACAAAGACATACTCAAGAAGTCCCTGAAGGATATCGGTCTGACGGATGGGCGTCCCTTTGACAAGGCGCTGGTCGACCGCGCCGAGCAGGAGCTCAAGCGCCAGTACATCAATCGCAGCATGTATGCCACCGAGGTGGTGACCACCGTGACCCCGATCGAACGGAACCGGGTCAACCTGAGCTTTGCGGTGGTCGAGGGTGAGCCAGCCAAGATCAACGGGTTACGCATTGTGGGCACCAAGGCGTTTTCAGAGTCGTCCCTGCTGGGGCTTTTTGATCAGGATACCGGCGGCTGGCTGAGCTGGTATACCAAGTCCAACCGCTATTCGCGCACAAAATTGAATGCGGATATCGAGTCACTGCGCTCCTACTACCTGTCCCGCGGTTACCTTGAATTCAAGGTCGACTCAACGCAGGTGGCCATGTCGCCCAACAAACAAGACATTGACATCACGATCAATGTCACTGAGGGTGAACGGTTTGTTGTGTCAAAGATCAAGCTGGCTGGCAACTTTTTGGGAAAAGAGGAAGAGTTTCGTTCCCTGATTGCGATTCGGGCTGGCGAGGCTTATAACGCCGACCTGGTGGCGCAAACCACCAAGGCTTTCACTGATTATTTTGGCAATTTTGGCTTTGCCTTTGCACGTGCCGAAGCCCGGCCCGATATCGACCGCACGACCAATCGGGTGGAGTTGACGCTGCAGGCCGATCCCCAGCGCCGTGTCTATGTGCGCCGCATCAATGTGGCAGGCAATGACCGTACCCGCGATGAAGTCATTCGCCGTGAGTTTCGCCAGCTTGAGGCCGCCTGGTACGACGGTGAAAAAATCCGGCAGTCGCGCAACCGGGTCGACCGTCTGGGTTATTTCAAGGAAGTTGCGCTCGACACCCTCGAAGTGGTGGGTTCGCCGGATCAGGTCGACCTGACGGTGACCGTATCCGAAAAGCCGACGGGCAGCCTGAGTCTGGGTGCTGGTGTGTCAAGTGCCGATGGTTTGGGCATTTCGTTTGGCTTTCGCCAGGACAATGCCTTTGGTTCGGGTAATTCCTTGGGGGTTGAGCTCAATACCAGCAAGGTCAATCGCACTCTGGTTTTCAATACCACCGATCCCTATTTCACCGAAGACGGGGTGTCTCGCACCATTGATCTGTATCAGCGCAGCTCCAAACCGTATGCCGATCTGAACAGCTATTCGATTGAAACCACCGGTGCGAGCATGCGCTTTGGTGTGCCATTTTCTGACTCGGACACAGTGTTTTTTGGTGCTGGCGTCGACCGTACCACAATTGTTCCGGGTAGCCTGCTGCCCCTGGTGTACATGGATTTTGCCAATCAGTTTGGCTACACCAGTAACGCGCTTCCGCTGACCGTGGGTTGGGCGCGCGACACGCGCGACAGTGCGCTGGTGCCTAGTTCTGGGCGAATCATGCGCGTCAATGGCGAATGGAGTGTGGCAGGCGAGCTGCTCTATGCGCGTGCTACAGGGCAATTTCAGCAATACATACCAGTCTCCAAAAAGGTGACAGCAGCGTTCAACAGTGAAATTGCTATCGGTGCGCCCACCTCTGGGCAGGCCTATCCGATTTTCAAGAATTTTTATTCGGGTGGTCTAGGTTCGGTGCGCGGTTTTGAACAAGGCAGTTTGACCACAGCCGCACAGCGCGCAGCCCTCACCAGCACCGGTTCGGTGGCAACAGGGGGTACCAAAAAAGTCACCTTTAACGCCGAACTGTTGTCACCTTTGCCAGGTGGTGGCAATGATAGGACCCTGCGGATGTATGGCTTTTTCGATGCCGGTGGCATCTATGGCGATGATGAGGCCATTCAGCTCAATGACCTGCGGTCATCCGTCGGGGTCGGTATCAGTTGGATTTCGCCTGTTGGACCCTTGCGTTTGGCGTTTGCAAGGCCAATCAGCAAGTTCGAAGGCGATAAAATCCAAGGCTTGCAATTTCAGATCGGAACTTCTTTCTAATGAAAACACTTCAATCTAGCTGGTGCATGGGGCTGGTTCTGGCGACGGCAGCCTTGGGTGCCGTGGCGCAAGAATCCAGGGTCGGGTATATCAATACCCAGCGTATCACGACCGAGTCAGGTCCGGCAAAGGCAGCACAGACCAAACTCGAGCAGGAGTTCTCCAAGCGCCAGAAAGAACTCGCAGACCTGCAGCCTTCGCTGAAATCCATGGGAGAAAAACTCGAACGTGATGCGCCCACCTTGACCGAGAGCCAGCGGCTGAACCGCCAAAAGGAATTGACCGATCAAAATCGCGAGTTCCAGCGCAAACGGCGGGAGTTTGAGGAAGACTTGAATGCCCGCCGCAACGAAGAACTCCAGCAGGTGCTTGACAAGGCCAACAAGGCGGTCAAGCAGGTGGCCGATGCCGAGAAATACGACCTGATCATTCAAGAGGTGGTCTACAGCAACACCAAGCATGACATTACGGAAAAAGTGCTTAAGCTTTTGAATTCGGGTGCCAAGTAATCAGCGAATCGTCGACAGGTTCGGACCAGTGGCATGACGCTGGATCTGGCTTGGGTGGTGGGCGAGTTGGGCGGCACCCTCTATGGCGATCGCGCGATGGCAGTCACCGGCCTGGCGCCGCTTGAGTCTGCCAGTGCAAGTGAAATCAGCTTTTTGAGCAACGCCAAGTACCAATCGCAACTGGATAATTCAACGGCCGGCTGCGTGGTGGTGGGGCCGTCCATGCAGGCGCGTGCCGTGATGCGCGGCAACTGTATCGTCTGCGACGAACCCTACCTGTATTTTGCGCGCTTGACGCAGCTTTGGAAGCGTACAACCCGACCCACGCAGCGCTCCCATATTCACCCGAGTGCAGTGGTAGATTCGCTGGCAACGGTGGACCCGTCTGCATCCATCGGACCCCTGTGTGTGGTCGAGCAGGGGGCCAGAGTCGGCGCTGGCACAGTCCTCAAATCCAGAGTGACAGTCGGCGAAAACTGCGTCATTGGCGCGCGCTGCATCGTCCATTCTGGTGTGGTCATTGGTGCCGATGGTTTTGGCTTTGCACCTGACCGTGACGCTTGGGAAAAAATCGAACAGTTGGGTGCGGTGCGCATTGGCGACGACGTGGAGATCGGGGCCAATACCTGTATTGACCGCGGTGCCCTGCAAGACACCGTGATCGAGGACGGCGTAAAACTGGACAACCTGATTCAAATCGGTCACAACGTGCGCATTGGTCGCAACACCGCGATGGCGGGTTGTGTGGGGGTGGCCGGCAGTGCCACCATTGGTGCCAATTGCACGGTGGGTGGTGGTGCGATCATCCTGGGGCATTTGACATTGGCGGCTCATGTCAATATTTCTGCGGCCACCGTGGTCACCAAATCCATCTTGAAGCCCGGCCACTACACCGGCCTGTTTCCGGTCGATGACAATGCCAACTGGGAGCGCAACGCCGCGTGCCTGAAACAATTGCACTCCCTGCGTGAGCGCATCAAAACCCTGGAAAAAAAGACCTGACCATGGACATCCACGAAATTCTCAAGCAGTTGCCGCATCGCTACCCGTTCCTGTTGGTCGATCGGGTGCTGTCTCTGGAAAAAGGCAAGTCAATTCAGGCGCTGAAAAATGTAACGATCAACGAGCCGTTCTTCGGTGGTCATTTTCCGCATCGCCCCGTGATGCCCGGTGTGCTGATGCTCGAAGCCATGGCGCAGGCGGCCGCGCTGCTGGCATTCGACACCTTGGGGGTGACACCTGACGACAAGACGGTGTACTACTTCGCTGGCATTGATGCGGCCCGTTTCAAGCGTCCGGTGGAACCTGGTGATCAGTTGATCATGGACGTGACCCTTGAGCGCATGAAGTCCGGCATTTTCAAGTTCAAGGGTGTAGTGCGAGTCGAGGGCAATGTGGCGTGTGAAGCGGAGCTGATGTGCACCATGCGCACGGTTGCCTGAGCGGTGCGCCATGTGCGCCTGATGGCGGTATTTGTTGTGATCCCTCGCCCCTGGAGTTCTGAGCCGTGAGCCTTATTCATTCCACTGCCATTGTTGATCCTGCGGCGCACATCGATGGCAGCGTCAGCATTGGTCCCTATACCGTGATCGGGCCCCATGTGCGCATTGCGGCCGGTACCTCGGTGGGGCCGCATTGTGTGATTGAGGGTCACACCACCATTGGGTGCGACAACCGTATTTTCCAGTTCAATTCGCTAGGAGCGATTCCGCAGGACAAAAAGTATGGTGGCGAGCCCTGCGAGTTGGTGATTGGCGAGCGCAATACCATCCGGGAGTTTTGCACTTTCAACATCGGTTCGCCAGGGGATGCCGGTGTGACGCGTCTGGGCAACGACAACTGGATCATGGCCTATGTGCATCTGGCGCACGATTGCCAAGTGGGAAATCACACGATTTTTGCCAATAATTCGCAACTCGCGGGTCACGTTCATGTGGGTGACTGGGCGATCCTGGGTGGCTTTACCGTGGTACACCAGTTTGTGCGCATCGGCGCCCACTGCATGACGGCTATGTGCTCGGCATTATTGGCCGATCTGCCGCCCTTTGTGATGTGCCAGGGGCAGCCCGCAGCCGCGCGGTCGATGAATTTTGAGGGCTTGCGCCGACGTGACTTTAGCGCCGAACGTATCGCCGGCGTCAAGGCCATGCACAAGGCGCTCTACCGCGATGACCTCACCCTGGAGCAGGCGCGCAAACGCATCGCCGAACTGCCCTCGCAGGCGCCCGAGCGCCAACCAGATGTCGACATGATGCTGGATTTCCTGGGTAGCGTGTCAGCCCAGCGCGGCATTGTGCGCTAACCCTCAGCTGCACCTCAGCGTGGGCCAAGCTCCCGAAGTGGCACTGGTTGCGGGCGAAGCCTCGGGCGATGTGCTGGCGGGCCTGTTGCTGGGGGGCTTGCGCAGCCGTTGGCCGGATTTGGTGGCGCACGGTATCGGCGGGCCCCAGATGGTGCGCCAGGGATTCGAAGCCTGGTGGCCACACCATAGCCTGACGGTACATGGGTTTAGCTGGGAGCTCTTACGGCGCTACCGCGAGATCGTCGGAATACGCCGGCAATTGCGCGAACGTCTGCTGCTTCAGCGCCCTGACGTGTTCATTGGCGTGGATGCACCTGATTTCAATCTCGATCTTGAGGCCAGCCTCAAGGCTGCGGGCGTCAAGACCGTGCATTTTGTGTCTCCATCGGTCTGGGCCTGGCGTGCGGAACGTCTCGAAAAAATGCACCGCAGCGCCGACCTTGTGCTGTGTATTTTTCCGTTTGAGCCTGCACTTCTGGCTCGGCATGGCATTGCGGCCACCTATGTCGGTCACCCCATAGCAGGCACCATTGCGCTGGTGCCGGATCGAGGCGCTGCCCGTGCAAAATTGGGTTTGGGGGATGCAGATACGGTCGTTGCATTGCTGCCGGGCAGCCGTAGTGGAGAGATTGCGCACCTGGGCTTGCGGTTTTTTCAGGCTGCTGGCCACATTGCGGCGGTGCAGCCCGATGTCAAGTTTGTATTGCCGGCGGCACCGGGTCTGCAAGAGCGTATTGCTGCCTTGGCGCAGCAGTCTGGCATGGCCCAGCGGGTGCAGATTTTTGCCGGTCAAAGCCACACCGCGTTGGCGGCCTGTGACGTCAGCCTGATTGCCAGCGGTACCGCTACGCTGGAGGCGGCACTGTTCAAGCGTCCAATGGTCATTGCCTACCATATGGGGTGGCTGTCCTGGCAACTCATGCGCCGAAAAAGGCTGCAGCCCTGGGTCGGTCTGCCCAATATTCTGTGTCGCGAATTTGTCGTGCCGGAGCTGCTGCAAGACGCTGCAACACCCGAAGCCATGGCAAAGGAAGTGTTGAATTGGTTGCACGCCCGCAGCGCCGCACCCGAGAAAATCGAGGCTTTGACGGAAAAATTTACCCTGCTGCACCAGAGCTTGCAGCGAGACACTGCAAAATTGGCAACCGATGCAATCGAAAACCTCTTACAAGGCTGACCCCCTCGCGCACCTCAGAAAGGCGATGAAACACACCATGCGCTCCTGGGAGGGTGTGGGGCTGATCGCCGGTGTCGATGAAGCCGGACGCGGGCCACTTGCAGGTCCTGTGGTAGCTGCGGCCGTGATCCTTGATGATCGCCATCCGATTGCGGGTTTGGCAGACTCGAAAAAACTCACGGCACTGCGCCGTGAAAAGCTGTTTGACGCGATTCGCGCCAAAGCCCTGTGCTGCTCGGTGGCCCAGGCCAGTGTGGAAGAAATCGACCAGCACAATATCTTGCAAGCCACCTTTCTGGCGATGCGCCGTGCCATCGAGGGGCTGCGTCTCAAGCCGCATCTGGTGCTAGTCGATGGAAATCGGCTGCCCGAGCTGACGGTGCGTGCCCAAGCGGTGGTCAAGGGGGATGCCTTAGTCGCGGCGATTTCCGCAGCGTCGATTTTGGCCAAGGTCACGCGTGACCAATGGTGTGCCGAGCTTGACCTGCAATATCCCGCCTACGGCTTTGCAAAGCACAAAGGCTATGGCACCGCAGCCCATCTGGCGGCATTGCGGCAGCACGGTGCCTGCCCCGTGCATCGCAAGACCTTTGCCCCCGTGGCGCAGGTATTGGACTGACGCTTGCCGTGCCCGAACCTACGCTGATTTCTTCGCGCGACAACCCCTTGTTCAAAGAGTTGCGCAAACTCGGAGCTGACAATGCGGCCTATCGCAAGACCGGTCGCTATTGGATCGAAGGGGACCACCTGTGTCGAGCCGCGTTGCAGCGCGGGCTGGTGCCGGCCATCGCGGTATTGGCCACGTCTGTTGTAGCGAGCCCGCCGGTGGATTTCAGGCCCTCAGCACGCAAAATCGTGGTGCTTGCCGATGCACTGTTTGCCGAACTCAGCAGTTTGGAGAGTCCTGCCAAGCTGGGTTGTGTGCTCGAACTCCCGCCACCGGTTCCGGTACAGGCAGGGGTTGCGACTGTGGTTCTGGATCGGCTGCAGGACGCAGGCAATGTGGGCTCCATTTTGCGCAGCGCCAGCGCGTTTGGTTTTCGCCAGGTGATCGCCCTGAAGGGCAGCGTAGCGCTGTGGAGTCGCAAGGTGCTGCGCGCCGGTATGGGCGCGCATTTTGGTCTGACGCTGATCGAGGGTATCGAGGTCGCCGACCTGCATGCCTTACAGGTGCCCTTGGTGGTGACGAGCTCGCACCAAGGCGACCGACTCGGGCAGCGACCCTTGCCAAGCCCTTGCGCCTGGGTGCTGGGCCACGAAGGGCAGGGCGTGTGCCGCGAACTCATGGACCAGGCCCAGGTATTTGTCAGCATAGGTCAGCCCGGAGGCGAGGAGTCTTTGAATGTGGCAGCGGCGGCGGCAATTTGTCTGCACGCCAGTAGCCAGGACTGGTCTGAACTTGCTCAGGGTTCGAAAGTGGCGTCGTTATAATCAGAGGCTTTCCAGAAATCGGCTGCCCCAAGCGCAACTCTGCAAATCCCCTCTAAAAGCACCCGCCAGGAGCGAATCTTGAGCGCGTTTGGGCGCACCCCCAACCCATTCGGAGAATTCAGTGCTTTTGTCTCTTCAGGGAAATTTCCCATCCGCCATTCTGGCGCTCGCAGACGGCACGATCTATCTTGGTAATTCTGTCGGAGCCCCGGGCTCTACCGTCGGCGAAGTCGTGTTCAACACCTCGATGACCGGCTACCAGGAAATCCTGACAGACCCCAGCTACTGTCAACAGATCGTTACCCTCACCTACCCCCATATCGGCAATTACGGTACCAACCCCGAAGATGTCGAGTCGGCCAAAGTGCAAGCAGCGGGGTTGGTCATTCGCGACCTGCCGTTGCTCGCCTCCAATTTTCGCTCGACGCAGGCTCTGAGCCACTATTTGATGTCCGAAGGGACCGTGGCCATTGCCAACATCGATACCCGCCAACTCACACGCCAATTACGCACCCAGGGTGCGCAGAACGGCTGCATTGTGGCACTGGCGCAGGGAGAGTCCGTAACGGACGCCGCGATCGAGAAAGCCAGGGCGGCGGCCCGTCAGGCACCCAGCATGTCGGGCCTGGATTTGGCAAAAGTGGTGAGCTGCAAGATGCCTTACGACTGGATCGAGGCGGAGTGGAGTCTGGACGCGGGTTATGGTCAGCGGGCTGAACCCATCTTTCACGTCGTGGCCTATGATTTTGGTGTCAAGCACAACATATTGCGCATGTTGACGCAAAGGTCTTGCCGGGTTACCGTGGTTCCGGCGCAAACTGCAGTGGCGCAGGTGCGCGCACTGTCACCTGACGGTATCTTCTTCTCCAACGGCCCGGGCGACCCACAGCCCTGTGACTATGCGATTGCGGCGGCGCGGGAATGGATCGACAGCGGCACACCGACCTTTGGTATTTGCCTGGGACACCAGATCATGGCGCTGGCCTCGGGCGCGAAGACCTTCAAAATGAAGTTCGGTCACCACGGCGCCAACCACCCGGTCAAAGACCTTCAGACCGGACGCGTCAGCATCACCAGCCAGAACCACGGATTTGCGGTCGATGCCGGCACATTGCCCAACAATCTGCGTGCCACCCACGTCAGCCTGTTTGACAACAGCTTGCAAGGCCTAGAGCGCACCGATCGACCGGCCTTTTGCTTCCAGGGACATCCTGAGGCCTCCCCGGGCCCGCACGACATTGCCTACCTGTTTGATCGCTTCATCAGGTTGATCGAAAAACACACCTTGGCCGTGGAGAACAATAATGCCTAAACGCAGCGACCTACACAGTATTCTGATCCTCGGCGCGGGTCCGATCATCATCGGGCAGGCTTGCGAGTTTGACTATTCGGGCGTACAGGCCTGCAAGGCCTTGCGTGAAGAGGGTTACAAGGTCATTTTGATCAACAGCAACCCTGCGACGATCATGACCGACCCCGCCACCGCCGATGTGACCTATATCGAGCCGATTACCTGGCAGACGGTAGAAAAGATCATCATAAAAGAGCGTCCCGACGCCATTTTGCCGACCATGGGTGGCCAGACCGCCCTGAATTGCGCCTTGGACCTCTGGCACCATGGCGTGCTCGACAAGTACAAGGTCGAGCTCATCGGTGCCACCCCGGAGGCAATTGACAAGGCCGAGGACCGCCTCAAGTTCAAGGAGGCCATGACCCGGATCGGATTGGGGTCGGCGCGCTCCGGCATTGCCCACAGCATGGAGGAGGCCTGGGGTGTACAGAAGTCGCTCGGTTTTCCCACCGTCATTCGCCCGAGCTTCACGCTGGGCGGCACCGGTGGCGGAATTGCCTACAACTCCGAGGAGTTCGAGACCATCTGCAAGCGTGGCCTCGAAGCCTCTCCCACCAACGAGCTTCTGATTGAAGAATCCTTGCTCGGGTGGAAGGAGTTTGAGATGGAAGTGGTGCGTGACAAGGCCGACAATTGCATCATCGTCTGCTCCATTGAAAACCTCGACCCCATGGGCGTGCATACCGGCGACTCGATTACCGTGGCTCCAGCCCAGACCCTGACCGACAAGGAATACCAGATTCTGCGCAATGCCAGCCTGGCCGTGCTGCGCGAAATCGGCGTCGATACGGGTGGCTCCAACGTGCAGTTTTCGATCAATCCCAAAGACGGCCGCATGGTCGTCATCGAAATGAATCCACGGGTCAGCCGGTCTTCCGCGCTCGCGTCCAAGGCCACCGGCTTTCCGATTGCCAAGGTGGCGGCCAAACTCGCGGTGGGCTTTACGCTCGACGAGTTGCGCAACGACATCACCGGTGGCGCCACGCCGGCCAGTTTTGAGCCCAGCATCGACTATGTGGTGACCAAGATTCCGCGCTTTGCGTTCGAAAAATTTCCGGCCGCCGACAGCCGCCTGACGACCCAGATGAAGTCGGTGGGTGAAGTCATGGCCATGGGTCGCACGTTCCAGGAATCGTTCCAGAAGGCCCTGCGCGGACTCGAGGTGGGTGTCGACGGGATGAACGAAAAGACCCAGGACCGCGAGGTGCTGGAGCGCGAATTGGGCGAACCCGGTCCAGAGCGTATCTGGTATGTGGGCGATGCTTTCGCAGCGGGCTGGAGTGTTGACGAGGTTTTTGAGCTGACCAAAATCGACCGCTGGTTTTTGGTGCAGATCGAGCAGATTGTGCGGATCGAGCTCGAAATCGAACGCCTGCCGCAACCCGAAGTCGGCTTGGCACTGGACCTGATCGATGCGCCCACCTTGCGTGCCCTCAAGCAAAAAGGCTTTTCAGACCGGCGCCTGGCGCGCCAGTTCAAGGTCACGGATGCTGCCGTGCGCAACCGGCGCCGTGCCCTGGGTGTACGACCAGTCTATAAGCGGGTCGATACCTGCGCCGCCGAATTCGGTACCCATACCGCCTACCTCTATTCGACCTACGAAGCCGAGGGGGCTGAGTGCGAGGCAGATCCCACAAGCAACAAGAAAATCATGGTGCTGGGCGGAGGCCCCAATCGCATTGGCCAGGGTATCGAGTTTGACTATTGCTGTGTGCACGCCGCCCTTGCCCTAAGGGAAGACGGCTACGAGACCATCATGGTCAACTGTAACCCCGAGACCGTGTCGACCGACTACGACACCTCGGATCGCCTGTATTTCGAACCACTGACGCTTGAAGACGTGCTGGAAATCGTCGACAAGGAAAAGCCGCTTGGAGTTATCGTGCAGTATGGCGGGCAGACGCCCCTCAAATTGGCGCTCGACCTGGAGGCTAATGGGGTGCCGATTATTGGCACCAGCCCCGACATGATCGACGCTGCCGAAGACCGCGAGCGGTTCCAGAAGTTATTGCACGCCTTGCAGTTGCGCCAGCCGCCCAATGCCACCGCCCGCACCGAGCCGGAAGCGCTGGAAAAAGCCGCTGCGTTGGGTTATCCGCTGGTGGTGCGCCCAAGCTATGTGCTAGGGGGACGTGCCATGGAGATCGTGCACGAGCAGCGCGACCTGGAGCGCTATATGCGCGAGGCCGTCAAGGTCAGCCACGACTCACCGGTGCTGCTGGACCGATTCCTGAACGATGCCATCGAGTGCGATGTCGACTGCCTCCGTGACCCCCTGGGTGTGACCTTTATTGGCGGCGTCATGGAGCACATCGAGCAAGCCGGCGTGCACAGCGGGGACTCGGCCTGTTCGCTGCCGCCCTATAGCCTGAGCGCCGAGACCATTACCGAGATCAAACGACAGACCGCCGCCATGTCGCAGGCACTCCATGTGGTGGGCCTGATGAATGTCCAGTTTGCGATCCAGAATATCGATGGCAAAGACGTGATCTATGTGCTCGAAGTCAACCCACGGGCCTCGCGTACCGTGCCCTTTGTCAGCAAGGCCACCGGCATCCAGTTGGCCAAGGTCGCCGCGCGGTGCATGGTGGGACAGAGTTTGGCCTCGCAAGGTATTCACCATGAGGTGACGCCACCCTATTTCAGTGTCAAGGAAGCGGTGTTCCCGTTTGTCAAGTTCCCCGGTGTGGACACGATTCTGGGACCCGAGATGAAATCTACCGGTGAAGTCATGGGCGTCGGCAAGACCTTTGGCGAGGCCTTCATCAAGTCGCAAATCGGTGCCGGTGCAAAATTGCCGCGCGCCGGCAAAGTATTCATATCGGTCAAGCAAAGCGACAAGCCGCGCGCGGTCGAGGTAGCTCGACATCTGGCAGCAGCGGGTTTTACCTTGGTAGCAACCAAGGGTACAGCGGCCTCGATCAACGCGATCGGTGTGCCCTGTGCAGTGGTCTACAAGGTCACCGAAGGGCGGCCGCACATTGTGGACATGATCAAGAACGAGCCGCTGGCGATGGTCATCAACACCGTCGAAGAGCGTCGCAATGCGATTGCGGACTCACGCCAGATCAGAACCTCGGCACTGCTGGCACGTGTCACCACCTACACCACGATCGCGGGTGCCGAGGCGGCGGTTGCGGGAATGAAGTACCTGGACCATCTGGGCGTGATTTCCGTGCAGGAAATGCATGCGCAGCTGCGCTGATTGCAACGTCCACCGAATCTAGGATAATCCGGCTTCGCATATTTCAGGACAGTGCAGTGCGTCGTCGCTGCACTGTCCTTGTCCTTTTTGATCCTTGAAATTATGGCAACCCTACCCATCACCAAACGCGGCGCCGAGTTACTGAAGGCTGAGCTGCATAAACTCAAAACGGTCGATCGCCCATGGGTCATCAACGCTATTTCCGAGGCGCGTGCGCAGGGTGACCTCAGTGAAAACGCCGAGTACGAAGTCGCCAAAGACCGCCAGGGTTTCATCGAAGGCCGGATTCAGGAAGTCGAAGGCAAGCTGTCGGCGGCACAAATCATCGACCCATCTGAACTCGATGCGGGCGGGCGTGTGGTCTTTGGTGCCACCGTCGAGCTCGAAGAAGAGTCCAGCGGTGAGCGCGTCAAGTACCAGATTGTGGGCGAGGACGAAGCCGATCTCAAGTTTGGCCGCATCAATATCAACAGCCCGATAGCCCGCGCCCTGATTGGAAAAGAGGAGGGCGACTCGGTTGATGTGATGGCCCCCGGTGGCATCAAGACCTACGAGATTGTGGCAGTGCACTACCTCTGATCACAGCCTACGCGGCAGGCAAGGTAAACAGCGGGATGTCCTTCTCCACTGCCAACTGGTCTAATGCGATGCGGGTTTGGGTCAACAGGAATTCGGCCACTCTATGGTGGCTCTCGGGGGCAAACATCGCCATGATGTGGCTGTTGGATAGACCCACTGCCGCGCCAAGCGATGCGGCAAAGTGGGGTTCGAGGGCGGCAAGTGCCACGCGGCCGTCCTTGCACGGATAAACCCGATAACCCGCGTGGCTGCCACCTACAGCGGCGCCGGGTTGGGTCAGGCCCCAGGTGCGCGGCAGAGCCAGATAGTTGGCTGCTTCAGACAAGGCGATTTCCAGGCGCACGCCCTTGCCTTTTTGCTGTTGCAACAGGCGGGCTTGCAACACGGCCTCGCTGGCCATCAGCGAGCCGCCCATATCGGCATACAGCGAAGGTGGCAGGTCGAGCCCGGTCACCAAACCACTTTCGGCCATATAGGTCAGATCATGGCCGGGCTCTTCGGCGCGCGCTCCGGGCGCCCCCACGATGACCACCATCGACAGGGTCGGGTAGCGGATGTGCAAGGTGTTCCATTTCAAACCCAGCTTCTGCAAGGCCGATGGGCGAAACGACGTCATCAACACGTCGGCCTTGGCCAATTCGCGGTGCAGGGCTTTTTGACCCACCTCGGTTTTGAGGTCAACGCTGGCAATACGCACGCCCTGGTGCAGGGCTTCATAGGCGCTACGGTTGTACAGACCCATGGGGTCGCCCGAGGTGCCTTTGGCCGCACTGGGATGTGGCGGTGGTTCGAGCTTGACACACGTTGCGCCCATTTGCCTGCAGCGCATCAATGCGGCAGGTCCCGGTAAATTCAATGCCAAACTCAGAATACGCACGCCCTTGAGCGCGCGCACCGGCTTGGGGCTTGGGATGTTTTTTGGGGAATCGGTCATCATCGTTGAAAAAAGGCGAGTCGTTTCGAGCCCCTGATAATAGAGCCTTCAGTACCTTGAGGAAGCCCCTTGAACTTTGACCAAATTGACTTTGCCTTTGTGGCAGATCTTCCGACGCAAGCCGTGCGTCGAAAAAAGCGGGGAACCCGGGCCGGCAAACTCGCGACGACGGCGTCACCTCCTGTGGCACCCGTCCAAGGGGATACCGCGGTGGCTTCGCACTTTCAGGGGGTGGCGCCCGAGCCCGAGGTGATGGCCAATCTGCTCGACGGGCATCCTGACTACCGTGTGCTAAGGCGATTGAAGCCCTGCCTCGAATGGCCGGTAGCCGCCGCGGGTCAGGTGCTGTGCCGGGTGGTTTTGCTCGATACCGAAACCACGGGGCTAGACCCCTTGGGCGACAAAATTATCGAATTGGCCCTGCTAAGGGTCGATGTCGACACCGCAAGTGGCTTGCCCGTCGGTCCGGTCGAAGTCTACGACGGACTGGAAGACCCCGGCATTCCAATCCCTTTGGAGATTGAACGAATTACCGGCATCAGCAGCGCCATGGTGCAGGGCCAGCGGCTGGACGAAGCGCGCATCGCCCAGATGATGGAGGGTGTGGATCTGGTGCTTGCCCACAATGCCGCGTTTGATCGGCCCTTTGTGGAGGCCCGTCTCGGCGGCTTTGGTCACAAGGCCTGGGCCTGCTCGCTGGCCGATATCCAGTGGAAGGCGCAGGGCCGCAGTTCGGCCAAGCTGGAGAGTCTGGCTCTGGAAATGGGTTACTTCTACGATGCGCACCGTGCCGAAATGGATTGCCATGCACTATTGGCGGTGTTGGCGTGCCCTTTGCCAAAATCGCCCGGCACCGGCTTGGCCCATCTGCTACAAACGGCCACACAACCGAGTTATCGCCTGCAGGCCACGATGGCGCCCTTCGAGGCCAAGGACTTGCTCAAGCGGCGCGGCTACCGCTGGAACGTGGAGCAAAAGGTGTGGACCACCCGGCTGGAGGGTGAATCAGGCTTACTCGCTGAATCGGAATGGCTAAGGGCAAATGTCTACGACGGTCGTGCCGCGACACTGCAACTGGAAAAATTGGATGCCTTGACACGCTACTCCAGCCGCAGCGGTACATGGGTGCAGCACACGCTTTGACGCGTCTCGCGATGGCAATCTCGTAGTCGGGGGACTTCGGCGACCTTTGCACTCGCGATGCGTGCGCTTAATCCACTGGTGCGACATCGCCGGCCGAGGTACCTGGCAAGCAGACGGTGGTGACGCAATTTCGGCCATGGCGTTTGGCGGTGTAGACCCCTTCATCAGCGGCCTTGAGCAACTGGTCGGCGTTTTGCATGGTCTTGGTGCGCACCGCCACGCCAACGCTGATACTGCCCTTCCAGACCCCGGCACCCGCCGTGACCCGGAGCCGGTCTACTTTTTGGCGCACTTTCTCAGCGGTCAGCATGGCGCCCTCCAAAGGCGTGTTGGCACAAATGATGAAAAACTCATCGCCACCGAGGCGGCACACCATGTCGTCATTGCGCACCGCGTCGCGCAGGCAGCGCGACAACTGGCGCAGGACCTCGTCGCCGGCATCGTGCCCGAAGCTGTCGTTGATGGTCTTGAAGCCATCTGCGTCGATCATCATGCAGGCCAGTGGGGTCCCGGCACTCATTGAGCGCTGCCATTCCAGGTCGAACGCCATGAGCGCGTGTCGGCGGTTGGGCAGACCCGTGAGCACATCGGTCATGGCAAGGTTCTCTAGCCGATGATTGGCCTCAGACAGTGCCACTGTGCGCTCGATCACCTTGGTTTCCAGGGTTTGGTTGAGCTCAAACAATTCGCGGTTGCGCTCAGAGACCTGGGTGAACAAGCGATTGACCGCTCGCAACAAGGTGGCAGTGGCGGGGTCCTTGCCTGCCTCGTAGCTTCGGTAGGCCTCTTCCTGGCTGCGACCCTCGGCACTGGCCCGCGTCAGCCAAGCCATCAATTGGTCCGAACCCAGAATATGGTAGGCCAGCCAGTTGGTGAGAAAATTAAGCAACGCGGTGGCCTCTTCGCGTCTGCCGCTTGTCAGGCCTGCGTGCATGCGTGTGACATCCTGCAGAAACTGGATGTGCTCTTGTTTGTGGTGTGCAATATGGCGCAAATCCAGATTGGCCTGCTCCATCTGGGCTTCCTCATCGCTGAAGTGCACCTTTGCGTACTGGGCCAGCTCGCTAAACACCGCTTCAATTTCAGCCGCACTGCTGCCATGCGCTTGCATCAGCATCTCGCCAAACTGGTTGATGACGTCGACCAGTCGATGGTGTTGTTCGTCAACCGTCGCCAGACCGGTGACAAAGCAGGGCGCCCATTCAAAAGATTGCATACGAAATCCCAAAAATTGGAGACAAGGCGGCAAAGTATATTGGTTTGCAGGCTGCATCTGCCTAGATTTTTTGGTCGAAGTACCCGATCCCTCTCCAACCCATCGTTCCGGTAGCGGGCACCACGTCGGGAAGCACGTGACATCAGTCCAATGCAATCACGCGTTGCCAGGAGAGCTGGGGGTCGGCCGTATAGTCGGCCACGATCCAGGTGCGATGGGCATGGTCTGACATGTCTTCGAGAAATTCTCGCACCACCCGGATCGAAGCATGATCCAATGCGGCATACGGTTGATCCAGACAAGTCACCGTCGCGCCGCAGGCCAGCAGCCCCACCAGCGCCACTTTGCGCCGGCTTCCGTTTGATAGCATGTAGATATATTTTTCGAGGTGCGCAGCCAAGCCCAGAGCCTGTAGCAGACCCTGTTGCAGTTCGGCATTCCATGCCGGGCAGCGCGCCTGCAGGTCATCCCAGACCTGCTGCGTTGTTAGGGCGTCGAACGTTGGCAAGGTCAAATCAAGCCACAGCGCGTCAGGGTGCGGAGATTCGCCCGGTAACGGGGGAAGTTCGCCACACAGGCGACGCAACAGGCTAGTTTTGCCCGTGCGCTCACCGCCAATCACAGCCACCAGGCCAGTGGGAATGGGATCAAGCATGAACATACAGAATCCCTGCCTCTTAACGGCGCCGGGCGGTTCGTACACCGCGCAAGTCACTGACAATGCCCAGCACCTTGCCAAGACGACCTGCGTCGCTGACCTCGACGGTAAAGGTCATCCAGGCAATTCCTTTGATGGACTGCGTGAGCACACCAATGACGTTCATTTTCTCCTTGGCAAACACCTCGGAAATATCGCGCAGCAGACCCTGGCGGTCAGTGGCTTCCACGTGGACGTCCACCGGATACACCGAACCCTCTGATTTGCCGCCCACGCCCCACTGCACCTCGATCACCCGGTCGCCGCTGCGGGTCACCATATTGCGCAAGTTGGAACAGTCCGCACGGTGTACGCTGACTCCCTTGCCACGTGTGACAAAACCGCAGATAGGATCGGGTGGAGCCGGTTTGCAGCATTTGGCCAACTGCGTCATCAGCGAATCGACGCCCACCACCAGCACACCGCCTTTGGCCGAATGGCTGGCTGCCCGAGGTTTCTTGAGCAATAGGTAGTCGTCTGGCGATGGCTCAGGCTCGGGCGGGCGCAACAGTGTTTCGATATTGCGCAAGGAAAACTCATCTTTTCCGACCACCTCAAACATGGCGTCAGCCGAGTTAAATCCCAGCCTCGATGCCAGATCATCGAGTTTGAGGGCGGTCTTTCCCTCGCGCTGCAACAGGCGCTCGACCGCTTCACGGCCCTTGGCAATGGTCTCGTGCAGCGCCAGTGCATTGAACCAGGCGCGCACCTTGGCGCGTGCCCGGTGACTGACCAAAAAGCCCAGCTCGGCATTGAGCCAGTCGCGCGATGGTCCGCCCTCTTTGGCGACGGTGACCTCGACCGTCTGGCCGTTCTTAAGGCGGGTATTCAATGGCACCATTGCGCCGTCCACCCGGGCACCCCGGGAGCGGTGCCCCAGATTGGTGTGCACGCTGTAGGCAAAATCGACCGGCGTGGCGCCTTGTGGCAACTCGACGATGGCCGCATCGGGCGTGAGCACATAGATGCGGTCGTCAAACATGGCGGTGCCGTCGCTCTGTCCCTGAGTGCCGCTCAGATCACGCTCCCAGGCCAAAAGCTGGCGCAGCACGGCAATCTTGGCGTCGTACTCGCCGCTGGCCGACACCCCCGCATAGCCTTTTGCGCCCGCTTCCTTGTAGGCCCAATGCGCCGCCACACCGGTTTCTGCATGGTCGTGCATGGCCTGGGTGCGCAGTTGCACCTCGATCGGTTGTCCAGCCTGGTCGCGCACGACCGTGTGCAAGGACCGGTAGCCATTGCCCTTGGGTCGGGCAATGTAGTCGTCAAACTCTTCGGCAATCGGCGCGAACCGGCTATGGACCCAGCTCAGGGCGGCATAACACTCGGGAATGGTGGGCACCACAATGCGCAAGGCGCGGATGTCGTAGACCTGGTTGAAACCCAGTGATTTGCCGCGCATCTTCTTGACAATGCTGTAAATGTGCTTGGGGCGGCCTTGCACTTTGGCGTGAATGCCTTGCGCCGCCAAATCCGCAAGCATTTGCAGGCGCAGTTTTTCCACTTGGATTTCACGTTCCACGCGCTTTTCGTCGAGCAGGCGTGCGACCTCTCGGTAGGTGTCAGGCTCCAGAAACCGGAACGACAAGTCTTCCAACTCCCATTTGATTTCCCAGATACCCAGTCGATTTGCCAACGGGGCAAAAACTTGCAAGGATTCGCTGGCGAGGCCTGGGGGCAGTGCGCGCCGGGAACTGGCAAAAAAGCGCAAAGTCTGCAAACGCGAGGCCAGGCGCAGCATGACGACCCGCAGGTCGCGTGAAAATGCCAGCAGCATTTTGCGCACGCTCTCGGTTTGGGCGGCGGCGGTCTGCGCCATGGGAGTTGCCGTGCCGGACCGACTGACCGAATGGTGTGCCAGTCTGGCCATGCGTTGCACGCGTACCAGTTTGCTGGTCTCCATGGCCAAATCAGCAAACTGGGTGCCAAAGGCGTTGGCAATGACTTCGTGCGGCTTGTTCAGATGGTCGCAGGCATAGACCAGATAACTGGCCGTCTGCATGGTTTGCGATCCATCAATCGCTTTCAAGATCGCCGCGACGGCGTCGGCATGCGCCAAAATGTTTTCACCGGTATCAAGCAGTGCCGTGGCCAGCAAGGGTTCGGCGAAGGCGCGTGCCCGCGTCAGGGCTTCTGACGAGGCCGAGTCAGTACCTGGGGCGCTCTCTGGTGGCAACGCGTCTGCGCGGTCGGCAGACCAGCTTTTCATGGGGACCAGCTCACTTCAGCAAGAAAGACGTGACCGTCTGGACCTGTCCGGGATCAATAAGGGTCGGTGCATGTCCTACGCCCGGCCACTCGACCAGCTCCGCTTTGGGGCCCCGTTGTGTCATGGCCTGTGCGGTCTCTCGTGATAATAAATCAGAGTCTGCCCCGCGCAGCAGCAGGGATTCGGCCCGAATTGCGTCATATAGCGTCCACAGCATGGCTTCACCCTGTGCGGCAGCTTCTTGCGTCACCGCACGTACGCCCAGCACGATCGCCGGGTCGTAGTGCAGTACCACGCCGGGCTGGCCGTCGGGCGCCGGGTTGACCATGGGGCGTGAGAACTCAAGCCATTGCTCCGGAGTGTGCGGTCCAAAGCTGCTCGACACGGCCCATAGCGCATCAGCAGCCTGTTGCACCGAGTCAAAACGAAGCGTCCGGCCCAGCTCGGAGCCGATGCGCGCGATGGCCTTCCATTCAATGACCGGACCGACATCGTTGAGCACCATGCGGCGCACCGGTGTCGCGAGCGGCAAGCCGGATTGGCCGCATACCGCCATCCCAATCAGCCCTCCCATGCTGGTGCCAACCCAGTCCAGGGTGAGCGGTCGCAGCGCTGCCACCAGCGTCAACATATCCGACACATAGGTAGGCAACTGGTATTGCACCGGATCGGCCAGGCGCTCGCTCATGCCGCGACCGACCACGTCGGGGCACACCACACGGATCGGGTGCGAAGCCGTGGCAAGCAGTGCGCGAGCCAGCACATCGAAGTCGCGCCCCTGGCGCGTCAGGCCGTGGACACACACCACCACATGCGCTGCCTGTGCATCGCCCCACTCCCAATAGGCCATGCGATGACCCGCTTGCTGGTCGGGGCAGACTAGGTAATTCAACTTAGGTTCAGACATGGTTCAATCGCTGCTGTTGATAATATGGCGTGCATCCTAATGGAAGTGCCACCCGTTTTTTAAAACCAGGAGATCACCCTCATGCTAAAAGGTAAAACAGCCCTTGTTACCGGATCGACAAGTGGCATCGGACTCGGTATAGCGAAGGCATTGGCGGCACAGGGCGCCCATATCGTGCTCAACGGCTTCGGCGACATTGAAGGCCCCCAGGCCGAAATTGTGGCCCTGGGTAGTGAGGTCAGCTACCACGGGGCAGACATGAGCAAGCCCGCCGAAATTGAAGCGATGGTTAAGCATGCGAGCGAGCGGTTTGGCAGTCTGGACATCTTGGTCAACAACGCGGGCATACAGCACGTCGCGCGCATCGAGAACTTCCCGGTCGAGCGCTGGGATGCCATTATTGCGATCAATATGTCGAGTGTTTTTCACGCCACGCGCGCCGCCTTGCCGGCCATGCGCGCCAAGAATTGGGGTCGCATCATCAATGTGGCATCGATACATGGTTTGGTGGCCTCCGCTGAAAAGTCTGCCTATGTCACCGCCAAGCACGGTGTGGTGGGCCTGACCAAGGTCACTGCGCTCGAAAACGCGACAACAGGGGTTACCTGCAATGCGATCTGCCCAGGCTGGGTACTGACTCCCCTGGTGCAAAAACAGGTCGATGCCAAAGCAGCCGCCCTTGGTATCAGCAACGACGAAGCCATACGTTTGCTGCTGGGCGAGAAAGAGCCCTCCATGCAATTCACCACCCCTGAAGAATTGGGCGAACTGGCGGTATTTTTCTGTTCGCCCGCAGGCAACAACGTGCGTGGTGTGGCCTGGAACATGGACGGTGGCTGGACCGCGCAATAAATCCTTCAGCTCGATTGCTTGAAGGCCATCACGGCCTGGTTGCGCAGGGTGCGCAACAAGGCCAGTTCCTTGTCGTTGAGGTCGAGCGAGCCGTGGGCTTTTTTGTCGGCATAAATCAGGCCGAAGGGTGCGCCCTTGATATGCAGAGGCAATAACAAGAAGGCCGGTGAATTCACCCCTTTGAGATACCAATCTGGCATGCGTTGCAAAATGCGCGATTCAGAGGCATCGGTAATCATGGTGTCCACGCCTTTGTTGCAGACCACTGCAAAGAGGTCGGGGACCGCTGCCTTGAGCGGAATTCTGAAGCTCTTGACATGCTGCTCCACCCCTACGCCTAACCCAAAGCGCCCCGTCATGGTTTCTGTTTTAGGCTCGCGCATGCAAAACACCACGTGGTCAAAGCCCATGGCGCGGTACATGGTCTCTAAAATCATGCGCAGCACATCGACTAGCTTGAACTCGTCTACCATTGCATTGGTGATGTCCTGAATGCCGGCCGACAGGGTCTGCGCGATGCGCTCGCTTCTGACCGGTGGCGCGTGCGCACTGTCTGGCGTCACCGCTGCGGTGGCCTGTAACTCGAGGGCACCAAAGGTCGAATCGGGTCCAGACTCTGCGGGTGCGGCAGCGCTCTCGGCGTCAGGCAGCTCCAGCAGTTTGGCGGCGGCCGACCCCGGCAGCACCCGAATCTCCATGGCCTGCGCCAG
>JAIPCE010000042.1 GCA_021738345.1 Rhodoferax sp. | reverse complement strand
TGCCGAGGTCCCAATCGCTCAGAACCACGCGGTGTTGTCCATTGCCCAGTGCGTGCGTCGCTGGCCGGTGGGTGTGGCCGTGCACGAGGACAGTGGCCTGTTCACGCTGCAACACGTCCCGTGCGGCCGGGGTGCTCACCTCTGCGAATTGGGCTCGCGAGCGTTGCTGAGCCTGGCTCTTTTCACGGAGTTGCCGCGCCAGTTCCAAGCGGGTCGTCAAAGGTTTGGACAGAAAGTCTATTTGCCATTCCTTGCCGCGTACCCGGGCGCGAAATTCCATGTAATCGAGGTCGTCTTGGCACAGCGCGTCGCCGTGGCTCAAGACCCACCGTTCACGCTCAATCGCCAACATGCAGGGGTCTTCGAGCCAGTGCGTGCCTGCGGCTTGCATGAGTACCGGACCCATCAGAAAGTCGCGGTTGCCGGCCATGATGAAAATGTCCATGCGACGGCTTGCGGCTCGCAACAGGTCGGCACAGTGCGCCTCGAAGCCCGCCACCTGTGTCAGCGCATCATCGCCAACCCACACTTCAAACAAGTCGCCGAGGATGAATACCGCGTCTGCGCAGGTACATTCCAGGTAAGCGGACCAGGCCTGAACCGTCGCTGCATCTGCGGCATGCAGGTGCAGGTCAGATATGAAATCCATGCGCTGCCAGCGGGACGGGGCTAGCAGTTCCATGCCGTGGTTGCCGGCTCGAAAAACTATAGGGCGACCGCCTTTTCGATCACAACGTCGTCTTTTGGAACATCGTCATGGTAGCCTTTGCGGCCCGTTTTGACGCCTTTGATCTGGTCGACCACGTCGGCACCACCGACGACTTTGCCAAACACTGCGTAGCCCCAGCCTTGTTGCGAGGGCGCCGTGTGGTTGAGGAAGGTGTTGTCGGCGACATTGATAAAGAATTGGGCTGTGGCGGAGTGGGGGTCCCCGGTACGGGCCATGGCCACGGTGTAGTTCAGGTTTTTGAGCCCATTGTTGGCTTCGTTTTCAATCGGAGTATCGCACGGCTTTTGGCTCATGCCAGGTTCCATGCCGCCGCCTTGCACCATGAATCCCGGAATGACACGGTGGAAAATCGTGTTGTTGTAATGGCCTTTTTGCACGTAGGAGAGAAAGTTGGCCACCGACTTTGGGGCTTTTTCCTGGTCCAGCTCCAGGGTGATGGTGCCGTAACCGGTGACGTGCAATTCAACTTGTGGGTTGCTCATGGTTTATTTGGCCAAAGTGGCCGAGTTGATGGTAACTTGCGTGATGGGGACGTCGCCAGGGCCGGTCGGAGCAACTTTGATCTTGTTGATCACTTCCATACCGCTGGTAACTTTGCCAAACACCGCGTAGCCGTCAGACGCGCCTTTGGCGTTCAAAAAGTCGTTGTTCTTGACGTTGACAAAGAATTGCGCGGTGGCTGAATTGGGGTCGCTGGTGCGCGCCATGGCGATGGTGCCCAAGTCGTTCTTGAGGCCGTTTTGAGCCTCTAGCGGCACCGGCGGACGGGTGGGTTTTTGGCTCATTGATGGGGTAAATCCGCCACCCTGCACCATGAAGTTGTTTATCACCCGGTGAAAGATGGTTCCGTCATAGTGTTTGTCTTTGACATACTGCAGAAAGTTCTCCACTGTTTTGGGTGCCTTTTCTGGGTACACCTCCACTACAAAGTCGCCCATGCTGGTCTGAAATTTGACCTGTGGAGCGGTCTGCGCGACTGCCACGGGCATTGACGCGGCAAGCACGGCTGCAACCAGTGCGCGGCGGGTCCATTTTTTCAATTGCATTGCCATTACATCTGTCCTTCAAAAAATATTTTCCAGCGGTTGTTCTGCCGTATCCAATACTGGCGTTTGGTCCGCCCGACACGATCGCCATCTGCAACTTCGCCAAAAGTCACGACCATGGTTTCGGCGGTGTCGGTCCAGCGCAGGTAGGAGACGTCTTTGAGCTGTATGGTCCGCCCTCTGGTTTCGGTGAGCTCACTTTTTAAACTGGGGGTCCACTGTGCCAGATTTTTTCCGTTGCTGTTGAAATCCTCGGTATAAAAACTGAGAATCTGCCCAATATCCCCGGCCGTCTTTGCGTTGCGCCAGGCAAACAGCGCCTCTTCAAAATGCCGGCCCTCTGCGCGAATACTGTGGCTTGGCACCCATTTAAGCTGTTCCGCGATCACGACCGGGGTCGAGCGCACCTCAACCGTGCGAATAATCTGGTCAAGGTCAGGATTGGCAAGCACCACACAGCCATCTGTGGCTTGGGGCGGCCGCGAAAACTGATCGGGTGGAGTGCCATGCAACCAGATGCCGCTTCCGGTGCGCCCGCGCTTGGTATCGAGCACATTGGGGTAGTTGATCGGCAAGGCTCCGGAGCCGTAAAAGTCCTTGAGCGTCTTTCGGTCCAGATTGCTGTTGACGTAGTAGACCCCCAAAGGAGTGCGCTGATCCCCTTCGCTCACCTTGGCCGTGCCTGCCTTGCCCACAGAAATATAGTAGTCCGCCAGCAGATTCAGTCCAGACGGCGTGTTTTCAAACAAATACAGACGTGAACGCGAGGTGTCGACCGCAATTGCATGCTTGGAACGACCAGACAGTGCGAGAAATTGTGACGGGATGGTGCCCGGTACAGGGCGTTCTCGCAAGGCCTTGATGCGTCTTCGGGACTCTTCCCGCAATTCGTCCAGGTTCGACTTGCCAGCTTTTGCAAGCGCTTCGGGTACATCGCCCATGGTTTTTACGGGTCGAGTTTGCCCCAGCAACAAATCACCGTAGACCAGTTGGGCAAGCTGAAAATTCGGTAAATCACGCACCAGGCCGCCCGCTTTGTCGAGGGCGTCGCGGTTTTGCGACTTGGCGATGAGTTGGTAAATCTCGATGAGGCGTGCCTCCGCCTCGCCGTTGGCGGGCTTGGCCACAGATGCCTCGGTTTGTACGCCCTGTCTGGGGCCAGGCTTTGGGTTGGCCGCAAGGGTCTGGCCGGTACAGACAAGCAGTAAAGCGGCCGCCGCTGCCGCAATTGGAGCCATTACCACGTCAGTTGCCGACGGACTCTTTGAGAATTTGCCACTGTTCGCCCTTCTTGGCAAGGTCCAGGGTTTTGCGACTGGTGACGGCCAAACCGCTGGCTTTGTAGTCCTGGCGGAAGGTGGCGCTTGCCTTGTTGCCGTTCACGGTTATCTTGAGATTGTCCAGTTTGACGCTGATATTGGTCTTGTTGCCAATACGCTGGCGACGTTCTTCCTCCCAGGCGGCACGGGTTTGACCACTGGGCGTCGCAAAGTCCTTGCCATATTTGGCAAAGTAGGCTTTCATGTCTTGTGCCGCCCAGGCGGATGCCCAGGCACGGACGGCGGACTCTACTTCCCTGGTCTCGGCACTGTCTGACATTGCTGGTGCAGGGGGCTTGGCGGCGGGTGGAGTCACGGTCGGGCTGGTCGTTGGCACCGCCGCAGGTGCCGTGGCTGCTGGAGCACTGGCGGGCGTAGTGCTTGTAACAGGTGCCTTGACCGGTGCCGGCCCAGGCAAGGTGGGCGCGGACTTGTCGGGCGTGACAGGTGCTGCTTGCGCGGCGGGCGCGGGCTTGTCGGGAGCGGCACTCGCGACCTGGGTCGGTTTTTGGCCTTTGGCACCCGGACTGAATAGTTCACGAATCAAGGCCAACTTGGGCGCCACTGCCTGGTTAGCGGTATCGAGCTGCAGTGCCTTGGTGTAGGCCTGACTCGCTAGCTTGGCATAGACATCGCCGAGATTTTCGTGCGCTGTTGCGTAGCTGGGATTGGTACGGATCGCCATTTCCAGCGCAGTACGGGCTTTGTCAAACTGGCTTTGCCCGGCATACAGGACCGCCAAGTTGTTGTAGGGCTCAGGCAACTCTGGGTAGTCCTCCGTCAGGCGGGTAAAGGTGGCGATCGCATCGGATGTTTTTCCGTTGTCGCGTTGAATCACCCCTTTAAGAAATCGCATTTGGGGGTCACGCGGCTTGCTGGCGAGGTGTTGATCGACCTTGTTCAGGGCTTCGCTCAGTTTACCGGCGCGGACAAGTTGTGATACCTCAGAATACTCATCGGCGTGTGCAAACGCAACTGTCATGCTGGCCGCCAGGGCCAATAACCGCAGCGCTGGCAATACAGGGAACGGGCTGTGCTTCATAGTCTTCTCGAATATCTCGCATGGAAGGCGTGCCAAGGTGTTGGCACCGTATACTGCGCTGGATTGTAGCGTTACCCCAACCCAGGATCGCGTCGGCGTCGCCTACTGCTAAAAGCCGGGTTGACTTCCCTGTTTCCCTCTATTGACTATGAGTTTGCGCATTTACAACACGTTGACGCGTGCCCAAGAGCCTTTTAGCCCGTTAGAGCCCGGGCATGTGCGCATGTATGTGTGCGGTATGACCATTTACGACCTGTGTCACATCGGACACGCCAGGATGATGATGGCCTTCGATATCGTGCAGCGCTGGCTCAGGGCCAGTGGCTATGCGGTGACCTACGTTCGCAATATTACCGATATCGATGACAAGATCATCCGCCGTGCCCTGGAGCGCAACATCAGCATTCGCACCTTGACCGACGAGATGATTGCGGCGATGCAGCATGACATTGGATTGTTGGGCATAGAAGCGCCAAGCCTGGAGCCCCGCGCCACCGATTTTGTCCCTCAGATGCTGCAAATGATTCAGACCCTCGCCGACCGGGGTTTGGCCTACCGCGCGAGTAGCGGTGACATGAACTACGCGGTAAGAAAGTTTCCGGGCTATGGGAAGTTGTCAGGAAAGTCGCTCGACGAGTTGCGCGCAGGCGAGCGTGTAGCAGTGCAGGACGGCAAGGAAGACCCCTTGGACTTTGTGCTCTGGAAGTCTGCCAAGGAGAGCGAGCCCGCTGACGCCAAATGGGATTCTTCGGTGTGGGGTCATACGTTCGGAGTCGGTCGACCCGGCTGGCACATCGAGTGTTCGGCCATGAGCTGCCAGACCTTGGGCGACACCTTTGATATCCATGGTGGTGGTGCAGATTTGCAGTTTCCCCACCACGAAAACGAAGTTGCCCAAAGTGAGGGCGCAAATGGCAAGCCGTTTGCCAAAGTTTGGATGCATAACGGCTTTGTCCGGCTGGACAACGAAAAGATGTCCAAGTCACTCGGGAACTTCTTCACGATTCGTGAAGTGCTGGCCAAATATGATGCCGAAACCGTGCGCTTCTTTTTGGTGCGAACGCATTACCGGAGTGCATTGAATTACAGCGATGTGCACCTGAACGACGCGCGTACCGGCTTGCGGCGCCTGTACACCGCCTTGGATCTGGTGCCGCCTAAAGAATGCGTCGACATCGACTGGACCCAGCCCAATGCAGCGAAGTTCAAAGCAGCGATGGATGAAGATTTTGGCACCCCAGAGGCGATTGCGGCGCTTTTTGAATTGGCTACCGAGGTCAACCGTTTGGCGTTGCCTGAAATGGCCGGTCTTCTTAAAGCGTTAGGTGCGTGTTTGGGACTTTTGCAGGGCGAGCCCAAGTCCTATCTCAGGACCGGCGCGAACGGTGACGAAACCTCGATTCTGGCCAGAATCGCAGAACGTGCGGAGGCCAAAGCCCAGCGCAATTTCGCCTTGGCAGATGCCATTCGCAAGGATTTGCTGGCTCAGGGCGTTGTATTGAAAGATGGTCCTTACGGAACCAGTTGGGAATCAGCACCATGATGGGGCGGCGCGACCCAGCTGCCACTGCAGCAGTGACGCCACCCTTTTGGGGCGACGCCTGCAGACACCTGGTCACGAAGGACCGGGTCATGAGCCGCTTGATCCCTCAATTTGGTGGGGCCCGTCTGCAAACCCGGGGGGACGCCTTTGTGACTCTGGCGCGCAGCATTGTGGGACAGCAAATTTCTGTCAAGGCGGCGCAAACCGTGTGGGACCGGTTTGCGGCGTTGCCGTTGACCATGTCACCAGCTAATGTGCTCAGACTTAAAGTCGATGACATGCGTGCCGCTGGCTTGAGTGCGCGAAAGGTGGAGTATGTTGTCGATTTGGCATTGAATTTTGACAACGGCGCCATGCACGTTGGTGTCTGGGAGTCCATGAGTGACGACCAAATCATTGCGGAGCTGGTTTCAATTCGTGGCATTGGACGGTGGACCGCAGAGATGTTTCTCATCTTTCACATGATGCGACCGAACGTGCTGCCGCTGGACGACGCGGGCCTGATCAACGGCATCAGTCGCAACTATTTTTCGGGCGAAGTGGTGAGTCGCAGCGACGCACGTGAGGTCGCTGTGGCCTGGGCGCCTTACTGTACTGTTGCGACTTGGTATATTTGGCGTTCGTTGGATCCGGTTCCGGTAGATTACTAGCAAGTCTTTGTTGCAATTTTTGTAACTACGCAGGTTCTGGTGAAGTTCTGTGGTCCCGTTCTGCCGGCAGACATTTTTAGGAGATCCGTTTGGTCAAGAAAACCTTTCTCGATTTTGAGCAGCCGATTGCTGACCTGGAAACCAAGATAGAAGAATTGCGCTACGTGCAAAACGAGTCTGCGGTCGACATTTCTACTGAAATCGACCAGCTCAGCAAGAAAAGCCTGCAACTCACCAAAGACATCTACAGTGATTTGACCCCTTGGCAGATCACCAAAATTGCGCGGCATGCCGAACGTCCGTACACCTTGGACTATGTGAACGAACTGTTCACCCATTTTGTTGAACTGCATGGCGACCGGCATTTTGCAGACGATATGAGCATTGTTGGTGGCTTGGCGCGTTTCAATGGCACGGCTTGCATGGTGCTGGGGCAGCAAAAGGGACGCGACACAAAAGAGCGCGGCCTGCGCAATTTCGGCATGAGCAAGCCAGAGGGATATCGCAAGGCCTTGCGTTTGATGAAACTGGCCGAGAAGTTTCACCTACCGGTGTTCACCTTCGTCGATACCCCAGGTGCCTATCCCGGGATCGACGCCGAGGAGCGTTGCCAGTCGGAGGCGATTGGCCGCAATATTTTCGAGATGGCGCAGCTTGAGGTTCCCATCATCACCACCATTATTGGCGAAGGTGGGTCAGGCGGTGCACTGGCCATTTCGGTGGCAGACCAGGTCATCATGCTGCAGTATTCCATCTATTCCGTGATCAGCCCGGAGGGCTGTGCGTCCATTCTCTGGAAAACATCTGACCGAGCCCAAGACGCCGCAGATGCCTTGGGCATTACGGCGCACCGGCTCAAGGCGCTAGGTGTCATCGACAAGATAGTTAATGAGCCGGTGGGTGGTGCGCATCGGGATCACAAGCAGGCGGCCGCTTTTTTGAAGCGCGCGCTCACTGACGCCTTCCGGCAGATTTCGGACCTCAAGATCAAAGACCTGCTCGACCGTCGCTACGAGCGTCTTCAAAGTTATGGTCGATTTACCGACACCAAGGCGGCCACCAAATAGTGTTGTTAATCGTTTTGGCACGAGCCCGGGGCCTGCCGCGTTGCGCTTTCCATGAAGTCCGGAAGTCTGTACTGTCGTGCCACGATCTCGGTGACGGTATCTGTGCCTGGTCCGTGCGCGGTACCACGGCGTCTTTGGGGCGCGAGAGTGATCGTCGTGCGACGGTGCAATGACTTTGCCTCTGGATGTAGCGATTGCCGAGTTTGAACCTGAGCTGCCGCTTGCGGTCGCGTACAGTGGTGGGGCGGACTCCACCGCTCTGCTCGTAGCCTGCCAGACCAAGTGGCCAGGTCAGGTGGTGGCCTGGCATGTCAACCATGGTTTGCAGGCTGCGGCGGCAGATTTTGAGCAACATTGTCAGGCGCGATGCAGTCAGTTAAGCGTGCCGCTGGAGATTCAACGTGTGGATGCCCGCCATCTCAAAGGCCAAAGCCCCGAGGATGCGGCACGGCGTGCCCGCTACGAAGCGTTCGATGCGCTGGTACGTCGCCGGGACGGCAAGTTTTCGCCTCGATCAGTCGCGTTGGCGCAGCACGCAGATGACCAGGCCGAGACGCTGCTATTGGCATTGATACGCGGTGCCGGAGTAGCCGGCTTGAGCGCCATGCCTGCGATCTGGCTACGTGGGAACTTGACTTACCACCGGCCACTGCTGCAGGTGAGCGCTGCGGACATCCGTTGCTGGCTGGCCCAGCAGCAGCTTGACTTTGTGGAAGACCCCTCCAACACGAACCAGAGTTTGACCAGAAACCGAATTCGGGCTCATCTCATCCCCGTGCTGGCGCAGACCTTCCCGCAGTTTCTGGATACCTTCGGGCGCAGTGCCTCACACGCAGCACAAGCGCAGCAATTGCTCGACGAGGTCGCGGCGCACGATGCGATTCTGTTGGACAGTCCGGACGCTGGCGCGCTGCCAATCAAGCCCCTGCGCGAGTTGAGCGCTCCGCGTCAGGCCAACGTCTTGCGCCACTGGCTCAAGCTGAGCTACGGTGTGGTGCCCAGTACTGCCCAGCTCGCTGAGTTGCAGCATCAGCTCAGCGCTTGCAAGACGCGAGGACATGCAATACACATCAAAGTCGGTCAGGGCTATGTGCGCCGCGTAGGCGCGGCGTTGCATTGGTACAATCCCTAGGTTTTTTGCTCCAATTCAAGATTCAATGGCATTGATTGTTCACAAATACGGCGGCACGTCGATGGGCTCCACGGAGCGTATCCGCCAGGTCGCCAAGCGCGTTGCGAAATGGGCGCGGGCCGGGCACCAGATGGTGGTTGTTCCCAGTGCAATGAGCGGCGAAACCAACCGCTTGCTCGGTTTGGCCAAAGAGCTGGCACCCGCTTGTTTGACCGAAGCCTACGGCCGAGAACTCGACATGCTGGCCGCAACCGGCGAGCAGGCCTCTAGCGCATTATTGGCCATTGCACTGCAAGCAGAGGGCATGGAGTCTGTCAGCTATGCTGGCTGGCAGGTCCCGATTCGGACTAATAGTGCCTATACCAAGGCGCGTATCGAGTCAATTGATGATGTCCGAGTGCGCGGTGACCTGTCTGCGGGCAAAGTAGTCATCGTGACAGGCTTTCAGGGCATGGACGATCAGGGCAACATAACCACCTTGGGGCGTGGCGGGTCAGACACCTCTGCGGTGGCGGTGGCCGCTGCCATGAAGGCCGATGAATGCCTTATATATACCGACGTGGATGGCGTTTACACCACCGACCCGCGGGTGGTGCCAGAGGCGCGCCGCTTGCAGACCGTGAGTTTTGAAGAAATGCTGGAGATGGCATCCATGGGTTCCAAGGTGCTGCAGATTCGCTCGGTCGAATTCGCTGGCAAGTACAAGGTACCGTTGCGCGTGCTGTCAAGCTTCACGCCCTGGGATATTGATATTGTTGAAGAAGCCAAATCTGGCACCCTGATTACTTTTGAGGAAGACGAGAACATGGAACAAGCCATCGTTTCGGGCATAGCGTTCAACCGTGACGAAGCCAAGGTTTCAGTATTGGGCGTGCCCGATAAGCCGGGCATTGCATACAAGATTTTGGGTGCAGTCGCCGATGCCAACATCGAGGTCGATGTCATTATCCAAAACCTGAGTAAAGACGGTCGCACCGATTTCAGCTTCACGGTGAACCGCAACGATTACACCAAGACCATCGCTTTGCTCAATGAAAAGGTGCTGCCTGCGCTGGGCGCGCAGCAAGTGGTAGGTGACACCAAGATTTGCAAGGTGTCGATCGTGGGCATCGGAATGCGTAGCCACGTCGGCGTGGCCAGTCGCATGTTTCGCATCCTGAGCGAAGAAGGCATCAATATCCAGATGATTTCCACCTCCGAGATCAAGACCTCGGTCGTGATCGACGAAAAATACATGGAACTGGCCGTGCGCGCGTTGCACAAGGAATTTGATTTGGACCAGCCCCCAGCCTAGAAAAAGTCGGCTAAGGCGTGCGATAATCTGCGCTCTTCAAGGAAACGTGACCGAGTGGCCGAAGGTGCTCCCCTGCTAAGGGAGTATGGGGTGTAGAGCCTCATCGAGGGTTCGAATCCCTCCGTTTCCGCCAATTACCCCTTTCGAGGGGTTTTTTTTCGTCTCAAAATCGACTAACCCCCCATCGTTTTCGCTCTTAATTCGAATCCTGCCGTATCATTGCGTCTTTTTTAAGCACATAATTGATTGGGGGGTAAGTAGGAGGGAAGCCACCTTACCCCCCAAACCTATCATCTTCATTGTGGGGAAAATATGCCAAAAATCGTTAAGCCATTGGGCGCACTGGAGATCAAGCGCCTAGACAAGCCGGGACTGCACGCAGTGGGCACGGTGCCCGGATTGAAGCTCCAAGTCAGTCCGAACGGTGCAAAGTCTTGGATTCTGCGCACCAAAATCGGCAACAAACGTTCTGAGCTTGGGTTAGGTGGCTATCCTGGCGTGACTTTGGCCCAAGCATGGGAGCGTGCCCGCGCCGCCCTGGCATCGATTCGCGAAGGCGACAACCCCATCATTGACCGGCAGCGCCAGCAAGACAGCGCTGCATGGACCTTCAAAGCCTGCGCTGCCAGCTACATCAAGACCCACCGCGCGAGCTGGAAGAACCCCAAGCATGCGCAGCAATGGGCCAATACACTGGAGACCTATGCTTTCCCTCACTTTGGTGACAAGCACGTCGCCGACGTTGACACCCCGGACATAAGCGCAGCCATAACGCCGCAGTGGTCAACCAAGAACGAGACGATGAACCGGGTTCGTGGGCGCATCGAGCTGGTGCTGAGCTGGGCCGCAGCGCAAGGCTACCGCCCCAAGGGGTTCAACCCTGCCCAATGGCGTGGACACCTGGACCAAGTGCTACCCAAGCCGTCCAAAGTCAATCAGCGCGAGTCATTCGAGGCTATGCCCATTGATGGCATGTTCGACTTCATGCACCGTCTCGCCGTGGTGGAGGGCATGAGCGCCCGCTGCCTGGAGTTCGTCATTCTGACCGCCTGCCGTTCTGGCGAAGCCCGTGGTGCCCTTTGGTCCGAGATTGATCTTGACCGCGCCGTGTGGGAAATCCCAGGCAAGCGCATGAAGGCAGGTAGACCCCACCGCGTGCCGTTAAGCGACCGTGCCTGTGGGCTACTCGACACCCTGCCCAGGCTGATCAACGACGATGGGGAGGAGATTGACCTAGTATTCCCTGGCCAAAGTGGTGACAAGCCCTTGAGCGATATGTCCCTGACCTTGTGCATGCGCCGCATGGGGTTAACAGCCGTGCCGCATGGGTTTAGAAGCACCTTCTCCGACTGGTGCGCAGAACGTACCGCCTACCCCTCAGAGGTTCGGGAGATGGCCCTTGCACATGCCATCGGCAACGCCACCGAAGCCGCATACCGCCGGGGAGATTTGTTCGACAAGCGCCGTAATCTGATGACCGAGTGGGCGAAGTTTTTGGAATCAGCGCCGGCGAAGCAGTCCAACAACGTTTTGCGCATGCGTGCCGTATGATCGATTTGCGCCAGCTAGACCCGATTGCAACCCGGGTTGAAAAGCCATGCTCCCCGTGGCCTGCTGGTGCACCTTATCTAGGGGATTTTTTGCACGGGGAGTGCGCAATGACAGATTTGTTTGAACGGGTTTTGCACCACATTGAAGGAAGCGAAACAGAGATTCAGAACTGGGAGACATTGGACGGTCTCAAGGCGGTAGAGTTTCAATCCTTCGGGCCTGATCGATGGATAGAAAGCGTTCACATAAATGGCCGATTGATGGCTATCGACTGTTTGGCAATTATTTTATTCACCGTGCGCAAGTCGTTTGACCGTGAGCAAGAGCGCCGTATTGTCGAGAGTTGGTCCGCAGAGCTGCGCAAGGCATTATCCGGTGGAGAAATTCAAGCCAGAGACCCCGTTACATTACTGCCACTGGAAACCCTCCCCAGTGGCTGGGAATGGCTTCTACCAATGACCGATGCAGATAAGTTCATTGCCGCCCGTGGCATGGCATGGACCTTCGGTGAAATTGCATCGCACCTTTATAAAGAGTTTGAACAAGCCATTGAACGTCGACGTTTCGGGCCTTGTCTGCGAGAGGAGATAAAGGCGCCAGCGACCCAGGCCGAACCTGAGCCGGTGCCGACCGAGACGATTAACGAACGTAACACCCGCTGGTTGCGCAGACTCGAGGATGAGCAACGCGGACCCACCAAGGTATCGGAAGCCTCAGTACACCGTCTGATTGCTGGTGAGGATAAAGCCAAAGTCGACACCGTGAAAAAGGGCATTGAAGCTGCCCGGAAGATTCGCGAAAAGGGCAACAGGGAGGGCAACGTTAGCCAGCTCAGGCAACCAAAAAAGGGCAAGCCAACATTAGAAGCCGCATGGAATCCGGCTACCCGCAAGTAAATCGGTTTCCCCATTTGGGCCGCGCCGCCCAATGAAAACAGAGTAGGGAAATTTCCCCGTTTGACGGGTAACGTTACCGACAGGCAAATTTGATGCATCTATTAAGGAGTTGCATCGAATGTCAGCTAATGTTATCCACGAAGGATTACCCAAAACAGGGTTTATCCGTCAGCGCCAGTTAATCCCAAAAATAATACCCGTGAGCGCGCCAACATTGTGGCGTTGGGTTAAGTCAGGACATTTTCCAGCGCCTGTCAAATTGGGCGCAAATACCACAGCCTGGAAAACCGAGGATATTAATCGCTGGATGGCAGGGAGGGTCTCTTAAACCATGAGCACATCCACGCCCACCACGGGCACCACCACAGCGGCGCAAGCACTGCGCGCAATTCTTGCCGAGCTCACACCAGCACCCGGCACCCGTCCATTCAGTAGCGACAGCTATCTTCCGCCGCACCTTATCGAACAGGCGAAACAGGCTCTGATCAACGACATTGCGTTGCTGGAGCTCCAACAGACCGCGTTCAACGCGTTGTCGATGGCGCAGTGGCACATTGCCCATGGTGAAGGCGGACAGGCTCTGTCCCGCTTGCGCAGGGCTCAGACCCACATCACCAGGACGATGGGAGGGGGCGCAGTATGACCATAAAGACCTATGAACTGAACACCGGCGCGGAGCTGATCGACCAAGAAAATGATCTGACACTTTGCGCGACTTCGCCAAAAGTAACCGATTTAACCGATATAACCTATTCACCAACGACAAACGAGGCGTTTCTGACCGCCATTTTCGGCAGTGAATTCAAACATTCTAGGCCGCTGGTTTGCTCAAAGCCGGGCGACCCTGACGCGGGCGGATGGTCTCCAAGCCCATGGCCATGCGACACATCGGACGCGGCGCTGAACTGGTACGCGCATCCAGCTGTGTTTATGCCCAATGACGCGGGCCGGTATCGCGCACAGAAAACCCTGGCTGGTGATGTCTATTGCGCCATGTTGGATGACATTGGAGTGAAAGTACCACTTGACCGGCTCCAAGCGTGCCCCCCCACCTGGCTGATCGAAACAAGCCCGGGCAACCACCAAGCCGGATATATTTTTGATTTGCCCATAGGTAAAGTGCAAGCGGACGCACTGAAGCAGGGTTTGATTGATGCCAGCCTCTGTGACAGCGGCGCAAGTGGTGGCGCGGCACGTTGGATGCGGCTACCGTGTGCAATCAACGGGAAACCCAAGTACGGTACACCGGCGTTTCAGTGCAAGCTGATCGAGTGGCATCCTGATCGCCGATACACCGTGGAGGAAATCGCGCAACGCCTGGAGCTGGCGTTACCGCAGGAAAGGCCACGGGGCCGAGGGAAAGCTGCAGCTGGAAGCAAGGCGGCAGCAATCGACCGCAATTCAGAACCAGGTGTCTACACCCCACGCACTGCAGAAAATGAGGTGATCACCGCTCTTAAACAGCGCGGTCTATACAAGCAGCCATTGGGCGGCGGGAAGCACGACGTTACTTGCCCTTGGGTACACGAGCACTCCGACCAGGTGGACCACGGCAGCTGCTACTTCGAACCCTCCGACCTCTACCCCGTGGGCGGCTATCGGTGCCAGCACAGCCATGGCGACATCAGGCGCATAGGGGCATTGCTGGAATACCTCGCTGTCAGTTTCCAGGCCGCGAAACATAAGCCCACCATCAAGGTGGAGGCGGGCGAGCTGCATCGCATCGTTGACGCTGGGGAACGCGAACTGGCGGCGACTAAGCGGTATTACCAACGCGGTGGAATGATCGTCAGCGTCTCGACCGACCCTGAAAGTAACGACACCTCGATCAAGCCCGTGTCACAACCCGCGCTACTCAAGGCACTGTCAGCGGCAGCTACCTGGACGCGATACGACGCACGCAGCGAATGTGATGTGGTTTGTGACCCACCGGCGCGACACGTCACGGTGTTATTTGACTCCGAGAGCTATCAGCACCTGGATGCGTTGACGGGCATTGCAAGACAGCCACATTTACGGCGCGACGGTTCTATCGTGCGCAATGCGGGGTTTGACGCAGCTACTGGTCTTTTTGGAGTGTTTGACGCACGCCAGTTTGACGTACCGGACAGACCGACAAAGCTGCAAGCACAAGCTGCATTGCAGACTTTTTTAGAGCTGCTGGGAGAGTTTGAATTTTCAGCACCGATAGATCAAGCTGCGGCGGTCGCTGGCATACTGACTGCGGCCATTCGCCAGAGCTTGCCAGCGGCGCCGATGTTCCATTACAAGGCACCGCAGATAGCATCCGGCAAGAGCTACCTGCAAACCATCACAAGTGCCATTGCAAGCCCTGGGGCACCCGCTGCAATCGCATTCCCCAACAACGATGAGGAATGTCAGAAACTGCTATTGGCTACGCTGCTATCAGCACCCGCTGCAATCGCTTTTGACAATTTGACGACCGACTTGATTCCATTCAAGTCGCTGTGCAGCGCACTGACGGAAGAGCACTTGACCGGGCGTATCCTGGGGTTGTCCAAAACAGCCACTGTGGGCACGCGGGCGCTGTTTCTCAGTTCTGGCAACAACGTCGATGCCGTGCGGGACATGGCCAGGAGGTGTATCACCGTCACACTTGACCCCAAAGTGGAGACACCCGCAACACGGGAATTTAAGTCGGACCCGCTGGCCACGATAAAAGCTGACCGTGCAAAGTACGTATCGCTGGCGTTGACCATCGTCAGGGCCTGGATTGCGAGCGGCGAGAGTGAGATTCCATGCAAATCGCTGGCAAGCTACCTGCAATGGACAGCATGGGTTAGACAGCCATTGTTGTGGCTCGGAATGCCTGACCCGGCTACACGTGTGTTTGAGCAGCTAGCACAGGACCCAGACCGCGAGGTGTTGGGCCGCATGCTTAACCTGTGGTTTTGGTCCTTCGGAACACTGCCGACGATGATTCGTGAGGCAGTGCAGCACTCGACATCAAGCAATGACGACTTGCGCGAGATATTCATGGAAGTGGCCGAGCAAAGGGGCGAGATCAACACCCGCAGATTGGGCCGATGGATGTCACGTCACCAGGGCCGGATCGTCGATGGCCGTAGATTTGAGCGCGCAAGCACCACCACATCGGCAGAGCGCTGGCAGGTAAAACAGGTCGCTGAATCGGTTATATCGGTTAAATCGGTTGTTTTCCCCCAAGCGACGCAAAGTGTCAGCGATGAAAAATTCTCTGAAGTGGAGGGTTTTGTATGAGTGTCGACATCTTGATCAGAAAAGCCCTTGACCGTGGCGTTAGCCTGGAACTGATTGAAGGTGAAATCCGCTACAAGGGCAACCGGCTTGCTGTCCAAGAGCTACTCGGACCGCTACGGGAACACAAGGCTGACTTGCTGCGCTGGTTGTCACGACCACCGGCGAATGAACCAGAGCCACCACCAGACCCGGCAGCATGGCGTGAGCTGGCAGAGGAGTACCACCGGCATCACTTCAACTGTCAGCGCTGCATTGCGGCAGGCCGAGGCGCCCGCTACGGTCTTCGATGCGGGACGGGCGCTGCGCTGTGGACACGCTACGCAGACAGCATTACGCGGTAAGGACCCACCTAGGTTGGAGGGGGTATTTCGAAGTTAAAAACGACATCGACCTAGACCGAACGCTCCCCTTCGTGCGCAAAAATCTGTATTTTCCAAGGAAACACATCATGAAAAAACTGAACATGACAGTCACCCCGCTAAACGTTAGCCGGCGCCCTGCACCGCCCGAAGCACTACCCGCTGGCGCTGCCGAGCTCTGGATCACAATTTGCAAAAGCGTTGACCCCGACTATTTCGGCAAGGGCGACCTAGTTTTGCTTGAGGCATTGGTCCGGGCTGACTCGCACAAGCGCCAATGCGATGCCCTGGTGGAGCTGACCGGACCCATCATGCCCGACGGATCACCATCGGCCGCATTGAAGATGAGCGTGACATTGGCCGCATCAATGGCGAGCTTGGCCAGCAAACTGAGACTGTCCAAATCCAGCACGACCCGGGCGGATTCGGCCGGACTCAAAAAAGCTTTGCTGAACGGTGCCGATGCGGACACGCCAGCTTCGCGGTATTTCAAGTGACACCGCAGCAATTTGCAACCATCTTGCAATCGCTGGCGAAGTTGCAGCGCGAGCAAGCCGAGCTCAAAGCCATGGTCCATAACCTCACGCTCGACCTGGAGCGCGCAAGGCGTGACCTAGGGGGCCGCATCGACGACGTAGACGCAAGATTTGATGAGTAGCGGTATGCCCATGCTCGAACAGACCCGCAAGCACTGCGCATCTTGAAAATAAGGGACAAGGGCAAATTGAAAAAACTATCGGGCACGGTATTTGCGGGTTGCACTTACCGTGCCATGCTCTCAGGATAGCAATTGGCTATTGACCCTTAATCGACCTACAAGCCCTATCGCCCGATGACCAAGGCAATGACACCGACCGCCCGGTTTGATCGCCCTGATGCCCGTCTATGGCGTGCGCTGCGCTATCTGGTGCAAGCTCCCATCACCTGCCGATGACCACCACGACCTGGTGGAGCTCGGACAGCACATCACTGTGATCTGACATTGCAGTGGCCACCATACGGTCAGCGCAGTGATCTGGCTGTCAGCACCTGCACATCATCCTCAGGCCGGATGACACCGCAATGACCAAAGAGGGGGGTACACTTTTTTTATAGGGGGGTTCAATGGGGGGTAAGACTTTTTTTGTGACTCTGTAGCTATAGGGTTCGAATCCCTCCGTTTCCGCCATAAACCCTTATAAATCAATAACTTACTCGACAATTTCAATGCGGGTAAGTTCTTGATAGAGCCCATAGAAACCACCAAAAATCCACTCTCCAGTGGTTTTCTGGTGGTTTTTTTCGAGCATAAACAGCCCGAGTCAGCAAATGGTGAGCGTGGAGTTCGCTTTAACTGACCTGCGAAGCCATTTTCCAGGACAAATTGAACTCACTCTATGCGAGGGGTGGTCGCATCTGGTATCAGTTCAGATACCTTGGTCGGTCAGATTTGAGATTGGACGCCGATTCACCGGCATCATTTTCTGTGCCCGTCGCTTGCGATGGCAGTATCCAAGCGCTGCGCGCCAAAGCTTTTTGCAGCAGGTGGATCAAACCGTGTGCGAGTTGCGGTGGCAGGTCGAGTTGGCATGACCGCTGTTCTGCCTTGCCGTTGAGTTGCTCGCACAATCTGATGCGCAATTGGCCATTGTCAACGGCCGTGAGGTTGATCTCTGTCACCAGCAAGGGGTATTCACCCAAGGGCAGGCGCAGGGGGTGGGCATCATAGGGGGTCGCGAAATCGGCTTGCTTGAGCACGTCGACGCGCTCGAATTCAGCCACCATGGCGCGCTGTTCTGCGTTGAGACCGGACAGTTGAAGCTTGGAATGCTCGCCAAACTTGTCGAGCGGCACCAGATGGCGCGCCACGACTTCATTGAAAGTGGGCCACAGCCTGCCCACCATGCGTTGCGTGAGCCAAAAGCGCAGCTCCTCGCTGTCCGTGGTGTTGATGCGAATCAAGATGCGGTCGTGCTCTTCGTTGTAGTCGACGGACAGCTGGCGAATTTCCATTGAACCTGGTTTCCTCTGTTGGGCGCTTTCGGGCGGACGGTTGACGGTGCGTCTGGTACGGCGCGACAAGTCGGTATTTTGACTGGAATCGGGGCCATCAGCGCTGCGGCCCTTGAAAAGCACCAATATTCCCCAAGTTTTGTTGCAACCGGAGGTTAATTATGCGAATCGAAAAACTTACCACTAAATTTCAGGAAGCCTTGAGTGAAGCCCAGTCGCTCGCGCTCGGCAGTGACCATGCCTACATCGAGCCCGCGCATGTCTTGTTGGCCATGCTGCGACAAAGCGACGGGCCCAAGGCGCTGCTACAGCGCGCCGGCGTCAATGTGCAGGGGCTCAGTGCGGCGGCGGAGGCGGCCATCAAGCGACTGCCTGAGGTGCAGGGCCAGGAACAGGTCACGGTAGGGCGTGACATGGTCAGCTTGCTACAAGCCGCTGAGCGGGACGCCATCAAGCGGGGTGACCAATTTGTGTCGAGTGAGCTATTTTTGCTCGCCTTGTCGGACAGCAAGGCTGATTTTGGCAATGCGGTGCGTGCCCAAGGCATGACCCGCAAAAGCCTGGAGGCTGCCATCGATGCGGTGCGCGGAGGCCAGAAGGTGGACAGCGCCGATGCCGAAGAGCAGCGCGAGTCGCTCAAGAAATACTGCATCGACCTCACCGAGCGCGCACGTTTGGGAAAACTCGACCCGGTCATTGGGCGCGATGACGAAATACGGCGCGCCATCCAGGTGCTGCAGCGCCGCACCAAGAACAACCCGGTGTTGATTGGTGAGCCCGGCGTGGGCAAGACCGCCATCGTCGAAGGCTTGGCACAGCGCATTGTGGCAGGCGAGGTGCCAGAATCGCTCAAGGGTAAGCGCGTGCTGAGTCTGGACATGGCCGCGCTGCTGGCCGGGGCCAAGTTTCGTGGCGAGTTTGAAGAGCGGCTTAAAAATGTGCTCAAGGACCTGGCGAAGGACGAGGGCCAAACCATTGTTTTCATTGATGAATTGCATACCATGGTCGGCGCTGGCAAGGCCGAAGGTGCGATGGATGCCGGTAATATGCTCAAGCCGGCGTTGGCACGCGGCGAGCTGCATTGCGTGGGCGCGACCACGCTCGATGAATACCGCAAATACATAGAAAAAGACGCGGCACTGGAGCGCCGCTTCCAGAAAATTTTGGTAGGCGAGCCCACGGTGGAGGCGACGATTGCTATTTTGCGGGGTTTAAAAGAGCGCTATGAAGTGCACCACGGCGTGCAGATCACGGACCCGGCCATCGTTGCCGCTGCAGAACTTTCCAACCGCTACATCACCGATCGATTCTTGCCGGACAAGGCCATTGACCTGATCGATGAGGCCGCAAGCAAGATCAAGATCGAACTCGACTCCAAGCCCGAGCTCATGGACAAAAAGGACCGCCGGTTGATTCAGTTGCAGATCGAGCGCGAGGCGGTGAAGCGGGAGAAAGACGAAGCCTCGCAAAAGCGGCTTGAACTGATCAACGAAGAAATTGGCAATTTGCAAAAGGAAATCGCCGATCTCGACGAACTGTGGAAAGCAGAAAAAGCGCAGGCCCAAGGTTCCAAGACCATCATGCAGGAAGTCGAAAAGCTCAGATTTCAGATCAAGGAGTTGACCGAAAAAGGCGATTTCAACAAGGCCGGCGAGTTGCAGTATGGCAAGTTGCCAGAGCTTGAAAAGAAACTCAAGGCAGCGCAAGACCAGGAAGCGGGCAAGGCCCAATCCGCCAAAGACGGGGGACGTGCGCAGTTGCTGCGCACCATGGTCGGTGCCGAAGAGATTGCCGAAGTGGTGAGCCGGTCCACTGGCATCCCGGTGGCCAAAATGATGCAGGGCGAAAAAGACAAACTGTTGCAGATGGAAGGCAAATTGCACCAGCGCGTGGTCGGTCAGAACGAAGCCATTGCAGCGGTTGCCAATGCCATCCGGCGGTCGCGCTCCGGCTTGTCCGACCCAAACCGGCCGACCGGTTCGTTTTTGTTCCTTGGACCGACCGGTGTGGGCAAGACCGAGCTTTGCAAGGCCCTTGCCGGGTTCCTGTTTGACAGTGAAGACCATTTGGTGCGGGTCGATATGAGCGAATTCATGGAGAAGCACTCGGTGGCGCGGCTCATTGGTGCTCCGCCAGGGTATGTGGGCTACGAGGAAGGCGGCTACCTGACCGAAGCGGTGCGGCGCAAGCCCTATGCCGTGCTTTTGCTTGACGAAGTCGAAAAGGCCCACCCCGACGTCTTCAATGTGCTGCTGCAGGTGCTTGACGATGGCCGCCTGACCGATGGTCAGGGCCGTACTGTGGACTTTAAAAACACCGTGATTGTCATGACCAGCAATATCGGTTCGCAGATGATTCAAAGCATGGTCGGACAGGACCGTGAGGACATCAAGGATGCCGTAACGGGTGAGCTCAAGAACCATTTCAGGCCCGAGTTCCTCAACCGGATTGACGAAACGGTGGTGTTTCACGCCCTGGATGCGGCGCACATCGCAGATATCGCAAAAATTCAGTTGCGGGTGCTGACCGATCGCCTGGCGAAATTGGATCTGCGCCTGGATGTGTCGGACGCTGCCGTCGCAGAGCTTGCCAAAGTCGGTTTTGATCCGATATTCGGTGCACGGCCGCTCAAACGCGCGATCCAGCAGCGCATCGAAAATCCCTTGTCCAAGCTGTTGCTAGAGGGCAAGTTTTTGCCCAAGGATATGATTCGGGTCGGGGTCGATCCAATCAATGCGCCCGGTCAGTTCCATTTTGTGCGCCTGGACCACTGAGGGATCGAACCGGCCTTAAGACACGCACTGAGAGGAACGGACACATGATGGAGCTTACTCCGCTAAAGCACGCTTTTGCCAGAAGATGGATCGTGATGGGCGCGCTGTCTTCTTTGATGGTTGCGGGCTTGGGCAGTTGCGGCGGAGGCACTGCCACCAGTGTGCCCGACGCGGTCGCACCGGCTGCGAATCCTGTCGCGCTACGTGCCACCACTGACACCGGGCTGGTGCAGTATTTCCGCACTGCATTGGGGCCGACCTCAGGCGCGAACAATCCATTGAGCATGTCCAAGGATCTCGCGTTGGCGACCAATGCCGGTTCTGCAAGCTCCACCCCTGTCGCTGCTCCCATGGCGCCCGGCGCCGCGGTCAGCTCTGGCACTACCCTGCAGGAGGCGGGGGTAGATGAAGCCGATTGGATCAAAAGCGATGGCAGCCAAGTCTTCAGTCTCGACCCAACGAACGTAAGTGGCAGCAAGAATGGGGGGCTGCGTCGCCTCAAGTTGAATGCGGACAAGCCTCAATTGACACAGATCGATAGCGTGTCAGCACCCCTATCGTCAGATATGCGAGCCACCGGCATGTACCTGGACTCCGAGCGTAAGCAGGTGATCGTGCTCGGCGAAGGGGTGCGTACCTGGAGCTCCTACGATGCCTGGTTTGCACCGAACGTCTGGGGCTCTGGGGAGACCGAGTTTTCGCTGGTCAGCACCGCGAGTGACACGCCGATGCAAAAATTACGCACGGTACGCATTTCGGCCCACATGCTGGGCTCCCGGCGCATAGGATCGACCCTTTACTTGGTGCTGCGAAGCTACCCCCAGCTTCCTGGATTGGATCCGGCCTGGCCCAGCACCAAGCTCGCCAGTAACCAGGCAATTGTCGATGCGGCGCAGCCGGCACAGCTTTTGCCGACGATTTCCGTAGACGGTGGTCCGGCGCAAGCTCTGGTGCAGGCCTCTGCATGTTTTGTACAAGACGCGAATGTGAACAAAAGCGCCGATGTCATCACCGTTGTGGGGGTTGATTTGGCTGGTACCAGCCACCGCCATGGCGCACGCTGTTTTACCGGAGGCACCGAAGCGTTCTATATGTCTGAAAAGAATCTGTATCTGTCGACTACACGTACGGCGTACAGCTACAGCGGAATCACACCGGTATACGGCACCGAGCCCTCTACCGACATCCACCAATTTGCGTTGAACGGGCTCGAGATGGTGTACCAAGGCTCGGGGACGGTGCCGGGCCATTTAGGGTGGGAGCAAAACCGGAAGTCCTACCGCATGGGTGAGCATCAGGGAACGCTGCGGGTGCTCACCCAGACCGGCAACACCTGGAATGGCTGGATCGGTCTCCCGATGCCGGCAGTTACTGGTGGCATCAGCGCAACGCCCGTTAACCCGACCTTGCCGACCACTCCGACCGTTCCAACCACTCCTACCGCAACGACTTCACCGGCCAAACTCAGCTTGCTGCAGGTCCGAGATGGCAACCTAGTCACGGTGGGTGAGCTGCCGAACGCGACCCGACCCGCCCCCTTGGGTAAGGTGGGAGAACAGATTTATGCCACGCGTTTTCTTGGCAACCGGGGGTATCTGGTGACCTATCGGCTCACAGACCCGCTGTATGTGCTGGACCTCAGCGATCCCAAAGACCCGAAAGTGTCGGGGGAACTGCAGGTTGAGGGGTATTCTGACTATTTGTTTCCGCTTTCAGAAACCCTGCTGTTGGGCGTAGGCAAGGATGCCTATGTGGACGGAACCACCGGGGATGGTCGGGCGGCCTGGTACCAGGGGGTGAAACTGTCGCTGATCGACGTGAGTGACCCGGCGCAACCGATTGAAGCCGCCCGCAGCACCATTGGCAAGCGTGGGACCGACGCCGCCGTGTTGCGCGACCCCCATGCAATTGCGATTCAAACCAGCGCGTCCTCGGTACGAATCAGCCTGCCTGTGAGTCTCTACGATACCCCACCGTTTGACGCAAGGGGTTTACCCTCAGACTACTACCGTTTTACTCGGGTGGAGCTGCAAAAGTTCGAGATCGATTTACCTAAGAAAGCGTTCAATGCACGTGCGGCATTGGCATCTATTACGCCCGGCCAGAGTGACATCAGCAACCACCGATCACTCTTGTGGAATAACCAAGTGCACTATTTTCACGATGGAGTATGGCAGTCCGAAAACTGGCAATGACATCCTTCATCCAGCAAGAACTGTCGCGGGCGCTTACGCACTGCGTCAGTGAGCCGATGCACCAGATTGGCAAAACTCAGCCGCATGGCGCGATGGTCGTGACCGACTCAGGTCCCGATCTACGCATTTTTCAGGTCAGCACCGACCTGGCGTCTTTTCTTGGCCTGGAAAAACAAGAAACCGTCGGAAAACCGTGGCAAATGCCAATGCCGAGATGCTGCGCACGGCATCGACACCCAGCATGACTGAAGTTCCCGCACTTGCCCTCCACCTGCGCAAGGCGACCAAGGCTGCGCACAGCCTGCTCGATCACCATCCCTTGCTGATGGCGCTGCCGGGCCCGACGTTGTCTCTGGAGACCTACGGGCGGGCCCTGGCCGCGTTGCACGGAGCGCACCGGGCCATAGAGTCCCGAGTGGCGGCCTTTGCCCCCGCTGTGCTGTTCCCGCGCCGGTTGGCAGATATGGAGTCAGACCTGGCAGCACTCGGTGTCAGCCCGCGCCCTTTGACGGTTGAGGTGCCCCTGGTCGGATGCACCGCTGAAATGCTGGGCATGCTCTATGTGATCGAGGGCTCCAATATGGGTGGCATCGTGATTGCCCGCCAGTTGGCCCTGAGCTTGCCCGGCAATGCGCCACGCGCATTTTTTGGTGGCGCTGAAGGTTCTCCGCGCTGGCAGAGATTCTGGGCATTTGCCCATCCCCGTATCGAGCCAGAAGACTTCGACTTGGCGGCGATGGCCGCTAGCGCCACGTTCGCGTTCTACCGGCAGCACCTTGATTATTGTCTTCGCGAACCATGACAACATCGAGCTGGATTCTGTACCTGACGGTCGTCGTTTTAAGCACGCTCAGTCCTGGGCCCGCAGTCTTGCTATCCGTGTCCAATGCGGTGGGTCTGGGTCCGCGCGCCTCGGCGTTTTCATCGTTGGGCAACGTGATCGGACTGTTCTTTCTGTCTGCGGTCGCGATGACCGGCATCGGCGCCGTGTTGCAATCTTCCACTTTGGTGTTTGGCGTGCTCAAGGTACTCGGCGCGCTTTATCTGGTATATCTGGGTATTCGTAAGTGGCACTCCAGTGCGAGCGGATTTGAAGTCGCCGCAACCGTGTCGGCAGACCGGACACCCGCCGGGCTTTTCTCGCAGGGCTTGGTGATTGCCTTGACCAACCCCAAGGCACTGCTATTTTTTTCAGCCCTGTTTCCACAATTCATTGCGCGAGACCAGCCCCTCGCGCTCCAATTCGTCGCATTGACCAGCACACTGATGGTGTTTTCGTTTGCCGCACTGATGGCCTATGCACTGGTCGCTCATGGGGCCAGGCAATGGCTCGCATCGCCCGGTCGCACACAAGCCTTCAACAAAATCTCTGGTGTGATTTTTGTGCTTTTGGGGCTGGGCTTGCTGGGCTTGACGGCGCCTGCTCGTTAGCCTCTCACGTTGTCAGTCGCCGAAGTTCAGAACCCTTGAAATCGTCATCACATGTCAGTACGAAGTCCCCGTGAATTCCATTGGTAGTGATGAACGGGGTAAGAAAGGACGCCGGAAATTGGACCGATACGCCGCTTGTGCATCCGACAACGACCTGCCGGACGGTACCCCGGTAGTAATTCAGATACCTGTGGGACGAGATATCGAGACGAAATTCAAACCGTTTCATGGCGCTGGTCTTACGTGCTGCGATGATTGTGACACCCCAAAGGGCCAATCCTAATTGCCTTGACCGCGCAGCAGCGCTGCGGTAGCCATCAGGTTGACCGCAGACACGACCTCTGGAAATTTCAGAAATTCCTCAAGACGTGCAAGGCTCGCATGCTTCAGGTAGTCCTGCAAAAAGAACAGTTCGACCCGCTCCGATTGCGACACTTCAAAATTGCGCGTGTCGGTCAGCTCGCCGCTGGCCAGCATCGCACCCAGACGATTGCAAAGGTAGCACAGGGCCAGTCTGGCACTGCGGGCATCGACCGGTGTCTTGCAAGGCGTTAAAAGGATATGGCCCATGTCCTGCACGTCCTGAATCAGGCTTTGGGGCACATTCCAGGCTTGCATCAGCAGAGTGCCGATTTCTCCGGCCGATAAACCTAACTTTTCCTGTTCCAGGTGGGTTCTTTCAATGAGCTCGCTGTGCGTCAGTCGGGCCAGATCTTCTTGCGCCAGCACCGAAGACGTGGCGAGCGGTCCGAGATAAGACAACACCACTTGCGTCACCAGGTGGCCCGGCTCCGGCAGTTGCATGAGCTGGGCCAATTTGAAGCACAGTTCACTGGCAAACGCGCTGGCATTCCAGATCGACGCGTAGAACACCTTGGACTGCGAGCTGGTGACCTGGAATGACCGATCAAGCATGTGCTGCATGCAAATGCTACGTACTGTGTTCATGCCCAGATAGGTCGCGGCCTGACCGATGCTGCCCAAGGGTTTCTTCAGGCCATACATGGGAGAGTTGACGCTGGCCAACACTTTGGCGGCGATCTGGGGTTCTCCAACCATCAGGTCGTTCAGTTCTGTCGATGTGGCAGTGGCAAGAAACTCTGCTGAAACCAATTTGTCCAAAGCATGGGGTGGTCGCGGAATATCTTGCAGCCGAGCTGTCAGCAGGTCGATTTGGGGCTGGGACAGATCAGCAATTTTGGTCAACTTCAGTGCGGCGAGCTCAGGTGGCACCACCCTGGTCGGCGCCATGTGGGTGGTCACAGATGCAGACGCCGTCACCACTGAGAAGTTTTTTCCGCCGTTGGTCGGTTCTGCGGACGGTGGGTCCACGCGTGGTTTTTTCTTCAGCGCATCTTTTGCTTTGGTGTGGTTGATGACAACAAAAATGGTGGCAAGAATGAGCAGTCCGGCTGCAAGGTAGAGCGTCAAGGTGTTTCCCGCAAAATACTTGGTAGCCCCTGTGCCTCTCCGACTGGGGCCGCTGGGG
>JAIPCE010000041.1 GCA_021738345.1 Rhodoferax sp. | reverse complement strand
CCCTGAGTTCGAAGGTCAGCCTGTTTCCGTCGGGGGTGCAGGCCGCCGGTGCCGTGCTGAAGGGCGATGTTGCAGCGGCCTATGTGCTGCGATCGCAGGCCGAGGCGGCCGTGCTGCAAGGGGGGGGCACGGTCCGGACTGCGATTTCCCCGTTGCCGATGGCCGGGCTCCCGCCCAACGGCTGGCCGATTGGCATGGCGATCAAGAAGAACTTCAAAGACCTGGGTCAGGCGCTTGAGGTCTCACTCAATGCGCTGCGTGCCAGCGGCGAATTGTTGGCGATTTTCAAGCTGCATGGCCTCACGTTGACCGCGCCTTGAAGGGGGGGTCGGGTCCGGGGACGTCCGGGGCTGCGCAGGATTACGCCTGGTTGAGGCTTATCCCATCCTTAACGTAAGACCCCAGTAATCTGTTGTTTTTGCACTCAAGTTTCGTAACACGTTGATTTATATAGTTTTTATTTTGCTTTCTTTTTCTTGCGTTTTGTTGTGCCACAATATTTTGAATTGTCTGAAGTGTTCCCTGCTTTTGCGGCTAGCATGGCAAATATGTTCATTCGTCAGACCCGCACCAACAACAAAGTCACCGGCGAGGGCTACTTCACCTTCAGCTTAGGGGTGCGAAAATAGCTGAGGTACCGTTTATGGGGAGACTGAGATTGCCCACCTCACCATCAGCGGCCTGAAAGTGGAGGTGGTACGTAAGGAAGTCAAAAACCAGCACCTAGCTATTTCTGTGGCAACAATGCACGCGACTTCCCCTGGATGCCCGCGTTCACGCGCATGGCCGGTCCGGCATGTTCAGTGCGTCGTACCGGCAGCATTTGGGTAAGGTCCACTAATCGAACGCCCCCAGCGTCAATTGTTCAGTACGCGCGTACACAATGCGGTTTCCATCAGGACTCCACACGAGCCACTTCCATGAAATCGATCCACGTTCATCTTTCCGACCTGCAGGGGTACAGCCGTCTGGCAGTTCAGGCCACGGTGGGGGTGACCGACCTGGTGGAGGCCATGCACCACACAATTTTGCGACTGCCCGGGCCACTGGATAAGCATAGCAGCAAACCGGCTAGTGCAGCACACCGGCTGGTGGAAGGCACTCTGCGCACCACCAGCGGCTTGATTTACAGCGCCGTTAGGGGCATCAGCAATCTGGTGGGAGGTGGGCTGGACGTGGCACTGCGGCAATTGCAACCCGAAGTGGCGCAGTTGCCGTCAAGTGCAGAGCGCGCGGCCTTTCTCTCGATTCTCAATGGGGTGTTAGGCGACCACCTGACGACCCACGCCAATCCCCTGGCCATCACCATGGGCTGGTACCAGGGCGGCAAACCCTTGGAGATCGCGACCCAGTCTTTGGCAATGGCAATACCACAAGCACAGCCGCGCATCCTGGTATTGCTGCATGGACATTGCATGAACGAGCTGCAGTGGACCCGCAACGGACACAACCACGGCGAACTCCTCGCGGCTGCACATGGAATGAGCCCGGTGTACCTGCGCTACAACACAGGGCAGCATATTTCCAGCAACGGTCGGGCGTTGGCTGATCAACTGCAGTCCCTGGTCGACGCTTGGCCAGTGCCTGTGGAGCAAATAGACATCGTGGGTTACAGCATGGGCGGTTTGCTCGCGCGCAGTGCGCTCCACTATGGCACACAGGCAGGCGACCGCTGGATAGAAAAGCTTGGCAAGCTGGTGTTTATCGGAACGCCCCACCACGGATCCATGGTCGAGCGGGCGGGCAACATGCTGGACGTGGCGATGGATGCCAGCCCCTATTCGCGGGCCTTTACCCGGCTCGGGAAAATCCGCAGTGCTGGTACCACCGATCTTCGCTTTGGCAACCTGCTCGATGAAGATTGGCACGACCGCGACCGCTTTGCCCCGGGTGCAGACCCGCGCCAGTCTGTACCATTGCCGCAGGCGGTGTCGTGCTACGCAATCGCCGGCATGATCGCCTGGGTCCATGGCGACCTGCAAAGCAGATGGGTCGGAGACGGGCTGGTGCCCCTCAGCAGTGCCTTGGGCCACCACAAAGACCCCCGACACGCGCTAGCCATCGCGCCGGACCGGCAAAAAACAGTGTATGGCGCAACGCACCTGGGTCTACTCGACAGCCAAGCGGTTGCAGACCAGTTGCAAGAATGGTTTGCAATCGATTCGGCCAAAGGTTGATAGCCCCAACTACATCAGCGTAAATTTTTCCGTGGACTCGTTGTAGCGAACCAGGGCGTACCACAGCAGCAGCAGACCACCGCTGATCAGCAACGTGAAGTTCCAGCTCCCTAGCATGTCGGGAAAGTAGGCTTGCATGCCCAGAGGCGTGACCTCATAGGCAAGGTCACTTTCGGCGTCTACAGCGGTCAGCCCCAGTTTTTTGAGCAAGGCGCTGGCGATGGAGCCAGACCAGGCAAAGAAGAACATCGTGACCCACAGCTTGAGATGTCCTTCGCCCATGCGCCAGAGTGAACCCGAAGCGCAGCCTCCGGCAAACACCATGCCAATGCCAAAGATCAGCCCCCCCAGCAGCGAGCCGATCCAGAAGGTGGCGGGAATGGCGGTATAGGGGTCAATGACTTTCTTTTCAAACAGCAGCGCTGCAATCGGCATGCTGACCGCCAGGGCAAGAATGACGGCCTTGGTCATCTTGCCTTCGGCAGTCAGGAAGGGTTCCCGAAAAGCGCGTGAAAAGCACATCCGGGAGCGGTGCATGACGAAGCCGATCAGAAAACCTGCTACTACGATGACCGCCAGTGCTGCAAACTGCGGGTCGCCCGAGCCAAACCACTGGCCACTCCAAAACACAACGCCAAGCATCACCAACATGGCTAGCCAGGGTAGGCGAGCCTTGGTACTGGTGGGAAGGGTCAGTGTGGGCGGTGGCGCGGTGCCCCAATCGACATTTTCCATGGTCCACAAAAGCATTTTCAAGCCTATTGCAGCGCCACCCAGCAAGCCAAGCCACATCGCCCAGCCAGCCGGTGAGGCATGCACGACCGGATTAAAGAACCCGCCAGTCGTGCAGCCACCCGCCAGGGACGCACCCAATCCCAGCAGGGTGCCACCGAGCGCGCCCCACACGTACTCCAGCTTTGGAGCCAGGTTGGGGTTGAACTGACGCGAGAGCAAGGCCGCGGAGAATGCGCCGACTACCAGCATGATGTTCATTAGCGACATGCGATGCGTCAAAAAACCATGGGTCGTTTTCGGCACACCAATGACCGGCCCCAGACCAATCAGATTGTTAAACCAGTCGCCCCAGAACTTCACTCCGCCAAAGACGCCCCAGACCATGCCGTTGACCATCAGCGCAAAAATCACCACGACCAACAAGATGGCACCGAGGTAGGGCGACCATTCCTTGACAAACACTTTGTCATAGTCCTCCTTGAAACCTGCCAGCCATTTGCGCGTGCCCATAGGATTGCCCATCATCTCTCCTCGTTCTAATAATCCGCTCCAAGCGGGGAAATGGGCTAATATTAGCGCATGGTTATGAATAAGCTGCGCAAAAACAACATGTTGGCACGTATAAATGTTCCGTGCGTTGTCAAGATTTGTAAGAAAAATTAGCTAAGTTGGAAAAAATATCGCATAATGAATCAGTATTGCCGTGAAATCGGTGTACGGGTTTGCGGTGATTAGCCAGTTTCGCGTCTGCTTTAAGTCTTCATTGGTTTGTTGATTGCGGGTTTGGACTCCATCGCGTTTTGAGAGTTATTTTGAGGAGTCCTTCATGGGCAACAAACTTTACGTGGGCAATCTGCCTTATTCTTTCCGTGACGAAGACCTGCAGCAAGCCTTTGCCGCACACGGTTCAGTCACTAGCGCCAAGGTCATGATGGAGCGCGACACGGGTCGCTCCAAGGGCTTTGGTTTCGTGGAAATGGGCAGCGATGCAGAGGCACAAGCCGCCATTAATGGCATGAATGGCCAGCAGTTCGGTGGCCGTGGCTTGGTCGTCAACGAAGCGCGTCCGATGGAAGCCCGTCCCCCCCGTAGTGGCGGCGGCGGCTTTGGCGGCGGACGTAGCGGTGGCGGGGGCGGCGGGGGCTATGGTGGTGGTGCCGGCGGCGGCGGTGGTGGCGGTTATGGTGGCGGCGGTGGCCGCAGCGGTGGCGGCGGTGGCGGTGGATACGGCGGTGGCCGTAGCAGCTACTAAGTACCCGCACTCTTTAATCATCCGCCATCTAGGGCGTGCAAGCAAGGGACCTTCAGGTCCCTTTTTGTATGGCGTGGAGTTTCGTAGTCATTTTCAAGATTTCACTCGGCACGGGTCGAACGGGATTTGCGGGGGCGGTTGGCGAATAGCTTGTCAAAGACCGCGTTGGGCAAAATGCGCAGCAGCTTGGCTACCACGCCCATCTGCCAAGGTATGACGCGGTAGCTGCATCCTTTCTCGATGCTTGTGAAGGCCCGAACGGCAAAGTCCGCGGCCGGCATCAGAAAAGGCATCGCATAGCGGTTCCCGGCGGTGAGCGGGGTCTTTATGTAGCCCGGGCTGATGGTGACCACCTTGACACCTGTGCCGCGCAACTCGCCGCGCAGAGACTCACAATAACTGATGACTGCCGCCTTGCTTGCGCAGTAGGCCCCATGACCGGGCATACCGCGGATTCCATGGACGCTTGCGATCCCTACCAATGTTCCGGAACCGCGTTGTCGCATGGCGCTGACAAAGGGATGGAATGTCGCTGCGACGCCGATTGTATTGACCGCAAAGGTGCGCACCATCACATCGAGGTCCTCTCGGCAGGAAGTATCCATTCCGGTGCTAAATCCGGCGCATGCGATGACCACGTCCGGAACACCTTGAAGTTCTTGGCACTTGGCAGCAGCCCCTACCATTCCCGAAATGTTGGCTACATCGGCGCTGTAGACTTCGATGCGATCCGAACCAATGCCCTGGTGCTTGGCCCAGCTTCGAATCTCGTCCGTGTTGCGGGCCGCCAACGCCAGCCGGTAGCCTTGCTGGTAGTAGCGCCAAGCCAGCGCCTGACCCAAACCACTGGAGGCTCCGGTGATGAATACGAGTTTGTGCATCGGTCGCTTCGGTCTGGATTTACCTCGCACCAGGCACCAAGGTGCCTCGGACCCGCCCGTTTAACTGAAGCACTTGTTCCACATGGTCGTACTCCAATGCGTCGGCGCTGAAGCGGTCGTTGCCGCGGATCAGTTCCACTGGCTTGTGCGATTTGATTTTTTCTGTGGTCAAAAATGCATGCAAAAACTCGCCCCGGTACTCGACGCGTGGCTTGGACACCATCGCTGCATCCGTGGAGGCTTCGCGGACCACAACAGCTTTGCCAATCAACTGGACCTCGGACGTATCTTCGTTACTTACTCCGTGGCGGGCACTGGCGGTGGTAAGCCGACCTTGTGCGTCGAAGGACCGAATACGAATCCCCTTGATTTCTATCAGTTGGGTGTCGGGAAAATGGCGTGCTTCCTCGCCAATCACCTCGGTGCGCAAGCGACCGGAGTCATCGAAAGTTCGGACCGAAAAACCGTGCATGAAATAGTCGGGCTCGTGGCGCACTGGCCGGATCGCCGACGGCTCCGCCAAGGGGGGTGTTCCCCGAACCAGCCAATAGGTTCCAAGAGCCAACAGTGCCATCACCGCCAAGGGCAAGTACAGCAGAAACCGATCCCAGGCGTCCCGAACGAATTGCATTGCTAATCGAAGGATTCGAGCAAACGCCGGTACTGGCCCTTGGCTACCAGCAACAGGTCGCACAGTTCGCGGACCGCACCCTGTCCACCGCAGGTCGAGGTCACATAATGCGCGTGCGCCAAAATCTCGCGGTGGGCATTGACCGGCGCACACGCAAAGGCACTGCGACGCAGCAACGGCAAATCGGGCCAGTCGTCGCCCATCGCGGCCGCCTGGTCCCAGGTTAATCCCAATCCAGCAAGCGTTTGCTCTGCCGCAGGGCGTTTGTCCTCACAGCCAAAATGTGCGTGTTCAACACCCAAGGCATTCAGACGCAGGCGCAAAGGCAGGGAATCGCGCCCGGTGATGACCGCAGGCGTGATTCCGGCACGCTGGAGTAATTTAAGCCCTTGGCCATCCAGCGTATTGAATCGTTTGAGGGTCTCGCCCGACTCGGTAAAGTACAAGCCACCGTCTGTAAGCACCCCGTCCACGTCAAAAAAAACGATTTTTACGCCCTGCGCACGCAACAGCAGTTCCGGATCAAAGGTGAGGGCTGGAGTGATCATATGACTTTGGCGCGCATGAGGTCATTGCTGTTGAGCGCACCGCACAGCCGCGCGCGGTCGTCCACCACCAGCACACTGGTGATACGCATACGTTCCATCAAGTCGGCAGCATCGACCGCCAGCGCGGTCTGCACGACCGTGCTGGGTGACGGATGCATAACCTGCTGCGCGGTTTTGCCACGCAAGTCTACGCCCTGCTCGACCCAGCGGCGCAAGTCTCCATCGGTAAAAATGCCTAGCACTTGGTCATCGCCATCGACCACGGCCGTCGCGCCCAGTCCCTTGGCGCTCATTTCCCGCATGATTTCGCTAAAACTGGCCTGCGGCGTCACGCGCGGCACCGCGTCTCCGGTGCGCATGACATCCGCGACATGGGTCAGCAGCTTGCGTCCGAGCGCGCCACCCGGGTGAGAACGTGCAAAATCTTCGGCGCGAAAACCGCGTGCATCGAGCAGTGCCACAGCCAACGCATCGCCCCACGCCAATTGCGCCGTAGTGCTGGCGGTCGGTGCCAGGTTCAGGGGGCAGGCCTCTTTGTCGACCGCCGAGTCAAGCCAGACATCGGCATGCTGCGCCATGGTGGACTGCGAATTGCCGGTCATGGCGACCAAAGGTGTTCCCAGGCGCTTGAGCAGCGGCAGAAGGGCAGCAATTTCCTGGGATTCACCACTGTTGGAAATGGCCAGCACCAGATCGTCCGTCGTAATCATGCCCAGATCGCCATGGCTGGCCTCTGCCGGGTGCACAAACAGGGCAGGCGTTCCAGTCGAGGCCAACGTCGCGGCTATTTTTCGGCCGATATGCCCGCTCTTGCCCATACCCATGACCACGACGCGCCCTTTGAGTGCCAACACACGCTCCACCGTGTCAGCAAAGCCTGCCCCGACGCGGGTCTTGAGCCCTAATACTGCCGCCGCCTCGATATCAAAAGTATCCTGCGCCAGGGCGATGGCGCGCAGTGCCCGGGCAGATTCGGGCGGCGGTTTGGGTGCAGTCATGCGGGCATTTTATCGACCCCCGTTTCTCTTGCTAGTATGGAGGGATGAGCGCACTTGAAATCACCCTTCTTTATTTGCTTGCCGCAGTGCTGGGTGTTGTGGTGTGCCGGTCTTTCAAGCTGCCCCCGATGCTGGGGTATCTGGCTGTCGGTGTGGTGATTGGCCCCAATGCGCTGGCTTTGTCCAAGGACGCAGCCAGCGTGCAGCGTGTGGGTGAATATGGCGTGGTGTTCCTGATGTTTGTCATCGGACTGGAATTCAATTTGCCCAAGTTGCGCGCCATGCGCAAGCACGTCTTTGGCTTGGGGCTGTTGCAGGTGGTGGCGACCATGCTGGTCGCCACGGGCATCATTGTGACGGTGACTGCGCTGGCCCCTCAAATCTGGAGCATGTCCTGGCAAGCGGCACTGGCCATGTCGTGCGCCCTGGCGATGAGCAGTACCGCGATTGTGGTCAAGTTGATGATCGAGCGCCTGGAGATGGAGTCGGAGCACGGCAAACGGGTGATGGGTGTCTTGCTGTTTCAGGACTTGGCAGTGGTGCCGTTGCTGGTGCTGATACCGGCCTTGGGCGCGTCAGGCGAAGACATGGCTGAAGCTCTGGTGTTGGCGGCACTCAAAGCCACGGCACTGATTGCGGTCTTGCTGGTGGGCGGCCAGCATGTCATGCGCCGCTGGTTGACCCTGGTGGCCAGGCGCAAAAGCGAGGAGCTGTTTGTGCTGAATCTGTTGTTCATCACATTGGGATTGGCCTGGCTGACCGAGCTGGCCGGGCTGAGCCTGGCGCTGGGGGCCTTCATTGCCGGCATGTTGATTTCAGAGACCGAATACAAACACCAGGTGGAAACCGATATTCGGCCCTTTCATGATGTGTTGTTGGGACTTTTCTTTATCAGCATCGGCATGCTCCTGGACTGGCGCGAGGTCACCGCGCACTGGCCGATGGTATTGTTGTTTCTGGTGGTTCCCACCGTCAGCAAGGCAGCACTAGTGGCCTTGTTTTCCAAAGTACTGGGTGGCACCTCGGGCGTATCACTGCGCACCGGCTTGTACCTGGCGCAGGCGGGTGAGTTTGGCTTTGTGCTGCTAACCCTGGCTCAGAGCAATAGTCTGGTGCCTCCGGCCTTGCTGAATCCCATTTTGGCCAGCATGGTGTTGTCGATGCTGGCCACTCCGTTTCTTGTCATGTACAGCGATCGCATCGTGATGAAGCTGGTGAGCAGCGAATGGTTGCAGCAGTCGCTGCAGATGACCACTATTGCGCGCAAATCAATCAACGCCAACCGCCATGTGATTATTTGCGGATACGGGCGCTGTGGCCAAAATCTGGCACGCATCCTCGAAAAGGAACAAATTCCCTATATGGCGCTGGATCTGGATCCGGACCGGGTGCGCCAGGCGGCGGCGGCCGGCGACTCGGTGGTGTTCGGTGATGCAGCGCGGCTGCAGGCGCTGATGGCCAGCGGCCTGGCACGCGCGACCGCCGTCGTCATTACTTACCTGGATGTACCGGGTGCACTCAAGGTCCTGGTGCACACCCGCGCGCACGCGCCGCAGGTGCCCGTGATTGTGCGCACCCAGGACGACCACAGTCTGGAGAAGTTGCTGGAGGCCGGTGCGACCGAGGTCGTACCCGAGGCGATTGAAGGGTCGTTGATGCTCGCAAGCCATGCGCTGGCGCTGGTCGGAGTCCCGATGCGACGGGTGCTGCGCATTGTTCAGGATCAGCGCGAGGCCCGCTACCAATTGCTCAGGGGCTTCTTTCACGGTATGGACGACGGTTCGGCTGATGAGCTTCAACAAGAGCGACTCTCCACCATCACCTTGCCACCGGCCAGCCGGGCGGCCGGGCGTACGCTGGGACACTTTGCCCTACACGCCCTAGGCGTGCGGGTCGTGAGCATTCGCCGCAACAACGGCAAGGCAGCCGGCACGGCCGATGACACCGAGCTGCAGGGCGGCGACACGCTGGTGCTATCGGGTCATGCAGACGTGCTTGCCCTTGCGGAAAACAAGCTGCTTAAGGCATCCACTTGAACTTAGGGATTCGGAAACCTTTTCTGGCGGCACCGACGGGCGCATTGCGTCGTTACCCTTCGTTTATGTGGTAAGCGACACTGCACTCAGGGCGCCTCGCACTGCATCCCGCCAGCACCACCATAAACGGTACCTCAGCTTTTTTCGCACCCCTTAGGACTCACCATGCAACACCAAAGCGTTAACCAGTATCTGCGTGACCATATTCGGACCGTTCCCAACTGGCCAACGCCAGGTGTCCAGTTTCGTGACATTACCCCGCTGCTGCAAGAGCCCAAAGTGTTCCGGGTGTTGATCGACGCTTTTGTACACCGCTACATGGACCCTTCGATGCGACCGGATGTGGTTGCGGGGCTGGATGCACGCGGCTTTATCCTGGGTGCTGTCGTCGCGTATGAACTTAATATCGGCTTTGTACCCATCCGCAAAAAAGGCAAACTTCCCTTCACCACTGTGGAGGAAACCTATGAGCTCGAATATGGCAGCGCGACCGTCGAACTCCATACCGACGCCGTCAAGGCAGGTGACAGGGTCTTGTTGATCGACGATCTGATTGCTACCGGAGGCACCATGATGGCCGGCAAAAAACTGCTCGAACGCCAGGGTGCGCAGGTCATGGAAGGCGCGGCCATCGTCGATTTGCCCGAATTGGGTGGTTCGCAGAAATTGCGCGACAGTGGACTCGCGCTCTTCACACTGGTGGACTTTTCCGGGCATTGAGACCGCGTTTTTTTCTTAACTACTCACCTCCCAGCGAAACTACATGATGTCAAGCTCTCCATCCGTCATTACCGCCTGCGCGGGAATCACGACAGATGCGTAGTTACGTGTCTTCAAAGCTATTTTCCGATACAAAATTTTGAGAAGATCGCACCTAGCAAATCGTCTGATGAAAATTCACCGGTGATTTCGGCCAGTACGTTCTGGGCCAGACGCAAATCTTCGGCCATCAAGTCCAGTGCGGGCGATGTGGTCTGCAGTTGAGCCCTCGCCTCTATCAGGTGTTCTTCCACCCTATGTAGCGCCTTGGTATGGCGCTCCCGAGCCATGAAGATGCCGCCCTCAGGCGCTTGCCAGCCGGCGCTTTGAAGCAACAGGCGGCGCAACACTTCCAGACCGAGCCCGGTCTTGGCAGACAGGTGCAGTCCGTCCAGGGCGGCGCGCGGTGGTGCGGCATCGGCCTTGTTCCAGACTTGGATTACGGGAACATTCTTGCCAACGGCGGTGTTGAGACTGTTGGCTATGACTTGGTCCGCAGCCCGGTAATCAGCGGCCTGCTCGCGCGTGAGATCGTGCAAAAACAGCACGACATCGGCATCCTTGATCGCCTCCCACGCTCGGGCGATACCCACCTGCTCCACCACGTCCTCACTGGCGCGCAAGCCGGCCGTGTCCACGATGTGAATCGGAACACCCTCAATCTGTATCGTCTGCTGCACCTTGTCGCGGGTGGTTCCGGCCACCGGGGTCACGATAGCCAACTCCGCGCCCGCCAGGGCATTGAGTAGCGACGACTTGCCGGCATTGGGCTGACCGGCAATGACAACCGTGATGCCCTCGCGCAACAGTGCGCCTTGGGTGGCTTTTTTCAGGACCTGTTGCAGCCCGGCGTGCAGCCGCTGCAACTGACCCAGGGCATCGGCGCGCTGCAAAAAGTCGATTTCCTCCTCGGGGAAATCCAGCGTCGCCTCGACCAGCATGCGCAGATGGATCAAGGCGTCGCGCAGGCGGTGTACTTCGCGGGAAAAATCCCCGGCCAGTGAGCGTGACGCGCTGCGCGCCGCCGCCTCGGTGCTCGCGTCAATCAAGTCGGCGATCGCCTCGGCCTGCGCCAAATCGAGTTTGTCATTGAGGTAGGCACGCAGGCTGAACTCGCCAGGTTCGGCCAGACGCAGCCCAGGCAGACAGGCCTGCTGCGTGGGACCAGGTGCTTCTGCGGCGACCTGCAGGCAGCGTGCGAGCAGCAGCTGCAACACCACTGGCCCCCCGTGCGCCTGCAGCTCCAGCACATCTTCGCCGGTAAAGGAGCGCGGGCCCGGAAAAAACAAGGCCAAACCGTGGTCGATTGGCGTGCCGTCGTGGTCAGCGAACGAAAGATAGGTGGCCTCACGGGGCAGCAAATCGCGGCCCAACAGTTGCCGCACGAAAGGACGCAAATCCTTGCCGCTCACCCGCACGATGCCCACGGCACCCCGACCTGGCGCCGTGGCAATCGCGATAATTGCCTGGCTGTTTCGGCCCAACATATTCAGTTTTTATCCGCGCAAAACCAACGGGGCTGCCTTGTGCGGACCGGACCGGTCTAGTTGAACTTGGGCAAATTGAACTGGGGCGGCACACCCATGCGGGTATTGATGATCCACTGCTGCACAATGGACAAAATATTATTGGTAATCCAGTACAACACCAGGCCCGACGGAAAAAAGAAGAACATGACACTGAAAATCAGGGGCATAAACCACATCATCTTGGCCTGAAGCGGATCTGGTGGTGCCGGGTTCAAGGCAGTTTGCAGCATGGTGGTGGCCGTCATGATCAAGGGCAAGATGTAATAGGGGTCGGGGGCCGACAGGTCCTTGATCCACAAAATCCAGGGCGTGTTGCGCATCTCAACACTGGAAAGCAGCACCCAATACAAAGCAATGAACACCGGAATCTGGACCATGATCGGAAAGCAGCCACCCATGGGATTGACCTTTTCCTCCCGGTAAATCCGCATCATCTCCTGTTGCATCTGTTGCGGGTTGTCCTTGAGCCGCTCGCGCATTTCGGTAATTTTGGGGTTAATGGCCTTCATCTTGGCCATGCTGGCATAGGCCTTTGCGTTGAGCCAATAAAAGGCAGCCTTGAGCAACACCACCAAGGCCACGATCGACCAGCCCCAGTTCTGGATGAAGCTGTGCAGCTTGTCCAGCAGCCAATACAGCGGCTTGGCGAGAATGGTGAGCCAACCGTAGTCCTTGACCAGCTCCAGGCCCGGAGCCATCGATTCGAGGCGCTTTTCTTCTTGTGGTCCGACGAAGAGCTTGGCTTCGAGCGATTTGCTGCTACCCGCCGCAATCGAATCAAGCGGCGTGATCATGGTGGCCCGGTAACAGCAGTCGGCGACCGGTGAGCCGATATCCACTCCATCGACGGAAATCGTGCGCTGAAGCCCGTCGGGCAACATCCAGGCGCTCGCAAAATAATGCTGGACCATGGCGATGTACCCGTTGATTGACTGTTTTTCGAAGTCGGCATTCTTTTTCTTGATGTCAGCAAACTCGACCTTCTGGTACTTTTTGGCGTCGGTGTACACCGCCGGCCCAGTAAATGTGGAATAAAAGGAAGACTCGCCCAGCGGTTTGTTGCCATCGCGGACCAGTTGAAAATAAAGCTGCGGCGAGACAGCGCTGCCCGACAAGTTGATCAGCTCATGCTTTACTGACATGTCATAGGCACCACGGCGCAGGGTGTAGGTCTTTACCAGTTTGATGCCGCCAACGTCGGGTGAAGTAAAACGCACCTGCATTTCGTCTTCGCCATCTTTCAACGCGCGAGCGCCGCTGAACTCCATGGCAGTTTTATGGGTCGGAAAGCCACTGGCCGATGCGGCGCCAATCACGCCGGTTTGGGCCAGATACACCCGGTCTTTGCTGTCGTCCAGCAAAACAAAGTTCTTTGTCTTGTCAGCGCCGTCGATATGCTTGAGGAACTCGGTACGTACCAAGGAACCGCCTTCCGAGTCAAAGGTGAGTTGAAGCACGTCGGTGGTCACTAAGATGCGCTCCTTTGCCGCGTTGGAGCTGGTAGCCGGCAACACCGGTGCTACCGAAACTGGGGCGCTGCCCGGCGTGACAACTGCTCCAGGCACCCCGGATTTGCTGCTCGTGTCCGCCTGGGGCCGGGCGTCGTTGGCGCCATTGGGTGCTGTTTGTTGCGCAGGGCTCGGAAAGAAAGTGGCACGGTTGCCGTTGTGCACCTGCCATTGGTCCCACAACATAACCATGGAAAAACCGAAAATCACCCACAAAATGGTGCGCCGAATGTCATTCATGAAATATTCTTGTCCGAAGGAGGAGAAGTCAGCCGCTTAAACAGCGACAAAGGTGCCGGTGGAACCGGATCATGGCCACCGGCGCACCAAGGCTGGCAACGCAGAAGCCGGGCTGCGGCCAGATAACTACCGGCTGCAGCACCATGCACCTGCAGTGCATCCAAGGCAAATTGTGAACACGTCGGCTCAAAGCGGCATGCAGAACCTAGCCAGGGGCTCAAGAAAAAACGATAACCCCGCACCACGCCTAGAAGCAGCGATTGCATCATGACGGTGCAGCCGCTGGCATACAGGGAAGTGCCGACAGTACCCCGCGTGCGCGGCGAGAGCGGTCGAATAACTCAAGGAGTTCTGCCCGCACCGCGACCCTGAGTGCGTCTGAGGTGGCGCTTGGGAACTGCTTGCGGTCGAACGCGGCGCGCAGTCGTACCAAGTGCATGCACGCGCCCAAAGCGTGTTCATTTTCAGAACCCATCTGGTAAATTTGGCGCTTGATACAGTTGCGAGTCACCGCCCGCCGCGCCCATCGCTTGGGAACCATGGCACCCAACCATGGACCGGTCGACAAAAAAAGGTCCGGCATTGCGGGCCCATTCATCGACTCCGGGCGCACCGCGAGGCTGTGCAAAGCAAAGTGCGTGGTACGCGCCAGAGTGACTCCGGACAAGACCGCCTGAAACTGGGGCCGAGTCTTTAATCGCCGCACGATCTGCAAGCCCAGGATACTGTGACAACAAGTTTTTCTTGTGCTGGGCGGTGAGGGCCCGCGACGAACCCTTAGACCGCCAAGCGCTTGCGGCCCTTTGCACGGCGCGCATTGATGACGGCGCGCCCGCCGCGCGTCTTCATGCGGATCAGAAAACCATGGGTACGTGCGCGGCGAATTTTGGAAGGTTGGTAAGTGCGTTTCATGTCAGATTCCTAAGAGGCTCAGTGCGGTGCCACCCGGTTTTGGCGGGTCGACCGGATCAAATCGCCCTGAACACAATCAGGGAAACCCAAGATTATCGCAAATTTCATCAACGCTGGCAACACCTTAGGAGTGAATCCGGGACGAATGGGCACCTAATGCGGCACTTTCGAGACGGCAACCGCGTCTGTGGATAAGGTTTTGATAAATTACAATCCCGGACGCGTCAAATAGCAACTATCCACAGAATCAAACAAAAAAAATGAACGAGGGACCTCCATCCAAACACGCCTTGTCAGAGGGGCTGGACATGGCCCAAAGCTTGTGGCTAAGCTGCGTTGATCAGCTTGCCCAGGAGCTGCCTGAGCAGCAATTTAACACCTGGATCCGTCCCCTGAGCGCGCAGATGAATGAGGACTTCTCCAAGCTGACCCTCTTTGTTGCCAACCGTTTCAAGCTCGATTGGGTGCGTGCGCAGTATGGCAGTCGGATCTCGATGATGCTTGAGAAGCTCTACGGGCAATCGATCCAGGTGGAGTTGGCGATCACTCCGCGTGAAGCCAGTGTAAAAACCGCTTCTGCGGTCGCCGAATCCGATTTGGTCAGCATTGAAGAAAGCTCGGAGATCGGTGAAGACAAGTCGGCCGCTGGCTCAAAGAACCGACTCAACAGCATTTTGACGTTCGAAGCCTTGATTGAGGGCACGGCCAACCGCATGGCACGTGCGGCGGCCATGCATGTCGCCACCATGCCGGGGCATTTATACAACCCCTTGTTTATTTACGGCGGTGTCGGCTTGGGCAAGACCCATTTGATGCACGCGGTAGGCAATCGCCTGCTGGTCGACCGGCCCGGTGCAAGAGTTCTCTACATCCATGCTGAACAATTTGTGTCAGATGTGGTTAAGGCCTACCAGCGCAAGACTTTTGACGAATTCAAGGAGCGTTACCATTCGCTGGATTTGTTGCTGATCGACGATGTGCAGTTTTTTGCCAACAAGGACCGGACCCAGGAAGAGTTCTTTAACGCCTTTGAGGCGCTGCTGACCAAAAAGTCGCACATCGTGATGACCAGCGACACCTATCCCAAAGGCCTCACTGCCATCCATGAGCGGCTGGTGTCGCGCTTTGACTCGGGGCTGACGGTGGGCATAGAGCCGCCCGAATTGGAAATGCGGGTGGCAATTCTGATCAACAAGGCGCGCGTCGAGGGCACAGAGATGCCCGAGGAAGTCGCTTTCTTTGTGGCAAAGAATGTGCGATCGAATGTGCGCGAGCTAGAAGGTGCCTTGCGAAAAATCCTGGCCTATTCGCGGTTTAACCAAAAGGAAATTTCCATCGCCCTGGCACGCGAGGCGCTGCGTGACCTGTTGTCGATTCAAAACCGGCAGATTTCGGTCGAAAACATCCAGAAAACCGTGGCCGACTATTACAAGATCAAGGTCGCTGACATGTACTCCAAAAAGCGACCGGCCAGCATCGCACGTCCACGACAGATTGCCATGTACCTGGCCAAGGAGTTGACGCAAAAGAGTCTGCCAGAAATTGGCGAGCTGTTTGGTGGCCGCGACCACACCACCGTATTGCATGCTGTGCGAAAGATTGGAGGAGAGCGCCAACAAATGACCGATCTGAACCAGCAACTGCATGTGCTGGAGCAAACCCTCAAAGGCTGAGCTCCGTATGTCATTTAAACGCAAATGCACAAAATTTGGCACCCAAAACTGGGAAAATGGCGCCATAGGCAGACCGACCGGGCGCCTAAGCCCTCCTGTTCCATAACAAATTTACACCAGAGGTTGACATGATTGTTTTGAAGGCTACACAGGACTCCGTCCTCTCCGTACTCCAGTCCGTCGCGGGCATTGTCGAACGCAGACATACCTTACCAATCCTGGCCAATGTACTGCTGCGCAAAACGGGAACCTCGGTGCAATTCACGACCAGTGACCTTGAAATTCAAATCCGGACCACGGCCGAGCTTGGCGGCGACGTCGGAGACTTCACTACCACCATCGGAGCGCGCAAGCTCATTGACATTTTGCGCACCATGCCCACTGACCAGACGGTGTCGCTGGAGTCGAGCCAAAGCAAGATCATTCTCAAGGGTGGCAAAAGCAAATTCACTTTGCAAACCATGGCTGCCGAAGACTTTCCGCTGGTTCAGGAGTCCGCCAGTTTTGGCCCCGCTTTCAGCGTCCCGCAAAAGACCCTCAAAAGCCTGTTGAGCCAGGTGTCCTTTGCCATGGCGATTCACGATATCCGTTACTACCTCAATGGCATCCTGTTTGTGGCCGAGGGCAAACAACTGAGTCTGGTGGCCACCGATGGTCACAGGCTGGCGTTTGCCGCGGCAGTGCTGGATGTAGAAGTTCCCAAGCAGGAGGTCATCTTGCCGCGCAAGACCGTGGTGGAACTGCAGCGACTTCTGTCTGAAAACGAAGGCGCCATCGAGATGCAGTTTGCCAATAATCAGGCGAAATTCGTCTTCGACGGCATGGAGTTTGTGACCAAACTGGTAGAGGGCAAATTCCCCGACTACAACCGCGTGATTCCCAAAAACCACAAAAATAGCATCACTGTGGGGCGCGAAGCCTTGCTTGCCACACTGCAGCGCACCGCCATCCTGACCAGTGAGAAATTCAAGGGTGTACGCCTCAATCTTGATCCTGGCAGCCTGCGGGTCGCCTCCAACAACGCCGAACAGGAAGAGGCGGTCGACGAGCTCGACGTCGACTACGGCGGCGACAGCATCGAAATTGGTTTCAACGTCACCTATCTGATCGACGCGCTCAACAATATGAGCCAGGAGATGGTGAAACTGGAACTTTCCGACGGCAACAGCTCGGCACTGTTCACCATTCCGGAGAACACCCATTTCAAGTATGTCGTCATGCCCATGAGAATTTAGCGCCCGAAACATTCCACGAGCCGTCAGCCCAAACCCCCACTTTCGGGGGTTCTTCATTGATGAAGAGGCAAGAACTTCGGGACGCCTCTGCGTAAAGCGTCGTCAAGTCCCCAACCGTTGAAGAGAAAATCCTTATGTCTGAAGAAAACAAGCCCGATTCCACCCCCGCCAGCGACCCGGCAGAGGTGCACACGGGCGAGGTCGGGACGGGAAGTTCCAACTTCCAACCCGTCATCGACGCCCACCAGGCCGGCGCCTCGGAGGCCTATGGCGAGGGCTCGATCCAGATTCTTGAGGGTCTTGAAGCGGTACGTAAGCGGCCCGGCATGTATATCGGGGACACGTCCGACGGTACCGGCCTGCACCATCTGGTGTTTGAGGTGGTTGACAACTCGATCGATGAGTCCCTGGCCGGACATTGTGATGATATTTTAGTCACCATCCACTCGGACAATTCCATCAGCGTGGTGGACAACGGCCGTGGCATCCCGACCGGCGTCAAGATGGACGACAAGCACGAACCCAAACGTTCGGCCGCCGAAATCGCGCTGACCGAGCTGCATGCCGGTGGCAAGTTCAACCAGAACAGCTACAAGGTCTCGGGCGGTCTGCACGGCGTCGGAGTGAGTTGCGTCAATGCACTCTCCAAGATGCTGCGTCTGACCATCCGCCGCGATGGCAAGGTGCACGTCATGGAGTTCAGCAAAGGGTTTGTGCAAAACCGCCTGGTCGAAACCGCCAACGGCATTGCGGTATCACCGATGAAGGTGGTCGGCGAAACTGAGAAACGTGGCACCGAGGTCCACTTTTTGCCCGACACCGAAATTTTTCAGCAAAACAACGACTTCCATTACGAAATTTTGAGCAAGCGCCTGCGTGAACTCAGTTTCCTCAACAACGGGGTGCGCATTCGCCTCAAAGACGAGCGCACCGGCAAGGAAGACGACTTTGCGGGCGCGGGCGGTGTGCAGGGCTTTGTCCAGTTCATCAACAAGGGCAAGACCGTGTTGCACCCCAATATCTTCCACGCCATGGGTGACCGCCAAAGTGACCAGGGCACCAATATCGGGGTCGAAGTCGCCATGCAGTGGAACAGTGGCTACAACGAGCAGGTGCTTTGCTTCACCAACAACATCCCCCAGCGCGACGGTGGCACCCACCTGACCGGGCTGCGCGCCGCCATGACACGCGTCATCAACAAATACATCGACGAGTCCGAGCTGGCCAAAAAAGCCAAGGTCGAAGTCAGCGGTGACGACATGCGCGAAGGCCTCACCTGCGTGCTCAGCGTCAAGGTCCCCGAGCCAAAATTCAGCAGCCAGACCAAGGACAAGCTGGTGAGCTCTGAAGTGCGTGGCCCGGTCGAAGACATCGTGAGCAAGTTGCTGGCCGACTACCTGCAAGAGCGCCCCAACGACGCGAAAATCATTGTTGGCAAAGTCATAGAGGCTGCCCGCGCCAGAGAAGCCGCGCGCAAGGCCCGTGACATGACGCGCCGCAAAGGCGTGCTCGACGGCATGGGCCTGCCTGGCAAACTGGCCGACTGCCAGGAAAAAGACCCCGCTCTGTGCGAAATCTATATCGTCGAGGGTGACTCTGCCGGAGGCTCAGCCAAGCAGGGCCGCGACCGCAAGTTTCAGGCGATTTTGCCCTTGCGCGGCAAGATTCTCAACGTGGAAAAAGCGCGTTACGAAAAACTGCTGACGAGTACCGAAATTCTCACGCTCATCACCGCCTTGGGTACCGGCATCGGCAAGGCCGGTGGCAGCACCGGCAACGACGACTTCAATGTCGCCAAGTTGCGTTACCACCGCATCATCATCATGACCGACGCCGACGTCGACGGCGCCCACATTCGCACCTTGTTGCTCACGTTTTTCTACCGCCAGATGCCCGAATTGGTGGAACGTGGTCACATTTATATTGCCCAGCCTCCGCTGTACAAAGTCAAGGCCGGCAAAGAGGAGCTGTACCTCAAGGACGCGCCGGCGCTTGACACCTTCCTGATGCGGATTGCGCTGGTTAACGCGTCGGTCTTTACCGGTGGCCCCAACGGCACCACCTTGTCTGGTGACACTCTGGCCGAGCTCGCGCGCAAGCACCAGGTGGCGCAATCGGTCATCGCCCGCCTCAAGAACTTCATGGACGCCGAAGCTCTGCGCTCGGTGGCCGACGGTGTGGCGCTCAACCTCGACACCGTGGCTGACGCCGAGGCCTCCGCCACCGCGTTGCAAGCCAAGCTGCCTGATGCCGAAGTGGCGGGTGAGTTCGACGTACGCACCGACAAGCCGATCTTGCGCATCAGCCGGCGCCACCACGGCAACGTCAAGAGCAGCGTGCTGACGCAGGACTTTGTCCATGGCGCCGACTATGCCGCGCTGGCCGAGGCGGCCAATACCTTCAGGGGCCTGCTCGGCGAAGGTGCCCGCGTCATGCGCGGCGAAGGCGAGCGCGCCAAGGAAGAAAAAGTGTCCGATTTTCGCGAAGCCATGGCTTGGCTGACCGCGCAAGCCGAGCACGCCACCAGCCGCCAGCGTTACAAAGGCCTGGGTGAAATGAACCCGGCCCAACTCTGGGAAACCACCATGGACCCGACCGTGCGCCGCCTGCTGCGGGTCCAGATCGACGACGCCATCGAGGCCGACCGGGTATTTACCATGCTGATGGGTGACGAAGTGGAGCCGCGCCGCGAATTCATCGAAACCAACGCCTTGCGCGCCGGGAATATCGACGTTTAGACTGCTTGCGCTAGCGCAGGCGTTTTAAACGCCGGCGGGTCGCATTGACGCCGTGGCGGCAGCGACCGATACTGCCACCCACGCCACACTGATCCGAGGGGACGCACCATGGGTTCAAGACTGCATATTGCTGTGTTGTGCATACTGATGCTGGCCGGCTGCGCTAGCGCGCCACCCACCCCATTGTCCGCCGAGCAACTCTGGCAAGACTCGTTCTTTCGCTTCCAGCCGGGCACGGTGACAGAAACCAGCGCGCAGTTGTTTGCTCTCGATCCAGACATGCTCGCCGAGTTACGCGCCAGTGCCTCGCACGCGCCGAATTTGGAGCGCCGGGTCGAAAAGCTGATCGACACGCTCTACGGTCCGGGTGGCATCCGGCTCGACTACCGCAGCGGGCACACCACCGGTGCCGCCGAGACCTGGCGCAAACAGCGTGGTGACTGCCTATCGCTAACCCTATTGACCTATGCCATTGCCCGTGCCCTGGAGATTCCAGCGCAGATGCAGGCGGTGCGGGTCCCGGTGGCAATCGACCGGCGCGGCGGAATCGACTTTCTAAACGACCACGTGAACCTCTTTGTGCGGGACCGCAGCAGCGCTATTGGACAAGGGCGGGCGGCCGGGTCGGGCGGGTTGATCATCGATTTTGAGATGCAAGCCGGATCGCGCCAACGCGGAACGGCACTGTCAGAGCCGGAAATCGTCGCGCGCTACTACAACAACCGCGCGGCCCAGGCGCTGCTGGACCAGAACCACGACAGGGCGTATGCCTATTACAAAGCCGCGATCGAGCTGGACCCCGGCTTTGCTCCGGCCCTGAGCAATCTGGCCCAGTTGTATGCCCACCATGGACTGGTCGGGCCTGCCGAGCGTTTGCTGCGCCATGCGATTGCGCTGGGCCGCAGCAATGACACGCCCTGGCATGCCTTGAGAAACCTGCTGCTGGCGCAACACCGCGATGCCGAGGCCGCCGAGGTGAGCGCCGAGCTGGAGAAACGCCAGGACGATGACCCCTACTATTGGCTTGGACTCGGACTGGACCACCTGCGCCATCAGCGCGACGCACGTGCCATCGAGGCCTTGAACCGTGCGCTGGCGCTGGCCAGCGGCTTTGCCGAGATCCACCGCTACCTGGCCATCGCCTACTGGCGCAGCGGGCAGGTTGGCGCGGCGACCGAGCAGTTGGCCGCCCTCTCCGCGTTGGACAGCGCCGACCCGGGCATTGCGATTCTGGAGCGCAAGTTCGCGCTTCGATAAACCTGACGGCAAGGGTCGGACCGGGCAACGCGTCGGCTATGGCGGTGTGCTGGTGCTTGCAGAGTTTGGCTTGTCACGCAACTGTCACATGCTCTGCCTAAACTGCGAAGTTTTGTCGCAGTATTCAGAAAAAACAGTCCCTGCCACCTACCGGAGCCAACACATGCCCATAGATTTTGAAGACTCCAACGACCGCCTGCGCACGATCCGCCTATCTGGGCGCCTTGACCATCTTGGCACCGACGAAATATCCTTGATGACCACCGGAATGGACCACATCGTAGCGATGTTCAGTGACGGGTCTGCCGCCGAAATCGCGGTTACCGCCTGACCCTTGGCCTGCCCTCACTCGACGTGGTCCTGGTCAGTCGGTCATTCGCTTGATCCGGACAGTCACTTTCGCCAGAACTGGGGCACGAACAGCGCCATGACAGCCAGCAGTTCAAGCCGTCCCATCAGCATGCCAATGGTGCATACCCAGGTCTGAAAATCGTTCAGCGAGGCAAAACTTCCCTGTGGTCCGACCGTGCCCATCGCCAGACCAATGTTGTTGACACTCGCTACTACGGCCGATATGGCGCTGACCACATCCAGGCCGCTGAGCAGCAGCAGCATGGTCAGTCCAATATGCGTGGCCAGATAAATCAACATGAACGCCACCACCGAGGCCATAACTTTGCTCCCGATTACTGCGCCACCGAGCGTTACCGGGTTGACTGCACGCGGATGAATGGCCAGAACCAGTTCACGGCGCGCCTGTTTGAACAACAATATCATGCGTACCATCTTCAGCCCACCACCGGTGGAACCCGCGCAGGTGGCGAAACTGCCCAGCGCCAGCATCCATACCGGGGCAAAAATCGGCCACACGGAGTAGTCCTGTGTGGCGTAACCCGTGGTGGTCGCAAATGACACCACGTGAAAGGCAGCATGTCGGAGGCTGTCCCACGGGTTGGGGTAGGTCTGGTGATAGAGCAGCACGCCAGTCACCCCCGCCATAGAGGCGAGCAATACCAATAAATAGGCACGCACCTCGGCATCGCGCAACAAGGAACGTAGTGACTTGGCCCTCCACACCATAAAGTAACGGGCAAAACTGACCCCCGAGAGCGTCATGAACACGATCGCTACCCCCTCGATCGCGGCCGAATTGAAAAACCCAAAACTCGCATCATGCGACGACAAACCACCCAAACCCATGGTGGAGCACATGTGCATGAAGGCATCGGGCCAGTCCATGCCGGCCCAGCGGTAAGCTAGCATGCATGCGACTGAAAACACAAAATAGACGCTCCACAGGCCGCGCGCGGTCTCGGCAATGCGCGGTGTCAAGCGGTCGTCCTTGATCGGGCCTGCAGCCTCGGCCTTGTACAGTTGCACGCTGCCCAACCCCAATAGTGGGAGCACGGCCACCACCAGCAGCATGATGCCCAAGCCACCAAACAGTTGCAGCAGGCAGCGCCAAACGTTGACAGATACGGGTAGCTGATCCAACCCTGAAAGCACCGTAAACCCCGTGGTGGTGAAGCCGCTCATGGCCTCAAAATAGGCATCCGTAAAGCTCAATTCCGGAATTGCCAGCATCAGCGGAATGGCCGAAAACGCTGGCAACACCGACCACACCAGATTGACCAGTAAAAACCCATCACGTGGCAGCAGCTCACGGCGAAAGTCCATGGTGGCATACCACAACACAAACCCCGCTCCTGCAGTCACGGCGATCGATAGCCACCAGACCTCTCGGACCGCAATTGGGTCAAGCGTCCAGCCCCAGGCCAGTGGCACAAAAAACATGAGCGAATAACCCACCAGCACGCGGGCCAACACATTGAGGACAGGCGCAAGAAAAGCCATGCCGGTTCAGAAAAACGTGGCGCTGACCTGAAACAGTTTCTCTACCGCCCGCAGCATGCGTTTGTCAGGAAGAAAGATGATCACGTGGTCGTCGGCCAAGATCGTCAGGTCATGGTAGGGCATCAGCAGTTCGCAGTTGCCGTTCGTGTTACGGACGACGCCACCAATGCGGGCGCCTTTGGGCAAATCAATCTGTTCAATACGCCTTCCCACCAGTCGAGAGGTGCGGGAATCCCCACGCGCCACGCCCTCAATCGCTTCGGCGGCACCCCGACGCAGGCTGTGCACGGCCGCCACATCTCCGCGCCGGATATGGGTCAATAACTCACCAATAATGGTCTGTGAGGGCGACAGCGCGATGTCAATGGAGCTGCCTTGCATCATCTCTGCATAAATGCGCCGGTTGATGAGCGAAATCACGCGCCGTACACCCAGCCGCTTGGCCAGCATGGCCGACAGAATGTTGTCTTCGTCATCGCCCGTCAAGGCAATGAACAGATCCATTTCGCCGACGTTCTCACCGGTTAGCAGTCCTTCGTCGGTGGCGTCGCCTTCAAGTACCAGCACTTCGCTAGGCAGCTCACTGGCCAGGTACTCGCAGCGCTTTCGGTTCAGGTCGATGACCTTGATTTGGCATTGCCCGACCAGGCTGCGCGCCAGCCGCAAGCCAACCTTGCCACCGCCGGCAATCATGACGCGACGCACCGGTTGGTCAAAATTGTGAATGGCTCCCAGCACCTGGCGAATCTTGTCCTTGTCCGCCAGCACAAACACCTCATCGCCAGGCAACACCCGCGTGTCGGACTCCACGTGCAATTCGGCGTCCTTTCGATAAATGGCCACCACACGCATGGTGGCCGCAGGAAACAGAGCCCGAAACTCACGGATGGTATGGTTAACCAGCTTGCCCTGGGCCGATGCACGCACCGCGATCAGGTGCGCCCGACCCTGGGAGAACTCTAGCACCTGCAGCGCCTCTGGGTAGTCAATCAGAAGGTGGATGTAGTGCATTACCGACTCTTCCGGGCAGATCACGTGGTCTACCGCAAAACCGGTCTTGCCCAGCAAGGCATCACCTTCCAGAAACTCGGGCGAGCGCACCCGCGCAATGGTGGTGGCTATGTGAAAGACGTCATGCGCCACCTTGCAGGCAGTCAGATTGGTCTCGTCCAGCGCCGCACAGGCAATGAACATGTCGGCATCGTCCGCACCGGCGCGCCGCAGCACCGAAGGCTGGATGCCATTGCCCGCCACGCCGCGCAGGTCAAACTTGTCTTCCAGCACACGCAACAACTCGGGGTCGGGGTCAATGACCGTGATATCGTTTTTTTCAGAGACCAGGCTCTCAGCCACACTCTCGCCAACACGACCCGCCCCCAAAATGATGATTCGCATGAGGAAATACTTGTAAATCGTGAATCATAGCCGGCCAAATTGTGATTCAGAAACTCCGGACTGACTTTAAAACTTCAAAAATACGTCATCAAACTGCAGTGTTCGGCGCGTAGCCTTGGGTCCGGAATTCGGGTCATCCGCGTGTGGCGTGAACGTCGTCCCCAGGCGCGTTGGCAGCGGCTCAATCGGGTATGTAGCGCTATCACCCAAAAGGTGACACCCTTCAAGGCCAATAATGTAAGTGTTCATGCGGAGTTACATGGCGCACATCAGCGGCCCCGTCTTCTCCCTGACGTGTGCCCACAGCGATGAACTGAATGGTGCCGAAGCGCGTTGCAAGTTCGATGCCGTCGGTAAAGTGCAGGCGACCGGCCTTCACATTGCGTGTCACCATGACTTCCAGACCGGGCTCTTAAATCGGCAGTTTTCCCTGGTTCAGTGCCGTGATTTTTTCCGAGTCGGTATCGAAACAAATCACATCGTTGCCCACCTCGTACAGGCAGGTGCCCGTCGTAAGACCCACATAGCCCGTGCCGATCACCGTGATTTTAATAATTGGATCAAGTGAGGTCTAGTAGCGCTCGGGCACGTACATTTCGGGGGGGACTGGCTGGCGGATGTAATCTGCATTGCGCACACGCGCCGGGAGATCGACGGGCTCATGTTCGACTTCGGTGTACGGAATCAGTGACAGCAGATGATCAATGCAGTTCAGCCGCGCCTTTTTCTTGTCCACTGCCTGCACGATCCACCAGAGTGCCTCTGAAATATGGGTGCGCTCCAGCATGGTTTCCTTGGCCTTGGTGTACTCCTCCCAGCGCACGCGGGACTCCAGGTCCATCGGGCTGAGCTTCCATTGCTTGAGCGGATCATGGATGCGACCCAGAAAGCGCGAATGCTGCTCGTCGTCGGTGATCGAAAACCAATATTTGATCAACTGTATGCCGCTGCGTGCCAGCATTTTCTCGAACTCCGGCACAGTGCGAAAGAACTCTTCGTACTCATCGTCAGAACAAAAGCCCATGACCCGCTCCACACCGGCACGGTTGTACCAGCTGCGGTCAAACAGCACCATCTCGCCGGCCGCAGGCAGGTGCGATACATAGCGCTGAAAGTACCACTGGGTTCGCTCGCGGTCGTTGGGCGCCGGCAGCGCGGCCACCCGGGCCACGCGCGGGTTGAGTCGCTGGGTAATGCGCTTGATCACGCCCCCTTTGCCCGCTGCATCCCGGCCCTCGAACAAAATCACCACCTTGTGACCGCTCGCCACCACCCAGTCCTGCAACTTGACCAACTCACCTTGCAAGCGGAACAGCTCCTGGAAGTAGGAGCGGCGTGCCAGCTTTTCCTCGTTGGAGCGCGGCATGCCGTGCGCTTCAAGTTCCTCCATATTGCGCTCCTCTTGCTCCATCTCCAGCTCTTCGTCATAGCTGTCAAGCAGGTCTTCGCGCAGGCGGCGCATCATTTCTTCCTGAGGGGTGTTGCTTTCGTTGCTCATGGGCTTATGGATTAGATGAAAATATTTAGACGGGCGTGGCATGTAACAGTTACATATCAATAGTATGCCACCGGCGATTCATATCATGAATGCTTCATTCCTGGCTTGAACAATGTTTGGCATGAACACACCGGCCGAACCCCGCCTTTTTGCCCACGACTGCACCGCTGCATCAAAATCAGTGTGCGCGTCAACACCATCATCCGCAGCCGCCGGCATCGCAGTCAGCCTGGCGCTGCAGCAGGACGGGTGCTAAATGCGGGCCATGGCCAACTTTGTTGCAGGTGACTGGCCGATCGCTGCCGGGCTGTCACACGAAGACGGTGGAATGCCTGAAGAAGAGCCACCCCGGCAGCATTACCGTGCCGTGATTATTTCTGACATCCACCTGGGCACAGCGGGGTGTCAGGCCGAGGCCGTGCTGGATTTTCTGAGGCACCACTCCAGTGATTACCTGTACCTGGTCGGCGACATTGTGGACGGCTGGCAGTTGCGGCGTCGAAGAACCTCCAGCAGCAGGTCCGGGTGCGGCATGCCTAGACGTTCTTGGCCGGGCGACCGGTCCGCAAATTGGGGACTGCCCGCACGGCGGCCACAAATGCAGCGTCCGACATGGCGGCCAGGGCCTTGATGCCGGCGCGGATCAGCTCGGTCTTCTTGGCCGGGGTTGCCAGCAGGCCGGCGCGCAACTTCAGGTCATCGAGCACGCTGTATTCGCTCTTCGGGATGGCGATGCTGTCGCGCACCATCTTGATCTTCTTCGCTTTGGATGCTTTGTCAGCGGCCGCTTGGACCGCCTTGGTCGGGCTCGGCACAGCGGCTTTGACAAGGGGTTTTGTGACCGGCTTGTCCATGGGGGACGTAGGCGACTTTGCTGCGGGTTTAGCCGGGGTTTTGGCAACTGCTTCATATTTGGCAGGTATTGCGACCTTGGCCGCATCGGCTTTGGGTGGCACC
>JAIPCE010000040.1 GCA_021738345.1 Rhodoferax sp. | reverse complement strand
AGCCGGCACCGCGAACGGCATCGTCTGGCAACACCATGGCTGTACGGGCGTCACCCGCCGGCAGGTCAATCACAATGCGTCGGATCAGGCGCAGTGACTCGAACAGCTCGGCAAAGCGCACCAGCACCCGGGCCGCCACGTCGCCCCCAGTGTGGCTTACGATCGTGGCACCTAGCGAACGGTAAGGCTCCCAGGATTGGCTGCAACGCAAATCGTTGGCTTGTCCACTCGCCCGCCCGGCCAAACCGGTCAGACCCAGCCGGGCCGCCAGCGCGGGCGGCACGCGGCCAGTCGCCATAAAACGGTCTTGCAGACCCGGGTGTTCCTCGTAGATGCTTAGCAAGGTACGCGCATCTTTCTCCAGGACATCGCACTGGCGCAACAAGGTCTCCTTATGCAGCAGCTCAAGATTAGCCCGCACCCCACCTGGGACGATGCAATCCATCATCAGGCGGTGGCCAAACGCGGCTTTCGAGGTGCGCAACCAGTCTTCGCGCAAGCGCGAGAATTGTGCCAATCCAAAGGCAAACGCGGTGTCATTGCCCAAGGCGCCAAGGTCGCCCAAATGGTTAGCAACCCGCTCGCGCTCCAGCATCAGCGCGCGCAGCCAGGCGGCGCGCTCGGGTACGTTGGTCTGGGTTGCCGACTCCAGCGCCATGCAATAGGCCCAGGCATAGGCAACGGTGGAATCCCCCGACACCCGACCCGCCAGACGGCTGGCGTGTAACGGGTCGAGCTGGGTCATGCGCTGTTCGATCCCCTTGTGGGTATAACCCAGGCGCTGTTCCAGTCGAAGCACTTTCTCGCCAACGATGGAAAAACGGAAATGCCCGGGCTCGATGATGCCCGCGTGCACTGGACCCACCGGTATTTCATGCACGCCCTCGCCCTGTACCGGCACAAAGGCATAGTCGACCAACGCAGTGGCAGCCGGTGCGGGCAGGTCGGCACTGTGCTGCAGCGGAAAATAATCTGCCGGCCAGGCACCATGGTTGAGCCAGGGACGCGTGTCGTGCGCCCCCACCGCACGCACCCCGGACAAATCCGCTGCCGCGCGCTGCAGCCGGCTCGCCGCCGGAAAAATTGCTGAAATATCGGGATAGTCCCCGTTTTCCTGTGACGAAGTCAAAGGCATGGACACCCAAAAACCGCCCTGCGCCATGGCATAGGCCGCGCACATGCAGCACGGCGCGAGCGCCGCTGCCTCGACTTGCGCAGTGGGCTCAGACACTCCACTGGGATCTGGCACCCCCTGCGGCCCGCCCGCCCAGAGGCTCAGCAGACGCCCGGAGCCCGCATGCACTGCCTGTGCAATGGCGGACCACTGACCGGGCGTTACCTGGGCGTGCCACAGCGGCAACGGTGCCGGCAAGGCCAAAAATTCACAGTCAACGCCAGGTATGCGCATCGCTTAGCCTCCCAACATTCGGGCCGCCTGCACGTACCAGACGTTCAGATAGTGCGGTATATACAAACCCAGCACCAGCGCCAGCGCCAAGTGAAGGAACACAGGAATCAGTGCCGGCGGGTGCGCCAGGGGCTTCAAGTGCGAATCACCAAAGACCATGGGTAGCACCCGAATCAAGATCGAGGCAAATGCGACGCCCAGACCCAAAAACAAAAACGGTGCAGCCCATGGTTGCTCGCGCATGGCGGTGGTCAATATCAGGAATTCGCTCGCAAACACGCCAAACGGGGGCATGCCCAAAATCGCCATGACGCCCAGCATCAGGCCCCAGCCCACGGTCGGGTTGACCTTGATAAGTCCTCGAATCTCGCTCATGACCTGGGTTTTTGCCTTCTGGGTGGCGTGTCCCACGGTGAAGAAGATGGCCGACTTCACCAGCGAATGCACTGTCATGTGCAGCAATCCCGCAAAATTGGCCACCGGCCCGCCCATGCCAAACGCAAAGGTAATCAGGCCCATGTGTTCGATGGAAGAGTAGGCAAACATGCGTTTAACGTCTTTTTGCCGCGACAGAAAAAACGCCGCCACCATGACCGAAAGCAGCCCAAACCCCATCATGAGCTGGCCCGCCACCTGGACGCCCAGGGCACCGTCGGTCAGCACCTTGCAACGCAGCACCGCATACATTGCCACGTTCAGCAGCAAGCCCGACAAGACAGCAGACACCGGCGTCGGACCCTCGGCATGGGCGTCGGGCAGCCAACTGTGCAGCGGCACCAAACCGACCTTGGTGCCATAGCCAATCAACAAAAACACAAACGCCAGCGTGATGATGGTGGGGTCGAGTTGGCCCTTGATGTCATTGAGGTTGGTCCACAACAAGGTGGCACTCTCGGCACCCAGCACCTTGTCGGCCGCCATGTACAACAAAATCGTGCCAAACAAGGCCTGGGCAATACCGACGCCACAGAGGATGAAGTATTTCCACGCGGCCTCCAGGCTGGCGGTGGTGCGGTAGACGCTGACCAGCAGCACGGTGCTCAAGGTGGCCGCTTCCATGGCGACCCAGATAATGCCCAGATTGTTGGTGGTGAAGGCCAGCAGCATGGTGAAGCTGAACAACTGGTACATGCTGTGGTAGAGCCGCATGCGCGGCGGGGTCATCTTGCCATGGTCCTGCTCGATGCGCATGTACGGTCGTGAAAAAATGGCCGTAGTCAGGCCAACAAAGCTGGTGAGCGTGACGAGAAAGACATTGAGCGGATCGATAAAAAATTGCTTGCTCAAAAACCACTGCGGTCCATCAGCGATGACCTGGTGGGTGAGCGCACACGCCGCCAGAAACGTCAACAGGCTAAAGCCCACGTTGAGGTCGCGCGCGGCCCCGCGGTGGCCACAAAACGCCAGCGCCAAACCACCGAGTAGCGGAGTTCCAAGCACAAACAACAAGGCACCCATGCTCATTCTTCCTTGAGTGCTTCGAGATGCTTGATGTCCAGGCTGTCGAATTGCTCGCGAATCTGGAACATGAAGACACCCAATATCAATACACCCACCAGCACATCGAGCGCAATGCCAAACTCCACGATCATGGGCATGCCATTGGTCACCGTAGTGGCCGCAAAAATCAGCCCATTTTCCATTGACAAGAAGCCAATCACCTGCGGCACCGCCTTGGAGCGGGTAATCATCATCATGAACGACAACATGACGCAGGCCAGCGCAATCCCCAGGGAGCCGCCTGCAATCGAGTCAGACAGGCGCGATATGGGCAAAGCCAAGCTAAAAGAAAAGATCACCAGCGCAATGCCCACCAGCATGGTCGTGGGAACATTGAGCAGGGTTTCGACATCCCAGCGCACATTGAGCCGGCCAATCAAGCGGTGCAGCATCCACGGAATAAACACGACCTTGAGCACCAAAGTAAGCGCCCCCGACACGTACAAATCATGCTGATCGGTGGCAAACGCGAGCAAAAAAGAAGCCGCTACCAACGCCACCCCCTGAATCATGAACAAATTGACGAGCGCCACAATGCGCCGCTGTGAAATCATGGCAAAGGACAACAGCAAGATCAGGGTTGCAAACAGATTGATCAACTGTGGTACGTACTTGACCATGATCCTAGATTCCCAGTTGGACGTGCCCGAGTGGGCTGCTAGCGATCGGGCACGCAGCGTTGCCACCCAAATGGCGATGCCGTTCAAAGCCAAAAAAGTGAGTGTTCATATGGAGTTACTGTCAAAATAAGCGGTCAACTGAGAAATCTAGGAGGATGGGCTATCCCACCCCGAGCAACACGTTGACCAGCAGGCCGATCACGGCCATCAAAAACGCCATGCCCAAATACTCGGGCACGCGAAAAATGCGCATTTTTGCGCTGAGGGTCTCCACCAGTGCCAGCCCCATGCCGCCCAGTGCCAACTTGGCGACCAGCACCGGCAAGGCCCACAGCAGGGCTAGCGGCGCATTGGCTTCGGCAATGCCCCAAGGGAAAAACAGCGCCAGACCAATACAGGAATAGGCAAACAGTTTGAGGCTGGCGGCCCACTCCAGCAGCGCCAGATGGCGTGCCGAATACTCGAGAATCAGCGACTCATGGACCATGGTGAGCTCGAGGTGGGTATCGGGGTTATCCACGGGCACACGCGCGTTTTCGGCCAGCGACACCATGGAAAACGCCACACCCGCCAATAACAAACTCGGATAAATGGCCAACTCGCGGTGTGCCAGGGTTTCCACAATCGCGGTGAGCGAGGTCGAGCGGGTGATCATCGAGGCGCAAAACAACACCATTAACAACGCAGGCTCGGCCAAAAAGCCCACCAGCATCTCGCGCCGCGCACCCATCGATCCAAATGCGGTACCCACATCCATGGCAGCCAGTGAAATGAACACCCGACCCAGCGCGAACAGCCCCACCAGCGCAATGCCGTCTGCGGCAGGGGACAAGGGCAGATCGGTCGACAGCGTGGGAATGATCGCGCTGGCCAGCAACATGCAGCCAAAAATCAGATACGGGGCCGTGCGGTACAGCGGCGACGCATGCTCCGCCATGACCGACTCCTTATGGAACAATTTGTGCAGCACGCGGTAAGGCTGCAGCAGACCGGGAGCCGACTTGTTTTGCAAACGGGCACGCCACTGGTTCACCCAACCCGTAAGTAACGGCGCTAGCACCAAGGCAGTGATCAGGGCCATGAGTTGCGAAAATACGCCGAGCCAGCTCATCGCTTCACCACCAGCAACAACACGATGAGGCTGGCAAAGCTGTACATCAGATAGACCGCAATGCGGCCCTGCTGAAGCCGGCCAACCAGCTTGGAGACCCACTCCACCAAGCGCGCCAGAGGCAAATACAGTCCATGCCAAAATGGATCTTCCACGCTGACCTGGTAGCTGGGCTGGGCGTCAAACGCGCTAGGCAGTTGTCGCTGGATGCGAAAAAATGGCTCAAATATTTGGCGAATCGGCTGCCCAAAGCCTTCTGCCGTATCTTGCATGCGGGCTGTTTGCCACGGATAGCCGCAATCCCACGGCGGCACCCGGCGCAAGCGCCCGTGATAAAGCCTACGCACCAGCACAAACGCCAGACCAAAGCTAGCCAGCACACCCAGTAAAAAGATGGCCGGCGCATAGCTCGCACGTTCCAAGCTGACCGGAACCAGCAACCACCCACTGTCGGCCACGGTATGCGCCAAACCGGCACCGACCAGCAGCAGCGTCGTCGGTTCAATCAGGGCAATCACCTGGTTGGGAAACAAGCCCAGCGCAACGCAGCCCAGCACCAGCCACACCATGCCCAGACGCTCCCAATGCCCGGCGTCGTGCGCCCGTGCCAGACTGGCCTCGCGCGGTTGCCCCAGAAAGATCACGCCAAAGTACTTCACCATGGTATAGCCTGAGAGCGCCGCGATCAGTGCAATCAAAGCCGCCATGACCGGAACCAACATATCCAGAAACGAGCTCGGCAGACCGGTGGTGAACAAAAAACTTTGCAACAGCAGCCACTCGGCCACGAAACCGCCAAAAGGCGGCAGACCGGCACAGGTCAAAACCCCGATCAGGGTTGGCCAGGCGACCCAGGGCATGTAGCGCATCAGCCCACCGAGTTTGCCCAGGCTACGTTCCCCGGTAGCGTGCATCACGGCGCCGGTGCTGCAAAACAGCAGGCTCTTGAAAAAGGCATGGGCCAGCATGTGGTACAGCGCGGCGGTCAACGCCAACGCCGCCAGAGAGGTCATGTAATAGGCCGAAAACAACAGCGACAAACCCATGCCAGTGCAGATCAGGCCGATGTTTTCGATCGACGAATAGGCCAGCAGCCGCTTCATTTCCACCTGCACGGTAGAAAACACCACACCAAACAGGGCAGTCAGCAAGCCAACCGCCATCAGCAACACGCCCCACCACCAAAGGCGGGTCTGCAACAGGTCAAACGAAACCCGCAAAATGCCATACAGCGCGATTTTGAGCATCACCCCGCTCATCAAAGCCGAAAAAGGGGACGGCGCGGCCGGGTGCGCCTCAGGCAGCCAGACATGCAGGGGCAAGACACCGGCCTTGGCACCAAAGCCAAACAGCGCCAGCACAAACGCCACCGAGCCCCAGAACGGGGTCAAATGTTGTGCCCGCATATTGGCAAAGGTGTAATCGCCGGTATTGGCCTGCAGCAAGCCAAAACACATCAGAATCGCCAGGGCGCCCACATGCGCCACGAGCAAATACAGGTATCCGGCTTGGCGAATTTCTGGAATGCGGTGGTTGGCCATGACCAGAAAGAACGAGGACAAGGCCATGGTCTCCCACACCACCATGAACACATAGGCGTCGTCGGCAAGCACCACCATCGCAATGCTGGCCAAAAACACGTGGTATTCCAGACAAATCAGGCCCGGCGGTGTGCCCTCCCCTTGCCGAAAATAGCCTGCCGCAAAGGTCGATACGCCGGTCGCTACGCCGCCGATCAGCAGCAGGAAAAAAGCCGAGAGGCTATCGAGCCGCAAATGAAACGGCAGTTGCGGCAAGCCAAGCGGCAGCACGGCCACCTCCGGGGCGCTAAACACCGCACTCATCGCCACCCCGAGTAACAGCACCGAAAAACAGGCACCGAGTGGAAACAGCACAATCGCGACAAACCGAAACCGTCGCAAGGCCACCACCCCCAGCACGCCAATTGCCAGCCAGCCCAGCACCACGATCAACACCCAGTCAAGATGGACCCAGTGGTTGGGAGTGGGCACGCTGGGCATGGTGTGGGATGTGCTGGGTTTGGCTTCGGATCGCAAATATTACACCCAAGCGTTTTGGCAGCTACCCACCACGGTGCAATTCAGGTGCGACGCAAACAGATGTGTCGACGAAGCGTGGCGGCGAAGCTGACCATGGTGGATGTTGAAGCCACCTCCCCTTTTTCCCTCGGTAAGGCCACAGTGCGACGCGGCCAGTGCAGTGCGCTGCGGCTCAGCCAGATCGGAGACTCTTTGCGAAGCGATGCCCGATCGCAATGCAGGGCGTCTCGACCAGCTTCAGGCTCAGCGTGGCGCAGACAAACACGGCCACCAGGTTGAGCGGAAAGGCCTGCAACAGACCCAGACCAGGCACACGGTCGGCATCCCAGACCAGGAACAGTTGCTGCCAAAGGTACAGGCTATACGACAGCCGCCCGACCCAGCGAAACAGCGCGGACTCCAAGATCCGACCGGGCCAGCGCGTGGGCTGAATCAGCGTGGCCAAAACCAGCAGCGGCAGCAGCATCGCCTTGACAGAAATCCAGGCAAAGCTCAACTTCCAATCGGGGGCGGGCAGCGACTCCATGAGCAGCACGGCGGCAACGATTACCGGTACCGTGAACGGAGCACACAGCCACTGGCGCAGACGCGATTTCCAGCTCGGATCGGCGTACAGCAAGGCCAGCAACACACCCCACAAGATGCCGTCGGCCTGAATGTCGGTGCGCCCCCAAAACATGGCGGCCGTGGCACCGGTCACTTGAAATTTGAAATCCACCGCACGCCAGAGGGCCACCAGCAAGGCCAGTGACAGCACCAAAATGACCCGGTGCCGTGTCGACCTGAGCCACAGGAATGCAGCGGGCCATAAAAAGTAAAAGTGTTCTTCCACCGCCAGCGACCAAAAATGCCCCAGATACCAAGTGTGCTCGGCCGCGCTGTAATTGGCCGCAAAAAACACAGTGCTGAGCCAGCGACCCAGGCTCACGTCCAACACCCCCGCCAGCGAAAGCAGGCCTATCACCGATAAAAATGTCAGCGCCGCCGGCAGAATGCGAAACGCGCGCCGGATGTAAAAGGACCGCAGCGAAATCTTGCCGCGCTGCCCTTCTTCTTCCAACAATTTGCTGGTAATCAAAAAACCGCTGAGGCCAAAAAAAACCTGCACCCCCAACAGGCCCAAGTGCTTGAGTCGCTGCGGGTCCGAGAGCCAGGTCACGGGAAAGGCGGCGAGTATCGACTCCGAGGCATGGGAAAAAAGCACCAGCGCAATCGCAATGGTGCGCCAGCCGTCCAGCGTGGGCAGGTAACGCCCCACGGGCTTGCTTGTTTGCATGGTGGCGGCAGCTCCGGATTAGTTCGCCGGCAAGGCCAGAAGCAAGCGCTCCGTGGCATCTTTCCAGGAATAGGAATGCGCCTTTTGGTAGGCACGGTCAGAGCGGTGCTGCCAGTCCTGGTTGGAACTACGGCACAGGTCAATTATTGCGGCGGCCATGGCCTCTGGCGACTCTTTGGCTACCAGCACGCCGGTCCCATCGCCTAGCAGGTCCGTCGCGGCACCAATCGGAACCGCAATGACCGGGGTGCGGCAGGCCATGGCTTCCAGAATAGGCAGACCAAAACTGTCGAGCCGCGACCCAAACAGCCAGCCATCGCAGCGCGCATAGATGGCTCTTAGGTCCGCCTGCGCCGGTCGGAAAAAAAATTCGGCACCGCTGGGCAAAGGCAAGTCTCTGGACGGCTGATCCGCACCAAACGCGACCACCTGCAGATCGGGAATCTGCTGTCGCGCCAGTTCACAGGCACGGGTGCAGATGTCGGCACCCTTGATCGCTGCATGGGCGTAGACAAAGCCCACAGTGGGTCGCGTGTTTTTTTGGCGCGGCGCTGCGTTGAATTGCTGCAGGTCGACCGCATTGGGCACCACCGCCATGCCCAGCGGACCCACCTGCACCTCAATGGTTTGCTTCAAATCCGAGGAAATGGCAATCTTGGTATTGGGCAGTTGCAGGGCCGCTTGCACGCGCGGCGCGGCCTGCTGATCGAGCCAAACCTCGTAGCCCTGAATCAGATGCGCCCGCCGACCCTTGCTGGCTGGAAATGCGTCCATCCAGACGGCGGTTTCCCACCAGGTGGCAAGCACCCAGTCTGCGTCGGGCACATCGGCGGCGGTGATGGCACCAGCGTGCGCCAGCACCCGGTGCGGAACACCCGACATGGCAATATGTCCCGGTGCTGGCGTGAAATGGGTGCGCAGTGTGTGCCAATCACCCCGGCGAGCGGCACGCGCCATCTCGCGCGGACTCAGCCGGTCGGGCGCGCAAGTCACCACCGTCACCTGGTGACCGCTGGCCAGCAAGTGTTGGGCATAGATAGCGACCACGCGGGTGCCGCCGCTGAGGTTGTCGCATGGAAGCAAAAAGGTAAAACGCATAAGGACCTATTTAAAAATGCTGCGCAAGCTTTGGTCCAGCAACCAACCCAGCAGCATGCCCGCAGCCAACGCGGGTAACCAGACAGCCTCGGATTTCCAGGTCAGCAGACCATTGCGCGCTTTGAACCACAGCGCCACCGGCCAGCTCACAAACTGACTGGCAACCACCGCCGCAATGGCGCCCCGCTCGCCGCCCCAGGCATAAGCAGCCGGCACCAACAGCACCAGACTCAGCGCGCGCAGGGCGTTACTGGCGGTGACCCAGGCCGGCTGCCCCCTGGCAAACATTAACTGCTCAACCACCTGGTGGCGAATCGCAAGCAGACTCAAACCCAGCCACTGAAACATCCATCCCGCCTGCTGGTAGCGTGCATCGTAAAACCACAGCACAACCCAGTGACCCGCCACAAAGATGCCACCCGCCATCAGGCCCAACAGCACATCGGCGAGCTGTTGCACCCGTGTCGTGACCCGCGCTGCTTGCTGCGCATCGGTACGTTCGGCTTCACTGAGCGCAGAAAACAAAATATGGCCGTTGACCGCGCTGTATACCCCCAACAGCGCCAATAAAAGGGTGTTGGCAATCGAAAAAATGCCAAAACTCGCGGTCGACAAGGTGCCACCCAAAATCAGCTTCTCACCATGTGCAGCCAAAAATCCGATGATCGATGAAAGAAAGATCCACTTGCCAAAGCCTATGATTTCTGCCGCACAGTTGCGGTCCCAGCTCGGACGAGCGCTTGGACCTGGCAGGTACAGATGGCTTAACGCGGTTTTCATGCCGCTCGCCACCAAAGTACCCACCAGCATGCTCCAGACCGAGTGCGTTGCCAAGGCCAGACCCACTGTCACCAGAGTAGCGATCACTTGCGACAGCAGTTCAAGGCGTGCCAAGTGGGCCACCTTCAGTTCCCGCTGTGCGCAGGCCAGCTTCATCGACTCGAGGCCCTGCAGCAGCGCGCAGACCGCAAACAGCGCGACCATGGGGGGCAAGCGGGGGTCCGCATAGACCGTACCCGACGCGAAGTAGCCGGCACCGGCTCCAAGGTGCAAACCGGCCGCAATCGATAGCACCACGCTTGCCAGCAGCACCGCCCGCAGCAACTGAACGGTCCAGGCGGTACCCAGAAAGCGGGGCTCGAGCCCATGTGGGCTTTTCACCACGCTTTGCCAGACCCCCAGGTCCGAGAACATCACCAAAGCGAAATAAAGGGTATTGACCGCTGCCACCAGGCCAAAGGCCTCTGGCACCAGCAGGCGCGTCAGGATCAGATTGCTCACTAGACGCAAGGCCTGCGAGCTCACATTGCCGCCCACCAGCCAGCCCGCCGCCCGCAACATGCGCGCGCGCAAGGACGCACCGGGTAGGTGTGTCACCATCAGCGTGCTCATTGCGTTACGCCGTGCAGCGCGCCGGCTGCAACTTCCGGTGCCCCTGGCATCGCACGCAGCACCCGTGCCGGCACACCGCCCGCCAACACGTGGTCTCCCACCGCTTTGGTCAGCACCGCATTGGCGGCCACCACGCTATGCGCCCCAATGCTGGCACCCATCAATACCGTGGCACCCCGACCAATCCATACCTGGGGACCGATGTCGATCGGCGCGCTGACGTGGCCGCTGCTGCGCACAGCGCCTCCGTCCTGCCGGTGGTTGGCATCGCGAATGCTGCTGTACTCGCCCACCATGCAGCCGTCACCCAGCACCACGCGATCAAACGCCACAATATGCACTCCGCGCGACAAGACCACATCGTTACCGAGAACGATAGACCCCTTGCCCTGGGTTTCCAGGTAAACACCCGGGTAGAGCAAGGCACCACGCCCGAGCCGAATGTTGCGGGTGCCTTGCACCTCCACTGCGCCCAGTACCACATTCGAGGCATCGACGCGCCGCCCAATCGCTTCCTGCAAACGGGCCAAACTCCAGAGCCGTTGCCAGCGACCTAGCACCACGCGATGGCACCAGGCCAGCGGGGTCAGCAGTTGCGTCAGCAGGCCCTTGAGACTGGCACCGCCCGAGCGGCGGACCGGTGCGTCCTGCTTGTAGTCGACCAGCGCAATTTCGGTGTCCCGGCGCGCTGCCTGGCGCCATTTCAATTGGCCAAACAGCGCTGGAATTTTTTGAAAATGGGCATGCACGGCGTATTGCGTGCAAAGCAGCCACTGCCCTGGCGCTTTCCAGGCGCAACGCAGGGCGGTGCGCGCAACAAACAGCACCGCCATCACCAACAGCGTCAATACCAGCGCGGTATCGACCCACCAGGCGCCGGCCAATAGGAGTGGCGCTGCCGCAAACAGCAGCCCGTGGCGGAAATCACGTTGCGACTCATGCTGCCACAAACCGTCACCTTGCATGCGCATGCGCTGCGCCACCTCGGCATAGGCGATGCCCGAGCGGTAGGCGCGCAACCAGTAGGCACGAAAGCTGGTGACCGCCAGATCGTGCAGGGTCATGGGCGCATCGATATGCTCGATCTCCCAGCCCGCGGCACGCAATCGGGCGCAGAGCTCTGGCTCTTCTCCGGCCTTCAGCGACGGGTCAAAACCACCAACCTGGGCCAACGCGGCGCGGCGCACCAGCACGTCACCGCCAAAATACAGGGTCCGCCCGGTGGGGTACACCCAGTCCAGGTCCAGCACCGTGGTGTAGAGCGACTGTGCAGGCCGGGACTCGCGGCGATGCCCCCATACAGCACACAAGCTGGCGTCGACCAGGGTCGCCAGTGCGCGCGCCACAAATTCGGGGTGCAACTCGGTGTCGCCATCGAGAAAGAGAATATGCGCGCCGCGCGCTGCCTGCCAACCCAGATTGCGCGCCTTGGCGGCACACGGCCGCGCGTCGTCGAGCACCAGCACCTGGGCACCCAGCGCCTGCGCGCGGACTACGCTGGTGTCGGTGGAGAGCGAATCGACATAGATCAGTTCGTGCGAGGTATCGCCCCAATCGGCGTGTTGAACCGATTGCAGGCAGCGCTCCAGGCGCGCACCTTCGTTACGGCCGATCACGACCACGGAGACATCGATGTGTGAGACAGTGGGGTTCATAAGCTCGCCAGGGTGAAGTGAAAGACCAATTACTTGGCCAGGGTATCGACGGTCAGGCCGAAAGTCAGGACTGAGATGGCCGGTGCCAGTTGCCGCATGAAATAGCCCATGGAAGCGAGCTTGCTCTTGGGGATAAACACCACATCGCCGTCTTCGAGTGCGTAGTTGACCTTGCGCGACACGTCGATGAGGTCCGCAAACGGAATGACTTCGACCTGATTGGAACCGGCGCGGTAAATGCCGATCTGCTCGGGTGCGGCATCCTCGTTGGGACCACCGGCCTGCGCCAGCACATCGAGCACGGTCATGCGGGGCGTCAGCCGGTACGAGCCGGGCTTGGGCACCGACCCCAACACATAGACCGAGGTATCGGAGGAGTCGGGTATGAAAACGATATCGCCCTTTTTCATGCGGAGGTTATAGGCCGAATCGCCATTGAGCAGCGCCTTCAGATCAACCCAGATCAGCTTGTCACGACCGCGCATGATGGCGCAGCGGGTCAGCGTAGCCTGTTTGTCGAGCAAAGGAATGGCACCAGCGCTGGCGAGCACCTCGGCCAGCGTGGGCGGGTGCGGAAACTTTTGCATGCCCGCGCGCTCCACCCGACCCAGCACCGTGACCTGATTCGAGGTGTACTGCTCGATTCCGAACGTGGTCAGCGGACTGGTGAAATACTCCTGCAGACGCTTGTGAATCAAGTCCCGTGCGGCTTCGCGCGTCAGATCGTTAAGCAACACGTCGCCCGCCAGCGGCACGGTAATGGTGCCATCGGGTCCCACCACATGGGTGCCACTGACCTCTGCGCGACCAAACACATTGAGCTTGACCACATCACCACTACCAATCCGATAGACCGGATTGACAGACTCTTCGAGCAAAGCCAGGTCTTCCTTTGAAAGCAAGTTGGCCGCAATAGGTTTTTCAATCGGTTTGAAATTGGGATTGATGACCGAGGCGTCGACGCCAGGCCCGGGCAGAGCAGACGGTCCGGCGCAACCGGCTAGCGCCGCCAGCAAGGTGGTGGCTACCAGATGTGCAGTGCGAGAAATGAGGTGTGATTGCATGGACCGTAATGCTACGGATTGGCGCCAAAACAGCGTGACAAAACTGTGAACTGTGCGGTCAGCATGGGCGCGCGAAGGTTTGCAATCTCGACACACATTGGCCCCGGCCCTTTGCTCCAATCGCTGCAGCGCACCCGATGACTGCAAGTGCGTACAACCAAGGAAAGCGAGATGATAGAAACCCTACTGGCACTGGCAGTCTTGCCGATTGCAATTCCTGCTTTGTCGCTGCTGATACTGACACTGGCTGCCCTCGCCTTGCGCGACGTTGCTGGAACCAAAGATGTTGTTGCCAAGCGACCGCCCACACGGACAACGGTACTGGTACCCGCACACAATGAATCCACCCACTTGCTGCCCACCATTGCCTGCCTGCGGGCGCAGCTTGGACCCTTGGACCGGTTGCTGGTGGTGGCAGATAACTGCAGCGACGATACCGCAGCACTAGCGCGCCAGGCCGGTGCCGAGGTCCTGGAGCGCACCGACGCCAGGCACCGCGGCAAAGGCTACGCCCTGGCGTTCGGGGTGGAACATCTGCGTGCAGACCCGCCCGATGTGGTGCTGGTGGTGGACGCCGATTGCACGGTGTCCGCGGGCGCCGTGCAGGCGATTGCTCAACGCTGTGTGGTAAGCGCCCGGCCGGTGCAAATGCTCAACCTGATGCGCGCCGGCGCTGGAGCCTCACGCAAGCACCGGATTCTGGAATTTGCGATGCGCATGAAAAACCTGGTCCGCCCCCTGGGCTCGTCGCATCTGGGCCAAGCCTGCCATCTGATGGGCACCGGCATGGCCCTGCCCTGGGCACTTATTTCGACAGCCCGCCTGGCGACCGGGCATATTGCGGAAGATATGCAGCTCGGTATCGAACTAGCCGGCGCAGACCAGGCGCCGCAGTTCTTCCCGTATGCCGAGGTCAGCAGCCACTTCCCCACCGACACCGGTGTTGCCAAGGTGCAAAAGTCACGCTGGGAACATGGCCACCTGGCGGTCATCATGCAGGAGCTCCCGGCACTGGCCTGGGCCGCGCTGCGCACCCGAAAGCCTGCCTTGCTGGTCATGGCGCTCGATTTGCTGATTCCGCCGGTGGCGCTGTACTTGCTGGTGCTGTTGGCCGCGCTGCTGGGAACCCTGGCCGCAAGCCTGCTGTGGCCTGTATGGTTCGCTGCTGCCGCGGTGATGACCACCGCTGCAGCGCTGTTCGCGCTGTCAATCGGCCTGACCTGGTTGTTTTTCGGGCGCGACCTGCTGAGTTTGGGCGATTTGGTCAGTACACCGGCGTACGCACTGTGGAAGCTACCGGTCTACATCGCCTACTTCCTGAAGCGGCGCTCGGGCTGGACCCGCACCCAACGCCCTTCTGCTGGCTAATCAATACGTAATCACCAGGGCATCGGCGTCCACATTGACGGAGGTCTTGCCGAGCACCGCGCACGCCGCATGGGCAAATGCCCGGGCCCAGGCTTCATCGGCAAACTTTGTCGGACCCGCCGCTTGTGCCACGACCACGACCCGGTCGGCCATCAAGAGCTTGCCGGTGGCGCGCAAGGGCTCACATTCCATCGCGACAAATTGCTCGTCTAGCCAGTTGCGTGCCTGATCACGCGGCAAGGGCGGCTCCTCGTGCAGATCGATTCGGACCGGTGGGCTATTCTTGAAGCTGACGCTGACTTGTCTTCGCATGGTTTACTCCTGTTGCCCGAATGATAAAACCAAAACAGCACGATCGGCGGCACTCCGTGATAATGCGCAGCACATTTCCCATTCCATGGAGCCCCCAGATGTTGCGTGTTTTCCTGCTTTCGTTGTTGGCAATGTGTACCGGCCTGGTTTCTGCACAGGACAGCGTCGCTCCGAATCCCAACCTTAGAACAGACGGCATGCCTGCCATCTCACAGGCAATCGCAGACAAAGTGGGTCTGTACACCGACTTTCGGGGCTTCGGCTTTGTGCAATGGCACCCGGTCACGCGAACCATGTTGGTGCGCCACCGCGAGGCGGGTGCCAACCTGGCGCAACTCTATACCCTGCGCGAACCTGGTGGCGCGCTCGAAAAAGTGAGCGATTTTTCCGAGCCGGTGTCGGCCGCGGCCTTTGAGCCGGTACACGGCCGGTACCTGTTGATCTCGCGTGACACCGGTGGTAACGAGGCGACGCAGGTCTACCGCCTTGACCTGGACAGCCGGCAAACCACGCTGCTGTCCGCGCCCGACCAACGCAGCGGTTTCACCTGGACCCGCAGGGGCGACCGAGCACTGATTCGCTCGATTCCGCTGGACAAAACGGCCCAGGGCGGCAAACGCGACAGCATCGCCTTGACCCTGAACTTGGTCGACCCGATGCAGCCCGCACGCCAGACCCGGTTGACCGAGCTGCCAGGGGGCGGCTGGGGTGCATTCCGTTTCTCACCGGACGACACCCAGCTAGCTGCCGTGCAGTACCGCACGCCGAATGACTCGGACGTCTACCTGATCGATGCAAAGACCGGTCAGCGCAGCAAAATACTCCCCAAAGAAGGGGCGTCAGCCGCCGGCTATTCGGGCGTGGAGTGGAGCCGGGACCAGCAGCGACTGTTCCTGACCACCAACCAGGGGGGCGAATTCTCCGAGCTTGCGGTGTATGGGCTTCAAAGCAAGGAGCTCAAGGTCTTGTCGCGCCACATTCCCTGGGACATTGACAGCTTCAGTCTTTCTGAGGACGGCAAACGGCTGTTGGCCGTGGTCAATGCCAATGGGCAGGACCAACTGCACCTCTTCGATGCCACTACGGGCGCTGAACTGCCCCGTCCCACGCTATCAGCGGGTTCGATCAGCCATATGGATTGGCATACCAAGTCCCAGGCCGAGTTTGCCTATGCACTGAATTCGCCACAAAGCCCGGGCGATGTGTACAGCCTTGATGTGGCGAGCGGAAAGTCCGAACGTTGGACCCAGGCGCGGTTTCCAGCGGGCGTTGACCCCGAGCGCTTTGTCAGTCCGGAACTGGTATCGATCAAGAGCTTTGACGGCCTGCCCGTCAGTGGCTGGCTCTACTTGCCCGACGCGAAAAAATTTGCCGGCAAACGTCCCGTGAAGGTCGACTTCCATGGTGGCCCTGAGGGCCAGTCCACGGTGCACTTCATGGGGCGCTGGAACTATTTTCTCAACGAGATGGGCATCGCGATTCTTCGGCCCAATGTGCGCGGTTCCAGTGGCTTTGGCAAGAGCTTCATGGAGCTCGACAACGGTTTCAAACGCAAGGATTCGGTCAAGGACGGCGGTGCCTTCCTGCAGTGGGTGGCCAGCCACCCGCGGCTCGACGCCACACGCATCGTGGTAGCAGGTGGCAGCTATGGCGGCTATATGAGCCTGGCCACTGCGGTTGACTACGGCGACCTGATTCGCGGCGCAATTGACGTGGTGGGTATCAGCAACTTTGTCAGCTTTTTGAACAACACCGAGAGTTACCGCCGTGACCTGCGTCGCGTCGAATATGGCGACGAGCGCGACCCGGCCATGCGCGCCTTTCAGGAAAAAATTGCGCCCTTGAACAATGCCTCGGCCATCAAAAAACCCCTGTTTGTAGTGCAGGGCAAGAATGATCCCCGGGTTCCGTATACCGAAGCCGAGCAAATGGTTGCTGCGGTGCGCAAGAATGGTGCGCCCGTGTGGTATTTGCTGGCAGACAACGAAGGGCACGGTTTTCGGCGCAAGGTGAATGCCGATTACGAGTTTTATGCGACCGTCAAATTTCTTGAATCAACCCTGCTGGACAAACCCTGAGGCCTGCCGTCGCCCATGACTGAAACCACCCACCACCGTATTTGCCCGCTGTGCGAGGCCTGCTGCGGACTCGAAATCAAGGTCGATTCTGGAAAAGTCGTATCCATCCGCGGCCATGCGACCGATGTGCTGAGTGCTGGCTATATTTGCCCCAAGGCAGTGGCGCTCAAGGATTTGCACGAAGACCCGGACCGCTTGCGCACCCCACTGATCAAACGCATCGGCGTTTTTGAGCCGGCCACCTGGCGGCAAGCTTTTGAAGAAATCGAACGCCGCTTGCCGCCCATCCTGGCCCGACACGGTCGCAATGCGGCGGGCGTGGTTGTGGGCAACCCGTCGGCCCACAAAATCGGGCTGCTTACCTATTTTGGGAAATTGGCACGCGCCCTGGGCACCAAAAACGTATTTTCGGCCTCCACACTCGACCAGATGCCCAGGCAACTCGCCAGTGGCCTGGTGTATGGCCACTGGTTGTCCATCCCCCTGCCCGACATTGCCCGCACCGACTATCTTCTGGTGATCGGTGGCAACCCGCTGGTCAGTAACGGCAGCATGTGGACCGTACCGGATTTCCGAGGCAAGGCCCGCGACCTGCGGGCGCGCGGTGGCAAACTGGTGGTGGTCGATCCGCGCCGTACAGAAACTGCGACCATGGCCGATACCCACCACTTCATTCGTCCCGGATCGGATGTGTTTTTGTTGGCGGCGATGGTGCAGACTCTGTTTGCCCGTGACAGGGTGCAACTCGGTTCGGTGGCGGGTTGGGTCAACGGATTGGATGCGGTGCGCGAGGCGATACAGCCGTTTACCCCAGAGGCAGTCAGCGCACGCTGCGGCATTGCGGCAAACACGATCGAGGCGCTCGCCCTGAGCCTGGTCGATGCGCCACGTGCGGCAGTCTATGGCCGCATTGGCACCTGCACCCAGGAATTTGGCACCCTGGCCAGCTGGCTGATCGATGTGCTCAATGCCATCAGTGGCCACCTTGACCAGCCCGGCGGTACGCTGTTCGCCAAGTCAGCCGCATTTGCCGCCAACACTGCAGGCCGGCCCGGGGTTGGCAAGGGGATTGCGACGGGCCGCCACCATGCACGGGTCAGCGGTGCCCCCGAGGTCTATGGCGAATTGCCCATGACCTGTCTTGCCGAGGAAATCACAACCCCTGGTGACGGCCAAATCCGCGCGCTGGTCACCGTCGCCACCAACCCGGTGCTGTCTGCGCCTGACGGGCCACGCCTGGCAACGGCGCTTGAGGGGCTTGACTTCATGGTCAGTCTGGACATCTACCTCAATGAAACCACACGCCACGCGGATGTGATTTTGCCTGGCCTGTCACCGCTGGAGGATATGCATTACGACGTGGCCTTTCCGCAGCTTTCGTGGCGTAACCACGCACGCTACAGTGGCCCGGTGTTTCCCAAGCAGGAGGATCAACCTGAGGAATGGCAGACGCTTCTCAGGCTCGCGGCGCTGGTACAAGGCAAAGGCATAGATACCGACGCCGGTCTGCTCGACGACGCCCAGTTTGCGGAAGATGCCGAACGTTTGTTTGGCGCCAAAGCGCCGGACCTGATTGCCGCCACAGCCCACTACAAGGGACCAATGCGCTCCCTGGAAGTCGCCCTGCGCACGGGTCCTTATGGCGACCAGTTTGGCGCCAAGCCCGACGGATTGACCCTCGAAAAAGTCATCGCAAGCGCGGCCGCCGGTGGCATCGACCTCGGGGAACTGCAAGCGCGCATTCCCGAAATGCTGCGCACCCCCAGCGGCAAGATCGAGCTTGCTCCGCCCACACTGGTCGCCGATTTGGAGCGCGCGCGCGCCGATCTCGGCCGACCCGTGCCGGACCTGGTGGTGATCGGGCGCCGCGATGTGCGCACCAACAACAGTTGGATGCACAACTTGCGTACGCTGGCCAAAGGTCCGTTTCGCTGCACCGCTCTGGTTCACCCGACCGATGCCACGCGCCTGGGACTGGTGGAGGGCAGCCAAGCCGAGTTGCGCAATGGTGCCCGCACGGTGCGGGCACCGATCCATATCACCGAGGATATGATGCCCGGCGTCGTGAGCTTGCCCCACGGCTGGGGCCACGACCTGCCCGGCACACGCTTACAGCTCGCGTCCCAGCGCCCCGGTGCCAACCTCAACGCCTTGCTCGACGACCAGCTCCGTGACCCGCTGTCTGGCAATGCCGTGTTAAGCGGTATACCCATCACCCTGCACCCGGTGGAAAGCGCGGCCTGACCTGCCAATGAGCCTCCGCGCAGCGCTGCGGCAGCGCCGGCTGAGGAGATACCCGCCGCGCAACGCTGGCACGCGAATGGCGGTGCAAAAGGGGTCGGATCACGATTCAGGACAATAACCTCCACAGAGCGCGAGACCTCTCAACGAAATCGGGCTCTGACCCCTATTGCGCTGCGGCGGTAGAAGCAGAAGGGACTTTCTGACTTTCTGCCTTTCTGCAACTGAATTTCCTTCCCGGCTTTGTTTCCCTTGCAGTTGCACCTCGCCCTTCCCCACTCACTCCCCCAACCCCTCTCCCGCCCCGCCGGGCGGAAGAGGGGAGCCTCATTTGGTTTCTGCGCGCCGAATACGGAATTACTGGGGTGGCGTTGCGGTAAGTATTTGCTCGCCCACAGTAGTTGCCTGCAGTCGTAGTAAAAGCTAACGGTTTTGAGCGCAATCATTGAGTGCTGGGTGCGGCCGTGGAGGCTGAGAATCTGCCTGTCGCGCAAAGCTGGCGCGCAAATAGCGTCGCAATAGGGGTCGAAACTCAGGTTTGCCTCCCAACTCAGTCAGTGCGCCTAAAATCCACCGCGTCTACCCGAATCTCGCTTATGCCCGTATCAAAATCCATGCCGCTATCGGCCTCCATGCCACTGCACGCCAGTCAAAGTACGCCGCTGGTTGTCGCGCGACAGGCCATTCTGAATGCGGAGCGAAAGCTATTTGGTTATGAGCTCTTTGACCGGACCGTCAGTGACAACGCCCATACGGCCTCCAGCGATGCGCAAATGCTGTTCAATTTGCTCTCTTTTTCAGAGGGCGAACCGCTGATTGGCGAAAAGTTTGTCTTTATCAACTGCACGCTGGACAGTCTGGCGGGCGGGCATCTCGACCTGATCGACCCGACCAAGGTGGTGCTTGAGATACCCCCGCTACCGATTTCCCAGGTGGACCAGATCGAAACCCGTTTGAACAGCCTGCAGCAAATCAAAAAGCGTGGCTTTGGCCTGGCGTTTGATTTTTCTGTACTGACCCGTTCCTACGAATCCTGGTTACCACTGGCCAACTTCATCAAGTTTGACCTCTCGATTCTGAAACCCGAAGCACTGGCCTCGTTTGTCAAGGTGGCAAACGCAAAATCGGGCGCCCATTTGATTGCGGAAAAAGTCGAAACCCCTGAGCAGTATGCTTACCTGTCCAAACTCGGGGTCAAATTGTTTCAGGGCTATTGGTTTGCCAAGCCGGTGCTGATTCAAGGCCAGTCGGTGCGTCCGGCGCAGGCCAATATCCTGCAACTGATCAACCTGGTGCGTAAGCAGGCACGGACCGAAGAAATAGAAGAGGTGCTTAAGCGCGACCCGACCCTGTCTTTCAATTTGCTGCGTTTTATCAACTCGGCCGGCTTTGGTGCACGTTCTGAAGTCACATCTTTCAAACATGCAGTGATGTTGTTGGGGCTGAACCGCTTGTTCAAATGGGCGGCGTTACTCATGACCACCTCCAAAGTGGGTGACGTGCCGCCCGCCGTTGGCACCACGGCGGTAATTCGCGGGCGGCTGATGGAATTGCTGGCAGCCGAGGTGCTGGAGCCCGAAGAGGCCGACAACGCATTTGTGGTGGGCATTTTTTCGTTGCTCGACACCATGCTGGGCTTGCCCATGAAGGCCGCCTTGCAAGGCATTACGCTACCCGAACCTGTAAACCAGGCCCTGATGCTCGGCACCGGCCCGCTCGCGCCATTGCTGGAGCTCACCATTGCCTGCGAAACTGGGGACGATGAAGGCTTTGCACGCGCTGCCCAGCAATTGACGCTCACCAGCAAACAAATCAATTGGGCGCACCTGCAGGCGCTGGCCTGGGCCGAAAGTATGGCGCTTTAGGCGCACCGGCTATCGCTTACCCGCGCGGGTGGTGTTGCGCGTGCAGCGCGGCTAGGCGTTGTCTTGCGACATGGGTGTAAATGGTGGTGGTGGAAATGTCGGCATGGCCGAGCAGCATTTGCACTGATCGCAAATCTGCGCCATGGTTGAGCAAGTGGGTCGCAAAGGCGTGGCGCAGGGTGTGCGGAGACAAGGGCGAATGGATGCCTGCAAGCGTCGCATATTTCTTGACGACCATCCAGAACATGACCCGTGACATGGCATGGCCCGGCGTGCTGCCGCGCACGGTAATGAACAGATCGTTGGTCTGGTGCCCGCCGAGCAGCTCCGCGCGGGGACCCGCCAAGTACTGCCGCAGCCAATGGCTCGCAAATTCACCAAAAGGCACCAGCCGCTCCTTGCTGCCCTTGCCGAGTACCCGCAAGACGTTGTCATTCAGCTGCACATTGAGAATCGAGAGCCCGACCAATTCACTGACCCGCAAGCCGCTGGCATACATCAGCTCCAGCATGGTTTTGTCGCGTATCCCCAATGCCTGCGAGGTGTCCGGTGCCGACAATAGCGCTTCGACCTGCGCTTCGGTGAGGGTTTTAGGAACCCGCAGGGCCTGACGGGCTGCCTGCAGCTTGAGTGTTGGATCGGCCCGGATCAGGCCTTCGCGCAAAGCCCAGCGAAAGTAGCGCTTGAATACGGTGAGGCGGCGGTTGGCGGTGGTGGCCCTGGTGGCCGCATGGCGGTGCGAGAAATACGCGTTAAGGTCTACCTCGGCGGTGGCCTGCAAACTGCTACCGCGCTCGGTCTGCCAGGATTCGAACGCGACCAAATCGCGTCGATAGGCCTGCAAAGTGTTGTTGGACAGGCCTTCTTCCAGCCAGAGTGCGTCGATAAACGCGTCAACGCCACCGACCCGGCCCTCTGCCGGCCCAGCGCTCATTCCAGCCGCAGCTTGGCCGAGTCCACCACTTTTTTGTAGACCTCATACTCGGCCTTGATCTGCGCGCCAAACTGCTCAGGTGTATTACCAATGATGAGCGACCCAGTGTCTTCGATGCGCTTTTTCACGGCCGGGTCTTCCAGTGCCTTGCGCACTGCCGCATTGACCTTGTCAACCACATCCCGGGGCAGGCCCTTGGGACCATAAATGCCATAGTAGGCCATGCGGTTCACAGGCTCCAACCCGACTTCCTTGAAAGTCGGGACATTCGGAAACTGCGCCAGACGCTGCGGTGCAGCGACCACGATGGGAATCAGCCGCCCAGCCTGGACAAAGGGCAAGGCCGAGGGGATGTTGTCAAAGATCATGGCAACCTGACCAGCCACCGTGTCGTTCAAGGCGGGACCCGCCCCACGGTAGGGAATGTGGGTGATGAAGGTTCCCGAGAGGTTCTTGAACAATTCGGTTTGCAGGTGACCAATGCCACCGGTACCCGACGATGCGTAAGAGTACTGCCCGGGCTTGCTCTTGACGACTTCCATGAAGGCCTTGTAGTCCTTGGCTGGAAAGCTCGGGTGCACTGCAATCAGGTTGGGCGTCGCAGCCACGTTGATGATCGGTGTGAAATCGGTCAGGGGGTTGTAGGGAATCTTGGGATTGATGGCCGGGTTGGCAGCAGTGGTCGACACGGTGGCCATGCCCAGGGAGTAACCATCTGGCGCTGCCTTGGCAGTTTCACTGGCCCCCACCACGCCACCGCCACCGGCCTTGTTTTCAACGATGACGCTCTGACCCAGCGCCTTTCCCAAGGGGTCGGCAATGGTCCGGGCAATGATATCGGTGGTGCCACCCGGGGCAAACGGCACCTGGAGCTTGATTACCCGGTTGGGATAGGCCTGAGCCATTGCAATACCAGATATTGCACTGAGGCTGAAAACCAATAGACTGCGACGCAACATAGAAAATGACTCCAACAATAGTTATTGATCGACAAAAGCACCTTATCGTAACCCAGACGAGTCTGCGTCGATGTTCCGGGAATGAGTCGGCCCTGTCCGACCCCATTTGGGCGACTCGCGTTGCAGGAGTCTGTTCCCGGATGGCTTCACTGGTATTCTCGATGGGTGAACTACGCACAACTTCTCTTTCCCGACTTTTCCCTTATCTTGTGTGGCTATTTGCTGTGCCGCTTCACTGCGCTCAATCGACCGGTCTGGCAACAGGTGGATGCGCTGGTCTATTTTTTCCTGTTTCCCGTTTTGTTATTTCAGTCGATCGTCAAAAGCCCACTTGAATTGGGGAGCGCCTCGCGGTTCATGGGTGCCGGCTGGACCCTTGGCCTCACCGGGATTGCGCTGACTTATATGCTGCCCCATGTTCCAGTGCTGCGCCATTGGATCGACGCGCGTGAGCACGCTTGCAGCGCCCAGGTGGGGTTTCGTTTCAACTCGTTCATTGGTTTGGCACTCGCAGACCGGCTTCTGGGAGCCCAGGGTTTACAGCTCATTGCGGTGCTGATCGGGGCCTGCGTGCCCTTATTTAATATGGGAGCGGTGTGGCCCATGGCACGCCATGCCCAGCGCAGCTTCCTGCGCGAATTGGCGCGCAACCCCCTGATCATTGCAACCGCCTCGGGACTGGTCGCCAATTTGCTGGGATTCGCCTTGCCTGCCTGGCTGGAACCCAGCGTGACGCGCGTCGGTGCGGCCTCACTTGCGTTAGGGCTGATGGCTGCCGGCGCCGGCTTGCAACTCGGCGCTTTGGCACGTGCCAAGGTTTTGGCGGTTTCGGTGCTGTCCATCAAGCACCTGCTGTTGCCGATGGTGGCGATCGCGGTGGCTCAGCTCTTTGGTTTGGGTTCGGCACAAACTACCATTTTGCTGGCCTTCTCGGCCCTGCCGACGGCATCGAGCTGCTATGTGCTGGCCGCGCGCATGGGCTATGACGGGTCCTACGTAGCAGGCCTGGTGACGCTTTCCACACTGCTGGGCATGTTCAGTCTGCCGTTTGCGCTGGCGGTGTTGCGCTAGATTCGTTCATGAATAGCAGTCGGTGCGCCAAATATGTGGTTTGCCAACGCATCATCAAACCTCTACACAATCGGCAGGCGGGCGCCGGTGTCGCCAATTTGGGACAATCCAGTTTCACGGGCCGAGGCCTAACGTGAGAAACCCGGAGCTTGCTATCAAAGTGCGTGCTGTAGATCGTCACACCCCCATCGTCAAAAGCCTGCGTTGGCCCACTGAGAGCGCCACGCAAGAATTTGCCAGGCAACTGGCACAGCACCCGTCCCTGCAGGGTGCGGTGGTCACCTTGCGCGGCGATTTGGGGGCGGGCAAGACCACTCTGGTGCGCCACCTTTTGCGCACACTTGGGGTGAGCGGACGCATTAAGAGCCCGACCTTTGCGCTCGTTGAAACCTATGAACTGCCAAACTTCACGGTCTGGCACTTTGATTTTTATCGTTTTTCCGACCCGAGAGAATGGGAGGAGGCAGGCTTCAGGGACATTTTTTGCGGTCCTGGGCTCAAATTCGTGGAGTGGCCTGAAAAAGCCTGCGGCATGCTACCCCAAGCTGACCTGGACATAGACCTTGTGACGGAACTCGACGAATCCCGTGCGGTACGCCTGACGTCTTACAGTGCGCTCGGGGTCGCGCTTCTTGTTGGCACGCCCCTGCTGCAGGAGCCCCCATGAGACGTCGCCAGCTACTACAGGCCGGCGCTCTGGTCCTGAGTCTGGGGCGGGCGCACCTGGCTTGGGGTGCCAGCATATTGATGGTTCGGGTCTGGCCCGCTCCCGAGTACTCGCGGGTTACCATCGAATCGGATGGCGCACTGAGCGCACGACCGCACCTGGTACCAGGCCCACCCCGTCTTGCGGTCGATATTGAAGGCATCGCACTGAACCCGGCACTTAAAGAACTGGTCGCAAAGGTCAAACCAGACGACCCCAACATTGCGGGCATCCGGGTGGGGCAATTCTCGCCCAGCATCGTGCGTCTGGTGATTGACCTCAAACTACCGATACTGCCGCAGGTTTTCACCCTTGCCCCGGTGGCGGCCTACCAGCACCGTCTGGTGCTCGACCTGTACCCTGTCACGCCGGTGGACCCGCTCGATGCACTGATTGCACAGGGCATGCAACAGGCTTTGCCGCCCGCGCCCACATCTGCAAGCGCGCCACCGCAAGCCGCCGCCAGTCCGGCGTCTGCCGATCCGCTGGGAGACCTGATTGCGCAAAAATCGGGGCCGCCCGCAGCCAGCGCACCCAACCCGGCACCCAGGGCAGGCGCGATACCACCGGCTGGACCGCAAATGGCCGGCGCAACCGATCGGTTAATCATCATCGCCCTAGACGCCGGCCACGGCGGTGAGGACCCCGGTGCCATCGGGCCTGCCGGCACACGAGAAAAGGATGTGGTGCTGCGACTAGCCCACCTGCTGCGCGACCGTATCAATGCGGCCCAGGTGAACGGCAGTGCCATGCGCGCCTACCTCACGCGCGACGGTGATTACTTTGTTCCGTTGCAGGTGCGGGTGCAAAAAGCGCGTCGGGTGCAGGCGGATCTTTTCATGAGTCTGCACGCCGATGCATTTTTCACACCCGACCCGCAAGGTGCCAGTGTCTTTGCCCTGAGCCATGGGGGCGCTTCAAGCAGCGCTGCGCGATGGATGGCCGCCAAGGAAAACAAGGCTGACCTGATCGGTGGTGTCAACGTACAGTCCAAAGACGCGGTCGTGCAACGGGCGCTGCTTGACATGAGCACGACTGCTCAAATCAACGACAGTCTCAAACTTGGCGGAACACTGCTCAGTGAAATTTCGCGGGTCGGCAAACTACACAAACCTCGGGTCGAGCAAGCCTCGTTCGCGGTCCTGAAAGCACCTGACATCCCCAGCGTGTTGGTCGAAGCGGCCTTTATCAGCAATCCACGCGAAGAGACAAAACTCAATAACCCGGAGTACCAGACGCTCTTGGCGGATGCACTGATGCGCGGCATTCAGGCCTACTTTGCAAAAAATCCACCGCTGGCGCGGCACCGCGTGCAAAGCTAAGGCGAAATCAAGCGGACAACTGAACCTCAGATTGGCCCATTTGGCGGGCTCTTTGGAGCCATAATGCGGCAGGGAATGAATACATTCCAAACCCAACGGTGTCGCTATGAACGGATTTTTTCTTTGGTGGTCCAGGCTTGGCCTGCAACACAAGCTTCAGTTGCTGATCCAGGGTTTTCTGGTCATTATTTTGTTTTCTGCCCAAGTCTGGTTGAGTGGCAAGATTGAGCAGCGCGCTTGGCATGCTGCCGAGGATCGCACCATCGCGGTGGCGGATGGGGTGATGAACTCCCTCAATACCCTGATGTCGGTGCAGGTCGATGGCAAAGATGTCATCAGCGACGCCAAGGCCCGTGAACTGTTTATCAAGCAAGTAGGCATCTCCGACGGCATCAAGGAACTGCGGGTCGTTCGCGGCAAGGGCAACGACGAGTTTGGACCTGGGCTGGAAATCGAAAAGCCTGTTGACGCGCTAGACCACGAAGTGCTGGCCAACGGCAAACCCATTTACAAAATGTTGCACGATGCCCAGGGCGGCAGCGCTTTACGTGCCGTAATCCCTTACATCGCAGAAAAGGAGTATCGAACCTCCAAATGCCTTGACTGCCATGGCGTTTCCGCAGGGACCGTTCTCGGAGCCATCAGCGTGACCACCGATGTCACGGGGGATGTTGCAGAAATCAAGGAAATGGAGACCCTCATCTGGATTGGCCAAGCCTTGCTGCAGATCGTACTTTTTTTTGTCATCCGGGAAATCGTCAGACGTCAACTGCGTCAGTTGGGTGCCGAGCCCATTGAAGCGAC
>JAIPCE010000039.1 GCA_021738345.1 Rhodoferax sp. | reverse complement strand
GGGTCCGCGCTAGCACCCTGTGGGCCACACCGGCCCGCATGGTCCCCGCCCCACAGCATATTTTGGTGATTTTGCTGTCCGAAATGGGCAGCATCGTGCTGGCCGGCCCGATGTTTGGCGCCTTGCGCAGGACCTATCCGGGCGCCAGCATCCATGTGCTGCAACTCAAAAAAAACCAGGAAGTCTCTAAACTGCTGGGCTTGACCCGGCCCGAGAATTTGCACGCACTCGACGACAGTTCCGGCCTGTCTCTGCTGCGCGACATTGTCCGCGTGAGCCTGGACATGCGGCGCCTGGGCCTGAGCGCCGTGGTCGATTGCGAACTTTTTTCTCGCATCAGCGCCCTGCTGTCGTTTGCCTGTGGCGCCCCCGTGCGCGTAGGCTTTACACCGCACACCCAGGAGGGCCTGTACCGCGGCAGCTTTATCAACCACGCGATTCCCTACAACCCCTACCAGCACATCAGCAAGCAGTTTTTGTCGCTGGTGGAAGCCATGCAGGCTGCGGGCAGCACACCGCGAAACAAGGCCGCTGCGATTCGGGACATTCCGGTGGATTCCGAGCTTGCGGTCGTTTTTTCCGAGGACGAGCTGCAAGCCTACAGGGCCAAGGTGCTGGCAGACCACCACCGTATTGCAGGTCGAAAACTGGTGCTGATGTACGCCGGCGGTGGCATTCTGCCTGAGCGTGCCTGGCCTGCGGACCACTATGCCCGCGTCGCGCGCGGCTTGTGCCAGGCCGGTTTTGCGGTCGGACTCATTGGTCTCAAAGAAGATGCGCTGCTGGCAAAAGACCTGATGTCCAAGGTACAAAGTGACCTGTGCATTGACCTGACCGGTTACACGCGCAGCATCCGAGAGCTGCTGATGCTTTTTCATTTGGCGTCCCTGCTCATTACCAACGACGGCGGGCCCGGACACTTTGCCACCCTGACGCCGATTCAAACCATGGTTTTTTTCGGCCCGGAAACCGGAAGACTTTACGGCCCGCTGGGCATCCGCAATCGGGTGTTGGAGTCTGGCATCGCCTGCTCGCCCTGTCTCTCGGCCTACAACCACCGTTTGACCTTTTGTGACGGTGACAACCAGTGCCTCAAGCGCATTGCCCCTGACCCTGTGCTAGCCGACGCATTGCTTTTTTTGCGCGACGGCGGCGCCCTGGCCGCATGAGTGGCCATACCCGGCTGCAGCGCGCGGTGCTGTGGGCACTGGGCTGGATCGAACGCTACCGCTACCTCAAGTTCGGTATTGTGGGGGCCAGTGGTACGGTTGTAAATCTGGTCGTGCTGTATCTGGGCCACGAATATCTCTTCAACGCCATCGAGGCCTCCTATAAGAAGCCTTATTTGTCGCTGGCGCTGGCCATCAGCCTTGCAACGATCAACAACTTCACCTGGAACCGGCTCTGGACCTGGTCTGACCGGGTGCGCACACTGGAGGCACAAGAAGGCGCAGAGCGACCCAGTTTGCGCCTGATAGGGCAGGAGTTTGGCCAATACGTCACCGCATCGGCCTTTGGCAGTGGTTTGCAGTATGTGTTGACCTTGTTGCTGTCGGGCACCATGGACTACCGGCTGGCGAATATCACTGCCATCCTTGCGGCAAGCGTGAGCAATTTTCTCGCCAATGACCGCTGGACTTTCAAGCGCCGCAAGGAGGAATAGCGTGTGATGCCGCACCCGCGTCTCGCCCCAGCATGGCCCTGGATTGCACTGGTGCTGGTGGCTGCTGCGCTGTATCTTTTCGAACTGGGCAGCCCCTATGCCCCGACCAACGGCGACGAGATGGTCTACATCCACATTGCGCGGCTCACGGCGGCATCGGACCACTGGCTGCCCTTGGCCTCGGACATTGTCAACATGCGCAACACCAAGCCGCCTTTGCTGTTTTGGCAGGCCATGGTGGCAGGGGACTGGGGGCACAATTGGTCTCTGTTGGCACTGCGCCTACCCAGCGTGGTCTACACCTTTTTGACCACCGCGCTGGTGGCGCTCATGGCCTACCGCATGGGCGGCGGCGAAACCGGACGCGCTGATCCGCAGCCTGGGCACACGCACGCTGGCTCGCTTGCGGGTGGCAGACTGCGCGTTGCGTGTCTTGCGGCCGTGCTGTATTTGGCCTTTTTTTCGACCTTTCGCTATGGTCGGGTGTATCTGACGTCCGCACCTGAAACCTTTTGGCTCTCGCTCCCGCTGTTTTGGCTGCTATGGCTACGGTCAGGGTCGGATGCCACAACCCACAATGACGTGTATGGGGCGGGCTGGCTGGCAGCGACGCTGGCGGGCATTTGCCTGGGCATTGGCATGGCCTACAAGTCATTTGCGCTGGTTGCACCGGCCGCCGCTGCGCTATGGTGCGCCTTGCTGGTAAGCGCGCCAAGACTGCAATGGCGCGACACTGTGCGCATTACCGCGACAAGCAGCTGGAGTGCGGCCATCGGCCTGGGACTGTTCGCCCTGTGGTTCGTCATCGACCCTGATCCGAGTGCGGTCTGGAATGAGTTTGTGGTGGGTGAAAACGCCGGCAAGATGTCCGGTGAAAATGGCTATTGGCACGCCGCCCTGTTTGGGGTCTACCCGATGTGGACCCAGTTGTTGGCTTACCCAGAAAACGCCGGACTGTTGTTCTTTGTCGTGCTTGGGTGGATGCTGTTTGGAGCGGTGCGCGCTTTCAAGCGCCGCAACTCCTTGCAACTGTCACCCGCCCAGCGCATTTTGCTGGTCTGGCTGCTGGTGTGGCTCGTGGTCTTTACCCTGCCCAGTCAGCGCTCGGCGCGCTACGTCATTCCGGCCATGCCCGCGCTGGCGATCTGGATGGCACTGACCTGGGACAAGATTCCCAAAGTGTGGTTCTGGATCACCCTGCTGATTCTTGCCCCAGCATTGGTCATGTTGGCACGCATCGGCTGGGTGATGGGTGAATTGCAGATTGCCAGCAGCACGCAACTCATTCTGACTCTGCTGGCGGCCAGTGTGGGCCTGATCGCGCTACTGGCGGGCGGCATCGTGCCACGCTGGTCGCGCAACGCGAGTCTGGTGGCCTGCCTGGCGGTCTATGCCACTTTCAGCGCCATGGTTGCACCCCTGAGCACGCCCGAGGTCGGCTATAGCGACACCGTCCGCAACCAATGGCAAGGCCGACGCATAGCGGTGCCCAACGGCTTCACCGGCCAATATGAACGCTTTAACTTCATATTGCCCGGCAATACGCTGGTGCCCTACGATAGCGATGGTCGCAATACCGGGGCGTTGCAACCCGAGCTAGCACCAGAGGAGCGATTGCGCTTTCTTCTCAGCCAATTTGACGCGGTGGTGTGGGTGCAAGACAGCCTGGACCAAACCAATCCGTCGTGCCTGCCCAGCTGCCAGCTGCTGGGCGCACGCTGGCATGTCAAAAGCCGCCACAAAAGCGGTGAAGTGACCCTGCAGAACGTGTGGTACCCGCAGCAGTGGCTATTTAGGCGCGAGTGGTTGCTGGCGCGTCAACCTGGGTGACATTCGCTGCAGGGAGCCTCTCAGCAATCAAAAACTCGGGCCGTGCCTTGATTTCATCAAAAATCTGCGCAGATAAGCCCACAGCACACCGATTCCCAAAAGATTGGCTCAACCGACGAAAAACATCAGTCGCAGCATCTGCAGGGACTGTTTTTGTCACTTCACCTCAGACTTTTCGACCCGCAGAGTCCACCGACTGTTCGGATACTCTGTGCGCAGGCGAGTTGCAAAGAGTTCAGCCCCGACTGCATTGCCGCCCTGTCGCTCCAGCACCACCAACTGGTGCAGGCTCTCAGGCACCCAATACCCTGAGTACTGCTCCACCAGCTGCACATACCGCGCCCTGGCTTGCTCGGCCTGACCCGCCTGCTCCAGCGACTTGGCCCACCAAAACAGCGCTTCTTCCCGCTTGGCCGGCACCTTCCGCCCGGCATAGGCAGACTCAAAGTCCTGAATCGCGTCATCAATCTGCTGCGCCCGCAGTGCAGCCCAGGCCCTGTCGTAGACCCGCTCTGGCGACTGCCAGGCCACTGTGCCACACAGCGCGAGCAGTGCCATCCAGGCCAGCGCAACCTTGCGCAGGGGCCACCACCCGGTCGATGGCATGTCGGCGTAAACGACGGCGGTCGCCGATCGGTAACCCAGTCGCACCAGCCACACCACACCCAGCGCGCTGAGCACACTCGCCACTATGCCGAGATAGCCAATGGGTGTGTGCCCATAGACCAGTTTGACTTGCGTTTCCTCTGGAATCACCAGCATGTAACCGGGTGCAGCAATACGCAACGCGCCCTGCGTCTCCAAGCGCCAGCGGGGATGAAAACTCATCTTGATGAGGTGCGGCCGCCCAATGGCATCGGTATCGAAGCCTATTTCGTTGCGCGACAAGTGCTTGTTCTGTACCGAGTGCGCTCCCATGCGAACCTTATCGGTTAACTGCACGGTCTCGCCGTAGACGGGTTGCACCGCATCCAAGTGTTTGCGCGACTTGAACCAGGTAAATGAATGCTGCATCCAGTCGGCACTGGGTTGCCACTGCAAGGGCCTGTCAAGCACCTGAACCAGTTCACTGTCAAAGTTTCTCAGACGGTACAGTGCAAAAGGTGGGGCCGACTGCACCAGATCGAACAAGCCGCTCGCTTCGATTGCCGTTTTGGCCTTGCTGCTGCGCAAAAGCAAGCTATCGGCATGCAAAGCGTTCATGTGGCGTGCGGCAAACTGCGGGTCTAGTGCCGCACTCGGAAACCGGACCAAGGGCGAAGACGGACTTGCCGAGACTTCTGATTGCAATTGGTAGACCGCCGGTCCCAATATGGCGGACTCCATGTATAGCCCCTCCAAAACCGGCCTTTGGTCCAAAAAAAGCGGCAAGGCCTCCAGCACCCGGGTCGAGCCCAGATCCGTATTGGCCGGGTCGTGCTCAAACACCAGGCGGGGGCTCCAAAGCTCGCCGCGCATCGCCGGAAAAAGCTTGCTCAGTACCTGCCACTGGGGCTTGGACTCCAGACCCGAGTGGTTCCAAAGACCCCAGTCGGGTGCGACCTTGACCTGGCCACCCAGCCACCCCAGCATCGCCAGGCAAAGCGCCGCCGTCATCAGACCACTGACCCACGGCCCCTGCAATTTGTCCAGCCATTGACCAAAGACCCAGGCACAGGCAACGCCACCAAACAACCACACCATGGGAAAAAAGCGAATATCTGCCAGCCCCAAGGAGTTGCCCACGACAAAGGCCACTGCTGCCAGACCCGCGCAATAGACCATAAACCGCGTGCCGTGGGCCTGCCGCGCGGTCCAGCCCGGTCGTGCTGCGGGGACGGCAAGCGCCACAAGCCCCAGTACCCCGCACGCCAGCACCGGCACCAGGCTGGGTGGCAGAAAGTCGCGCCAAGATGCGGTAGAAAAGGCGGCATCGTTAGGGACCGTCAGGCCGTGCATTTCCAGCAGGGGCCAAAGCCAGCCCCCCAGCAGGCAAAAGGCCAAAGCGTGCCCCTTGAGCAGTATCAAAAATATGCGTTGGCGGCGCTGGGGGCCTGCATCGAGTAACAGAAACACCGTCGAGAAACCGACGATCAACAATGGAAATCCATGAGAAAAACCGGTGGCAGCCTCCAATAGCGATGGCAGCAACCAACTCCGTCCGGTCCAGGTGGCGCGACTCCAAGCCATCGCCGCCAAAACTCCAAAGAAAAGGCTGTAGCTGTAGGCAAATTCGCCCGCCAGCGTCGACAAGAGATTGCCTCCCCAAATCGAATTTTGCTCGTGCAACACAAAAGCCAGCACCGCCATCATGGCCGCACAGGAAGCCGGCCAAGCAAAGCGCATCCAGACTTTGCTGGCAGCCAAAACCGCCCCGGGCAGCAGCATGCATGCCAAAAAGGCACCCCATTTAAATCCCGCAGCAAAACCTATGGGTTTTGCCAGTAGTGAAATGACAATAAATGGCAAGGGAAAGTAATACGACAGAAAGGGAAAACCGGCAAATACCTCTGGCATCCAGGGCAAAAACTGGCCCGACCAGAGAAATTCGTCGGAATACAACTTTGCATAGAGAATATGCGAGGCGGTATCGCCACCGGTCGGCAGGTTATCTGAATTGAGAAAATGAATCCCCAAGGTGCTGGCAATCAGCATTGCTGCAATAAGGGTCAATAGCAGACAGAAACCCCAGGTCTGTCGAGAAGACCACAGCGTCAAGCCCATTTTCTGGGTCATCGCGCGCAGGTTGGTAAACCTCATGTTCGCCTTGTCGGAATTTTCACCAAGCTGCGCGACTTTGCAAGCAAGCCGATGGCAGCGGCAAATAGACAAAAAGCCAAAGCATAAAAAAGAGCTCCCCAATCCAGCCAGCGGCTGCGTTGCCGCATGTCAATTTCATCTTCTAACTTGGCTATTTGCAGGCGATACCCCTGCGGCGTCGCATGAACCAATGTAATGGACTCATGCACAGGACCGGTATACACAAGGACCGATGACGCACCCTGCGACCAGTCAATCCGCTTCGCTGAGGGGCGCACCGCTTCGACCGCGAAACCCGCGCCGATATCAGCAATACCACCTTGTCGCGCCCACAAGACCCAGGTCGAACGGACAGTGTCTGATTCAGGTCGCATGATTTCAATCGTGCGATCCAGGCGACGCACCTGAAGCTTGGAACTTGCATCAGGCGGTGGGTTAAAGAAAAATATCCGGCTGAAGCCCACGCCTGCCTGGTCAAAATAACGTACCAGATAGGGTCTGATATCTATCAACCGGTCCCCCTTATTCTTGGCCTGACTCACCGGCCAAACGAACTCGGCGCTCTCACCCGGGGCAAGCTGGGTTTGGGTCCGTGCTCCAATGGGCGGGAAAAGTGGTGTCCATTTGTCAGCTTCTATCGTAAATACCGTCGGATAAAACGCCGTACTGTTCCCCGCATTGCTGAGCGTGAGTTGCTGGGACTGCAAGGACAAGCGAAACGAGATACTTCCAGCACTCGCTCCGAGTGACAGGGAGCACAAAAGAATAAAAACAAATCTAAAAGCGTACATGGATGAGCGCATTGATAAACATCTCGCAAACACATAGGACTATTCGGGTGCGACTCAAGGTGACGGGGAGGCAAGGCGCGGTGGCTAGCGGTTATTGGGGTCAGATTCCAATAAGACCGCAAAGCGCCCGCAGGGATGCCCGAAGGGCAGGTCTTTTTGGACTCTGACCCCAATAACTGCGGGTTCATGGAGGCGCTGAAGTTGCACAGTCTTCGTTCATCCCAGTTTATTCGGGTCAGAGCCCTAGACTTTGGGTTTTGCCAAAAAACCTGCATTACGTCGCACCACATCCCAAAGTCACAGAAAGCCACACCAATTTAAATCGCACTCGGGCCATTCAATCTCCATCGAAAGTGTTCTACCTATGGGCAAGTAAATATTATTTCCTTTATCTCTTTCACCGTGCCATTTTGAGAACCACCACTCCATCCGGTGATATAAACCGTCTGCGAGCCAGCAGGCGTTATGGTAATGGTGCAGGTAGCTTTCTCAGCGTTGATATCATCATCATACGTGCAGGTTGGCGACTTGGATTCTTTAGCAAGTCCCCAAGCTGCTGAATTCACATCCCTTCCCGAAAACCTTTCTGTGGTGATTGACTTGGTGCAGCTACCCAGAGTGGTGGTAGTCGTGCTGGTGGTCGTCGTGGTGGTGGTCGGCGCAGTCGTTGTGGTCGTGGTCGTCGTTGGTACTGCAGTAGTGGTAGTCGGCGCTGCAGTGGTGGTCGTGGTCGTCACGGTGCTTGCGGTGATCGGTGGTATCACTGTCGTCGTCGTGCTCGGTGGCGGACCCTTGTACACGGTAAAGTCGTACCCCGAAATATCTGCTGTAACCTCCACTATCAGTTCATGGCTTGCGGGGGTGACACCGTCGTTTCCTTCCCCTGCAATTGCTGAAATCGTGCCTTTCCACCCATTGGGGACAGAACATATGTAGCTGCTGATATACGTCGTACAAGTTTCACCGCTGTCCATAACTACAGAGGATTTGGACATATCGGCGTCGCCCCATTGAATCATGGCGCCTGATATTTCCCGCATCTGTGTTAATGTGGTACTGGTTGTGCTGTTGGTGGTCGTGGGGGTAGCTGCCGTGCTGCTGACCGAAGCGGTCGTTGCCGTCGTGGTCGCACCTGTTGTGCTGGTGCTGGATGTCGATGTGGCGACCGTGGAAGAGGTTGTACTAGTGATCAAAAGACCAGAGTACTTGAGTTCGTTGGCTGCGATGACTGTATTGAGGATCACCGATTGCGCCTTGTCGAGCTTATCCTTCCAACTGACGGTAATTTGCACTTGTTTGTTGTTTCCCGGCGCTGTCAATGCGGTCACTGTCCAGACTCGGTCATAAACCGCACTGATACCGGTCACCTGACCTTGGCCAGCCTCCATCTGATCAAATGCCTTGTCGACAAATGCGTTATCGGAGTTAAGCTCCCACACCACAGAACCACGTAACTCTTCCAGTTTTTGCTGCGCGAGCATAGTTGCTTCTGTTCTTTGCTTGGCCAATGCGTTGGACCCAAACAATTCCCCTTGAAATTTTCCCACTGTCAAAAGGCCACCAGAAAGCACCAGAAGCACGATCATGATCTCGACCATCGAGAATCCAAAATCACGGAGTCGCATGGGCTTCTTCATAATACTTCAGCGTCCTGCACGCTAAAAATCTCTCCAAGAGCCAACCAGCTTAGCTACTTTGGCAACACCATAAGATGCTGTAGTGCTCGCATTTGTCTCCCACTTGAAAGCGGCGTTTGCGCTGAAACTTGTCAGTGGTGCATCCACAATCAGCGACCCATATATTTTGGCGTTTCCCCACCCTACCATATCGCCGCCAGTACCGCAGTACACCAACCCATATATTGTCACATTATTACCATTTATTTTAGGACAATCGCCACTTGAAATATCAAAAATAAGAATGATGGGGTCCGTTGGCGTACCAATATCTGACGGAAAGTTATTGGGCACCTCGGCGACATCTTTGTAATAATATATTGGGCCTGCTGTTGCCCCACCTGGTTGTAAATTTGCAAGCTGTGCCATTTCAGCTTTGGAAATTGCGAATAGGTAATTCCAAGCCGAACCAGTGAAGGCGTTAGACTGAACTTGTACGGTACCACCGCTAACATTCTTCAAGTTATCCAAAACAATATCAGCGGGTTTCGCGGAACTTGTCACCAAGACACCTGTGCCCTCTATGCTCGGATGTCCATTAATATTTGAAATCGCCCCTTTTACAACCAGCGGCGATACAGTTGAGCCTTTGAATATACTTACCTCACCGGCAATGCTTGACACAGTCGCCGTCGCATCACCCGTGGCAGTTGCCGCGAGCGCAATTACCGTGGGCTTGGCCGAATCCCGTCGCAAGGTAATTGCGACACTGAAAGCCCCAATGGTCTGGCTGGCGATAGAAGTGGTATTGACCTGGTCGTAAGGTGCAACGCTGGCGTCAGCGACCCACACCGCACCACCACCGCCAGGAGCAGTGGTCCAAGGAATGCCCTTGGTGTTATTGGGGTTGGACAACCACGCCATGGCGTAATCGTGGCCGCCATAGGCAGCCTCAAACGCTTGGTGGTACTTGTAGTGAAGTCCCGAGCTGGCCTGCTCGGAAATCGCACCTTTGCTGGAATTCATGGCCACGACCGTTAACAAAAAGAGAAATACGACCGAGATCAGCAGCACCGCCACGCCTTTTTGCCGCGACGGGCGTGCGCCCAAGCGACAGACTTTGGCACCTGGCTTGCTAGGCACTTTATTCCTTGCTGAAAAAGTCATTGGCTAGTTTTACCGTCTCGGTAAGCTTTTGTTTGACGGTTGCATCGGTGAGCGACCTACCCTCGATCTCGATCGTGACTAGACGTGTCTTCATATTTGGCCCGGGCGTGTCACTCAAATACACCGGAGCCGATAGCGTGGGAGTAAAAGTCAAACTGATGATCTGCGTAATTTTGGTATCTGTCAGGGTGTCCCACCCATTTTCAACGGCAGTGGTGCAATCGGGCTCGGTGGTACCTACGCCGGTTCGCATCAGTATTGCATTGTTGCTAAGCATAAATCCATATCTCTCTGCAGCCTCTCGCGTTCCACTGCTATTTCTGTCGTAACTATACAAAATGCACCCGGAGGTTGGTATTTTGACTTCCCAGAACGGATTTCTATCAATAAAATTGTCGGAACCAACCCCAATACCGCTCAAGCTTCCAGTAGTGAAGCTCGCACCCCCCCAATATCCCGCGCGCCGGATATCCCGTGCCATCAGCGTCATGACGGCCCGCAGTTCCGAGTTGAGCAAATTTTGTTGCAAGTTGGCGGCGTTGCTCGCCAGGTTGGCTGTCAAAAAAGTCGTCAGACCCAGCAGCAAAAACAAGCCCACGCCCATGGCGATCATGACTTCGACTAGGGTCATTCCGCGCTGGCGCTGGACAATCAGCATGTCTGGTATCCCACTCCGGTGACACCCGATGGGGTGCAAATCCCCACTTTGCCAATCAGACTGACATTTACCTGCACCTGTTTGCCCACGGCTGAAGTCATGACAAGCGTACCAGCCGGGGTGACGACTCCGCGCACCGGATCAAACACCGGACCGGAGGCAAAGGTGTTGGCGCTTAAAGTAGCACCCGGACTGCTTTGGTAGTTGACTTGCTTGAGGCTGCAACTGCTCGCCGTGGTGCAGTCGCAGGCGGCATTTACGTTCAAACCGTAGCACCAGGACGCACCAGTTGCCACATTCAAATGCACATTTTGGCCATTTCTGAGGGCCATCATTCGCGCGAGCTGCAAGTCTGCCTGAAGTGTTTCGGCCGCGCCCTTGAGCCGGTACTTGTCAATAGAGTCGGTAAACGATGGCGCAGCAAGGCTCGCAAGGACCGCAATGAGGCCCACCACCACCAGCAATTCGACAAGGGTGACACCGCGATCACATCGACGGCGCGCCGCAGACAAAACAGCCATTACCAGCAACTGCCTGTGGTCGGTCCCTTCGTCACGACACCAGCAGACAAACTGATGGTCATCGTGTTGCATGCCGTATCAGAAGCTTGCGATTTTCCTGAAACCGCTGTGGCGGTCAGGGTGTAGGTGGTTTCTGCGTTGTTGCTGACGCTCATCGTGTAATAAGCCTCCGAGGAGCTGGCGGTTGCGCCGACCTCGGCTAAGGTACCGTATCGGGTGTTGTTTGCACGGTACTTCTCCTGCAGCAATTGCAGGGCGCTCAGAGCCATTTTGGCATCGGAGCGACGCGACTTTTGCACGCTGCCCTGGTAAGCCGGTACCGCCACCGCCGCCAAAATACCGACAATTGCGACCACGATCATGAGCTCGACCAGGGTAAATCCTCTGCCGCGAAACGATTTTTTGGATTTTGCCGCCAAATTTGCCACATTTTTCCTTTGCAGTCATTCATCGTCTTTGGCACCAAGGTGCAGACTGTTATTGCTGGTCCCTGCATCTTCGAATTGTATTGATTACGTATGCCCCTTGGGTCAACGTGTCAGCCGAAAGGTCGTCTGACTGACAAACGCTTGCGGCGAAAGGTGGTGACTACTTCCCGCACCAGATAGGCTTGCAGCGCAAGCCACAGCACGGGGTCGAGCAAGGCATCCCAGAAATTACCCGTGGGCAGCCGCAGCGCCACAAATACGAAGCAGGCCAGCGGTGCAAGCCAGATCAGTACATCCGATGGCTGTCGGCGAAAACTAACCCAGGGCAATAAAAGCACCCACAGCGCCAGCCCCACAACAGCGGGACTGAACCCCCACGAATACACCTGAAATGGTAAAAGTGCCAAGGTATCCAGCAGCAGCACCCAACCCAAAGCCGCGCCGATGGTCGCCTGCAACAGCCGGACGGGTTGCATGGCTTGCGTTGCCCCAAGCGGCGGCACCGGAGAATGGTGGTCGCGCAACAACTGCTGACCCGCCACCATGGCAGCGATCAAACCCAGACTAATACTCGGCATCTGAAACGCCAGGCCAAGCCAATGGCTTGGGGACAACTGCCCAGGAATCCAGGCCCAGGCAAACGCGAGGCTTGCGCTGCCCCAAAGCAACAAGGGGCGCTTCGACCACCGCGCCACTGCTTTGACCGCAAGTCCGGACAGCACAAGACCCCAGCCCAGGCACAGCCACCAGTACATGGCATGGGTGCCGGGCAGCAATGGTGCATCGGTAGCCCCTAACAGCGCCAGCCAGTGGGTCGCCGTGGCCGTCATTTGGCAGCGTCCATTACAGGTGCCAGACGCTGCCACGCAATGCGCTTGTTATGGTGCGTGTAGCTGACCCACAGATTACCCTCTGACCACAGCAGGTCCGGATAAGAAAACTCCTGACCCGCTTCACTGCGCTCCAGCGTCAGCAGGCGCGTCCAATCCCGACCATTGCCAGACAGGCCCAGATCCAGCTGCCCCCTGGAATTGACCGAAGGGTTGTAAGCCATGAGCAGTTGCCCACTTGACATGCCCAAGCCTGCCACCGCCGCATCCGGATTGTCCAGCGCCAGGTCAGGCAAGTCGCTCCAGTGCGCGCCACCATCCACGGTCTGCGCCACCCCAATCTTGCCGTTTGGCCGCTGGTCGCGCAGCAAGGCCAGCCAGACCTGTGGTGACAGACTCACCAGACTCGGCTGCAAGGCATACAAATTGCGCGAGATGCGCACCTTGCCGAGAAACTCGCCATGGCGATCGAACCGCACGGCCTCCGGGTATTTCAGACCCAATTCAAAATGCACTGGCAGCACCATGCCGCCATCGGTCAATGGCAACGGTGCATTGCGCACCAGAAAACTCGTGTTCCATAGCCACGACAGCGGCAACATCCTGACTGGCTCAAACGCAAGTTGTGCCAGCGCAGATTCGTTCGATACCTGGCGCAACTGCAATACGCGCGAGGCCGCCCAGCCCCCTGCGCCCGTCGCCACAACAAACAGGTGCAAGCGCTGTTGCGCATCGAGCCAGGCCACCGGATTACCCAAACGGCGCACGCCAAAACCCAGCCACGCACCCAACTGATGGCGATTGACCACATAGCGGGCCGCAGACCAGCGCTGCGTCGCGCGGTCCCATTGCGATGCGGCGATTTGGACGTTAGGCGCACTTTCGCGGTCGCCAGCAAACCAAAATGCCGTGAGCGCCGCCGCACTCTCGGGCGGCATCGCGACCAGCTGGCTCGCGTGCGCTGCCTTGGCACCGTCAGGCATGGGAATGTGGCCCTGATCGAGTACATGAAGTTGCGAAAAATCGGCGCTGACTGTGGTTGCCATATCCACCGCATGTGCAGGACCCGGCACACCGTCACGACGTACCAGCTCGAGTGCCAGCAAGGCACCAACCATCGCTATAGCTGCAAGTACACGGAATGCGGTGGGTTTCAACGGCACGTAGGTACTCATCTCGCCACCCCCGTCAAAGTCGTCGGCGCGTCTTCCCCCAGCGCCCAACCCTCTGCAGAGAAGTCCACCGCATCAGCACACCCGGCCCAATGGGGGTCAGAGCCCGATTTCGTTGGAGGCTTCGTGCTTCGGTCTAACGGCTGTCCTGAATCGGGATCTGACCCCCATTGGGCTAGCGTTTGCTCGCCATCGGGCATCGTGTTGGCACGGGGCTTTATGGGGAAGACGCTTCTATTCCGATAGCTGCTCACGCAAGTAGTACGGGGGCTGGAGGACGATTTGGCTTGCACTTTCAGTTGCTCCCTTGCGCCAGCGTGGCTTGCACCACGTCGGCCAGTTGCTTTGCAGTTGGCAGTTTTCCTTTGAACTTGGCGGGCAAGGTCGATTGCAACTGGTAGGTAGCCACACCGATTGGGTTGGCTTTGCTGCGCAGCGCGTATTCGACCTCCACATCGTCTTTTTCAGCGCAAAGAATGATGCCGATAGCGGGTTGGTCGCCCTCGCCGCGCTCAAGCTCATTGAGCAGGTTCAGATAAAAGTCCATTTTGCCGGCGTGTTCCGGCTCGAAAGCGCCAACCTTCAGCTCAAAAGCGATCAGGGCCTTGAGGTGGCGGTGGTAGAACAGCAGGTCGATGAAATACTCTTTTTGCCCCAGCTTCAAGCGGTGCTGGCGGCCCACAAAGCAAAAGCCGTAGCCCAGTTCCAGTAAAAACGCTTGGAGGCGCGAGATCAGCCGGTCTTCCAGTTCGCGCTCTTTGACGGCACCGCGCAGGCCCAGAAACTCCAGGCTGTAGGTGCTTTTGAGCATTTCGTCGGCCTGCTCGGCCAGGTGTTCGGGCAAAGTCAGGGTGAAGTTGTGGCTTTTGGGGTCGGTTACCGAATGCTGGTAGGCACCGGCTTTGATTTGGTAGAGCAAGACATCGCGCGTCCAGCCAAACTGGGCCGTGGCCTTGAGGTAATAGACCAGCTCTGCTGCAAGCTTGGCACGACCCAGCAGCAGGACGTGGTGACCCCAAGGGACAGCGCTCACCATTTCTCGCACAGCCTGCGCGGGAAAGTCGCCTTGGATTGCATGCGCTTGCGGGTCAGCTGGCGCTTGCTTGTCGATTTCTCGCACAAGCTGTGCGAGAAATTCTTCACTGGAAAAGGTTTGGTGGAGTTGCCGCATGCGCCAGACGTTGGCAAGGGAAAAACCGGCCATGTCCGGGAATGCGCGCTTCAAATCCGCAGCCACGCTCTGCACCACCGAGTCGCCCCAGCCGTGAAGTTGCTGCTTTTGTGCAATGCCACGGCCAATGTCCCAATAAAGCGCGATCAAGCCGTGGTTAACGGCCCGCGCCGCAGAAATGCGCGCCGCGATCACCCGGGCTTTCAGCTCCTCGACAAACTGGCGGTACTCGGGCTGGACGATGACCGCCGTTGCGGATGTTTTTTTCATTTCGCCAACCCCTCCAGCATCTTCTCCGCCTCTTTCTCCAGCCGCCAGAACTCCGCCAGCAAATCTTTGGCCGCGCTATCGGCGGGTTTCAAGGCGAAGGAGACGCTTTGGTATTCGTAAGACTTGAATTTGCCACGCAGGCGCTCGGCAGACTTCCAGATTTCGTTGGTGAGGTTGTCGAGCTTGGGTTTGTTAAGCGAAAGTGCCATGGCTAATACTTTGTCGGTCAAATCAGGCCCAGCCCCTTGGCGTGCAAGGCGGCCTCGGCTCGGCTGCTGATATTGAGTTTGCGGTAGATGTTTTTCACGTGGTCGCCCACGGTGTGCCGGGAAATGCCTAGCTCGGTGCCGATATCGGCAATGCGGATGCCCTGCGCCAGCAGGCCCAGTACGGTCTTCTCGCGGTGGGTCAGGTCGGCCTCTGAGCGCACAGCGGGCGTGAGCGGCTGCTGAAAATGGCGTAGCAGACGCCGGGCAATGGCCGGCGACAAGGGGGGATGTCCCTCGCTGATGCCGCGCAACTGCTGGGCCAGCCACTGAGGTCGTTGGTCCTTGAGCAAATAGCCCTGGGCACCGGCTTGCAGGGCCTGAAACAGGTGGTGGTCGTCATCGTAAATGGTGGCAACCACCGCCGCACAGTGGGGCTGCAGACGCACAATGTCCTCAATCACCTGCAGACCACTACCGTCGGGCAAACCCAGGTCCACCAGTGCCAGGTCAAAACGCTGCCCGACCAGCAATTGGCGCGCCTCCGCCACGCCACCCGCACTGGTGCAGCGTGCGTTGGCAAAGGCACTGCCGGCCACTGCCTTCATCAGGGCCAGGGCTTCTGACAGGTCATCAACCAGTAGTATTTCCATCGGTGTTTTCCAGGTCGAGCGGCAGCCGCAGCAGCACCCGTGCACCTCCTGAGTCCAGGGCCGTCCACTCCATCTGTCCGCGCTCTTCTTCAAAACGCTGTTGCATTCCGCGTAGGCCACGGCCCTTGACCCAGGCCACCGGATCGGTCACGGGGCCGTCGTTGCTTATTTGCACCACCAAAGTATCCACCCGCAGCACAGTACGTACTTCCAATTTTGTGGGGTGGCCATGTTTCAGCGCGTTAGTCACGCACTCGCGCAAGGTACGCTCAAGCATCGCTTTTTGACGTGGGGAAAACCAGCGACTCGATTCTGCAGGCGGTGCAGACCACGCCAAGTCGACACCCGCAGCTTCGCACCGGTCAGACACTTCGGCACGCCAATCTGACAGGGCATGGTCCAGCGGGACACTCTGCAGGTCCAGGGACCCCAGGGCGGTTCGCAAGTCTTGCATGGCGGCGCGCGCGAGCTCGGCCATTTCGGGCGTGCGAGCGTGGTGGATCAGCATCAACAGGCGCGCACCGACGTCGTCATGCATGTCGCGCGAAATGCGCTGTCGCTCCTCCAGCGCCCCGCGCTCCTGTGCGGCCCGGGCGCGCTCAGCCTGGTCCATAAGACGCGTCAGGGCATTGACATAGGCACAGTCTGCAGGCGTAAACAACCGGGCACCTTGCTCTGGATAGCGCAGCATGCGCGCTCCGATACCCGCGCAGGAGGGCACTTCCAGCCCCAGGCCATATTCCACCATCTGCGCCTCTGACAGCGTGCTATTTGCCTGGGTCAGCGCCCTGTGCTCCAGGGGATGAAACAAGCGCTTGAGCAAATCGTCCCACATGCGCTGACGTGCAGTCGCCACTGGTTGAAAGGCAATAGTCACCACGTCGGGCAGCACTGCCTGCAGTTGCAGACCTGGACGGCTGGAAAACTTCTGCCACAGCCAGTGGCGTATCGGCAAATAGAACAGGGTACAAGCCCACACCGAAATCGCCAGGGCCTGGGCGCTGGACCATTCCAGCATCAGGACAAACACAGCATCGAGGCCGACCACCGCGAGCGCCCCACCCAACCACACGAGCAAACGGTAGGCCCAGACATCGAGGTCAAACAGCCGGTACCGCCCCAGGCCCAGCGCTATGCCGATATAAATCACCAAAAAGAAGCCAAACGCATAGCCCTGCGGCATGGGGGGCAGCAAACCCAGACTTGCGGTAGCCACAATCAGCAAGATAAACAGCCCGCTGCCCAGCAGCATCGACAAGATAAACCACCGCAGCGCCGCACGATCGACCGGCTGGCCCCGGCTCTTCACCCACTGAACCCCCGCCAATACCAGCGCACCCAGCATTTCGCTCATGACTGCAAAGCGATTGCCCCAGTCCAGATCGGGCGCCAGACGAACGGTCTCAGCCAGCCACCAGAGGTTGTAGAACGTAAAGAGGCCGACCAGCCAGCGCACGCCGACCAGGCGCCGCGGTGAACACAAAAAGATGCCCACCAAGGCTGCACCAAACATCACCGAACCCCAGTGGTTCAGCGCCTCCAGCCACCTGAAAAGTGTGCCGTCAATCGCCAACTCGCGTGCACTGTAGACTGCGGCGGGCATGGCAAACAGCGGAAAACTGAGGCCGGTCACGGCAAACATGCGCGCACCCCAGTCGCCAGGGCGTAAGGCCCAGACCCAGACCGCAATCAGGCACCCGGCTGTGGACACGATCAATTGAAACCAGAACAGCGCCGGCAAACTGCGCAGCGGACGATCGGTGGGCTTAACCTGGGTATGAGCCAACTCCGTTTGTCCCTGCGCCTGCCACACCAGTGTCAAGCCGGGGCGTACTAACAGGTCAACAATGGCGCTTTGCCGGGCAAAAAAAGCATCCATCTCCAGGTAGTCATTGACTATGTCGGGCTCCTCCATCAAGTCTTCTTTGATCAGGTTGATCTTTTGCGCACCAGACTGCACCGATACCAGCACAGCGCCGAGTGGGAGAGAGGCAGCGGGGCCACCTGCTGCCAGCACCCGAATCTCGCCTGCCTCATTGACCTGGATCTGTAGCCCCAACCAGGGGGTCTGCAGCGCCAGCGCGACAGCCAGCATGCCCATCACCAGGCAAAAAAACAGCGCCGCAAGCAAACGTCGAATAGGCAACATAGAATATTCCGGTGCAGTCAAGAGTCACCCATGGGAAACACCGAACGAAGTAAACAGTGGCCGCAAACCGACCGCAGCGACCTATTTTGCACTGACTTCGGAGCTACCCCCCGTGTTCACGGGATTGTGGTTTTTGACATTGGCATGAAAAATGCGACTTGGCAGAGTTTGTTTCATTCATTGGAGAAAAATTGATGGCTATGACATCCCCCGGTAGATTTCATTTGTTGGCAGCAGCGTTGGCGACAGCATCGCTACTTGGTGCATGCGGAGGCAACGGCGATCCCGTGCCGACTGCGGCGGCTCCAACGCCAACGCCAACGCCAACGCCCACACCAACTCCCACACCAACTACCGGGAAGCTCGGTGGAACTGCAGCAGTAGGTAGCCCGATTGTTGGCGCCGATGTCAAGATTGTGTGCAAGGGTGGTAGTGCATTGGCAACTGTAGCGACTGACGCAACCGGCACCTGGCAAGTCACAACCACTGACCAGGTTTTCCCTTGCGGTTTGCAGGTCAACGGAGGAACCATCAACGGTAAAGCCAATACAACACCATATCACTCGATTGCTGCTGCGGCTGGCACCGTCAACATCACACCACTGACCGACCTTGTCGTGGCACAGCTCGCTGGAGCAGAGCCAAAAACCTGGTTTACTGCGCCCAAGTTTGACGCAGTGACTGCGGATAGCATTGCAACTGCATTGGGCACCGTCAGCACCACACTCGGACTTGCAAGCACCCTGGGCAACTTGAACCCGATGACGACTGCATTCGAAGCCAAACCTAGCGACACGATTGACAAAGTGCTGCAAGCACTCGGAAAGGCATGGCCGACGCTCTTCAAAAACTACAGTGAAATGCTAACTGCCACAGCCAACAAGGATCTGGCTGGCTTTTCTGGATTCGGAACAGCATTTGCCACTGCCCATAGCTCAGTGGCAGGCAGCACATCCCCAGGAACAGGCACCGGCACATCGGCTAGTTGCAACACCGGACAGATTTCCATGGCCTACGACGGTGTAGCCGGAGTGTTCACCAAGGGCGACAAGGTATGCATGACCGCAACGACAACGTCGCTTGCATTTTCTGGCAAGACATTGAGCAACCCTGTCCAGAACACTGCGGTGTCCGCCCCGTATTCTGCTTACAAGTTCAGCGACTCGGATGGCTCGGTGTATGAAGTGACCTTCAAAGATGCGGCCATTCATGAAATCAATGTGTTGAAAGGTACCACGTTCCAGGGTCAGTTGACTCCCGTGAGCGCATCTACAGGGGGCACCACTGGAGGAACCACCACCGGTGGTACGACTGGAGGTAGCACAACCACCAACCCCGGGACGACTGGCAACCTGACCATAACCTTCACCGCATCGGCTTCCGGAATCTCGATACCTGCAACAGCCATACCGAATATTGTCATTCCCAATATCCCAACACCTCAGTCCCAATCAGAGTTCTGTGGTCCGATAAAAGACGACAAAAACTTGTTAAGTGCCTTTACTGCAATGGGATCATTCACAGTCGACAGTTGCTCTTACTCGGGCAAGGTTGGAAATATCGCAGTAACGATATCCAACGCCCTGATCCCCAATTTTACTTTTAAATACACCGTTGTATATACATTTGGTGGTTAATGCATAAAGGGCATTTCAACACGAATTAAACGGCGCTTCGGCGCCGTTTTTCATTCCAAACCGCGCTTCAAACGCCACTGTTTAACCAGCGCGTAAATGGCGGGGATGACGGCCAAGGTCAAAACGGTGCTCGACAGCATGCCGCCGACCATGGGCGCAGCGATGCGGCTCATGATCTCGGAGCCGGTGCCGGTACCCCACATGATCGGCAGCAGACCGGCCATGATGGCCACCACCGTCATCATTTTGGGACGTACCCGCTCCACGGCACCCTCCATGACGGCCTCGTACAAGTCGGCCACCGTGGGAATTTGTGCCAGGGCACGGCGCCGGGCCTTGATTTCCTCCCAGGCGTGGTCCAGGTAGATCAGCATCACCACGCCGGTTTCCGCTGCCACACCCGCTAGCGCGATAAAGCCCACCGCCACCGCCACCGACAGGTTGTAGTTCAGCAGCCACATCAGCCAGACGCCACCGACCAGTGCAAACGGCACCGAGAGCATGACGATCAGCGTTTCGGTAATGCGCCGGAAGTTGAGATACAGCAACAGAAAAATACTCAGCAGCGTGATCGGTATCACCACCTTCATTTTTTCAATGGCGCGCTCCATGTACTCGAACTGGCCGCTCCACGACACGTAGTAGCCCGATGGAAAATCCACCTGAGACGCCACCGCCTTTTTGGCATCGGCGACATAGCCACCGATGTCGCGGTCGCGAATATCAATATAGATATAGGCCGACAGCAGCGCATTCTCGGTACGAATACCGGGTGTGCCCTTGGCAACCACCACTTTGGCCAGTTGCCCGAGCGGAATCATGGCGCCATCCATGGTGGGCACCAGCACTTCGCGAGCAATTTGCTGCGGATTGGCACGCAGCTCGCGCGGGTAACGCACCGTCACGCCGTAGCGTTCACGCCCCTCTACCGTGGTGGTGACCATTTCTCCGCCGAGCGCACTGCCTATCACATCGAGCACCTCCCCCACGGTCAAGCCATAGCGCGCCAATTGCTCCCGGTCGGGCTCGATGTTGAGGTAGAACCCGCCCGTAATACGTTCAGCAAAGGCGCTGGTGGTGCCGGGAACTGCCTTGACGACAGCCTCGATCTGCTTGGCCAGGCGCTCCATCTCGTCGAGGTCCTTGCCAAACACCTTGATACCGATCGGCGTGCGAATGCCGGTAGACAGCATGTCGGTGCGGGCCTTGATGGGCATGGTCCAGGAATTGGCAACGCCGGGGAACTGCAAGGCACGGTCGAGTTCTGCGATCAGGCCGTCCATGCTGAGTCCGGCGCGCCATTCGCTCTGGGGCTTGAGGTTGATGATGGTTTCAAACATTTCGGTGGGCGCAGGGTCGGTCGCCGTATTGGCGCGCCCGGCCTTGCCAAACACCGATTCCACCTCAGGAAAACTCTTGATGATTTTGTTCTGGGTTTGCATCAGCTCGGCGGCCTTGGTGATCGACATGCCTGGCAAGGAAGCCGGCATGTACAGCAGCGTGCCCTCATTGAGCGTGGGCATGAACTCCGAGCCCAGCTTGGACACCGGGTAGACCGACACCGCCAAAGCCACCATGGCGGCCAGGATGGTGAGCTTCTTCCAGCGCATTACGGCTGCGATGATCGGGCGATACACCCAAATCAGAAAGCGATTCACCGGGTTTTTGGCCTCCGGCATGATTTTTCCACGGATGAAAAGCAACATCAGCACCGGCACCAACGTCACCGACAGCATGGCCGCGCCGGCCATGGAGAAGGTCTTGGTATAGGCCAGCGGCGAAAACAAGCGCCCCTCCTGGGCTTCAAGCGCAAACACCGGCAGGAACGACACGGTAATGATCAGCAGCGAGAAAAACAGTGCCGGACCGACTTCTTTGCAGGCATCCATCATGGCCCTCGCCCGGTCGTTGGTGTTATGTTCCGCCGGTAAACGTTCCAGATGCTTGTGCGCGTTTTCAATCATCACAATGGCCGCGTCGATCATCGCGCCAATGGCAATGGCAATGCCGCCCAGGCTCATCAGGTTGGAGTTCATGCCCAGGGCACGCATGGCAATAAATGCGATCAACACGCCCACGGGCAGCATCAAAATCGCCACCAGGGCACTGCGCACATGCAACAAAAAGACAAAGCAGACCAGGGCAACAATCACAGACTCTTCGATCAAGGTGACCTTGAGGTTCTCGATCGCGCGGTAGATCAGATCAGACCGGTCATAGACGGTCTGCACCGTCACCCCGCTGGGCAAACCGGGTGCAAGTTCGTTGACCTTGTGTTTGAGGTTGCTGATGACTTCCAGGGCATTCTGTCCGTAGCGTGCCACCGCAATGCCTGACACGACCTCGCCCTCCCCGTTCAGCTCCGCCAGGCCGCGGCGCTCATCGGGCACCAGTTCGACCCGGGCGATGTCACGAATCAGCACTGGTGTGCCCTTGTCACTTTTGACGACCAGCATTTCTATGTCGCTGCGCCCGCGCAGATAGCCTTTACCACGCACCATGTATTCGGTCTCGGACATTTCTACCGCACGGCCCCCCACATCGCGATTCGAGTCACGAATCACTTGCGCAATCTTCATGAGTCCAATGCCGTAGGAGCGCAGCTTGACCGGATCGACCGTCACCTGGTAAGTTTGCACAAAGCCGCCCACCGACGCGACTTCGGACACTCCGGGCACCTTGGTCAACTGGTAACGCAGATACCAATCCTGAATGCTGCGAAGCTCGGCTAGGGTCTTGTCCTTGGCCAGCAGCACATACTGGTAGACCCAGCCCACGCCGGTCGCATCCGGCCCGATCTGCGGCGTGATGCCCTTAGGCATACGGCCCGAGGCGAAGTTGAGGTACTCCAGCACGCGCGAGCGCGCCCAGTAGATGTCGGTACCGTCTTCGAAGATGATGTATACGAACGAGGCTCCGAAGAACGAGAACCCCCGCACCACCTTCGACTTGGGGACCGACAGCATGGCGGTGGTCAAGGGATAGGTCACCTGGTCTTCCACCACCTGCGGTGCCTGACCCGGAACTTCGGTGTACACAATCACCTGCACGTCAGACAGGTCTGGCAAGGCATCAATCGGGGTCCGCAGCACGGCAAAAACACCCCAAAGAATGATGAACAGGGTGCTGAGCAGCACCAGAAAACGGTTGCGCCCCGACCAGTCTATGAGTTTGGCTAACATGGTTCGAAGCCTCTAGTGCCCGGTGTGCGCAGCACTGGCCGGCGCCTTGACACCGGTAATCACCCACTCGCCCTGGCCCCGCTCGACAAACTCGAAGCTCAGCGCTGCACCTACTTTGAGGTCTTTGAGCAGCGCCGGGTTGGCGACCTGGAACTCCATGGTCATGGCGGGCCATTTGAGACTGGCGACCGGTCCATGGCTCATGGTGACCGACAGCGCCTTGGCATCCACGCCCAGCACGGTACCCTGCGCCACATGTCCCGCTTTAGCGCTGCCCGCAGCCGGCTTGTCAGTCGTACCAAAACCGCCCACTGCCGCCTTGAGATTGCTTTCGGCATCGATCAGGAAGTTGGCGGACACCACCACCTGTTCGCCCTCGCTGAGTCCCTTTTGCACCACCACATGGCTGTCGCTGCGTTCACCCAACTGGACCTCGCGCGGCTCGAAACGTCCCGCCGTCTGCTGCACCAGTACCATCTGGCGCGTGCCGCTGTCAATGACCGCCGAGAGCGGTACCGTCACCCTCTTTGCATTGGCTGCCACGGGCACCTCCACCTGGGCGAACATCGCGGGTTTGAGCAGCAGGCCCGGATTGGCAAGCTCGATGCGCACCGACACGGTGCGCGTTTCCGGCTTCATGGTCGGGTAAACATAGGTCACTCGGCCCTGAAATACCTTGTCGGGATAGGCGTTGATGCGAATGCGGGCCAGGCTGCCATTCCTGACAGCCCCAATGTCTTGCTCAAAGACGTCGGCAATCACCCAGATGGCCGACAGGTCGGTCACCTGGTACAGCGACTCGCCAGCCATGAAGCGCATGCCCTGTACGGCCCGTTTCTCGGTCACCAGGCCGGCGACCGGCGAACGAAACGTCATGGTGCGCTGGGTTTGCCCGGACGCCACAAGTCCCTTGATTTGCTCCTCCGAGATGTCCCAATTTTTCAGGCGTTGCTGGCTGGACTCGACGAGACGCTTCATGCCTTGCTGGGCCGGGCTGTCTGCGCCTTGCAGCGCAACCACGCCCTGCGCCGCGATGGCGTATTCGCGTTGCAAGGACACCAACTCCGGGGCATACACTTCAAACAGCGGCTGGCCCTGTGCCACCGACTGGCCGGTGACGTTCACATGCAGTTTTTCGACATAGCCCTCGAATTTGGGCGAGATCGCATATTGGCGCCGTTCATCGGGCTCGACCCTGCCCGCCGCCCGAATCGTCTTGTCGAGCGACCGCAGTTGAACCTTCTCGGTGCGCACACCGAGTTGCTGCACTTTTTCGGCACTGACCGTGACACCATTTGGAACGGTACCCCCCGCGGCCGAAGCTGGATTTGCGTCGTTCTCGAACACGGGGATGTAGTCCATGCCCATCGGGTCTTTCTTGGGCACCGGTGAGGTGTCGGGCAAACCCATGGGATTGCGGTAATACAGCGGCTTGGCAGGCACCTGGGCCGCTGGCGCAGACCCCGCAACTGACGCGCTGTGCGGGCCGGTATCGACCTGTCGTCCGCCCAACCAGTAGCCCAATCCCAGTGCTGCCACCAGGACTGCAACACCCAGGAACCCACGTACACCGCGATTCATAGTTCTTCTCCGAGTAAACGCTCAATGTCTGCCAGACGCAATTGCGCCTGCACCTGGGCCTTGAGCTGGCTTTGCCGGGCCAGCCGAATCTGCCGCTGGGCGTCCAGCAGCATGGCAAATTCGCCCTTGCCGTTTTCATAGGAAGCCAGTGCAGACTGCCAGGTCAGTTCCGCCTGCGGCATCAGGCTGTAGGTCATCAAATGCGCTGTCTGTTGAGCGGCTTCCAGCGCGCTCAGGTTTTCGGCAAGTTCCGCCAAGGCCTGGTTGGCAGCCGCTTCTGAGCGCGCCTGTGCCGCCGCCAGCATGGCCTCGGACTCACGCTCCTGCGACCGCAGCACGCTGTCACGCACAGGCAGATTGAGCTCAAGCATCAGGCTCCACTCTTTGAAGTCGCCCTGGCGTTGCATGGCGCTGATGCCTACCACAAAGTCGGGGTAACGGGCCTTGTATGCCAGGTCGCGCGCTTTTTCAGCCGCCCTGACACGCGCGACTTCGACAAAAATCTGGGGGTTGGCATGGCGCAGCCGCTCGGACAGGGCGGCAAAATTCAGTTGCGCTGGCTCGGGCAAGGCACGCAGGCGCTCGGGTGCGGCCAACGGCGCATCAGGCGCACGCCCCAGCAGCCGATTCAGGCTGGCCTGCGATTGGCGCCACTCACTGGCCAGGCTGACCAGTTCGGCGCGCATGGCGGTATGTTCCACGTGAATGCGGGTAATGTCTTGCTGAGCCGCCAGCCCACCGGCATAGCGTACCTGCATGACCCGCTCCAATTGCAGCATCAGTTCGAGCATTTCGCCCACCAGTTTCTGATTACCCTGCACCAGATAGCGTTGGGCAAAGACCGCCTTGGTGCGGGCAGCCAACTCGACCCAGGTCAGGCGTGAGCGCCCCTGGGCCGCCAGCACATCCTGATCGGCGATGTCGCGTTTGAGCGCGCGCTTGCCGGACCAGGGCAGCTCCTGGGTCAGCGAGTACTCGGTGGCACCCACATCCGAAGGAAACAGGGCCGGCGTCTGCGTTCCGGACTTGGTGACATCCTGCAGCTCCATTTTGAACCGGGGATCGGCCAGTGCACCGGCTGGCTCAAGCCTTTCGTTGGCCGCCCGTACCTCATGTTGCATTGCACCCAGCTCTGGATTGCGCGCTCGCGCCTCCAACAGCAGGCTGTCCAGTGTTGCCCCGGGATGCGCGTCGCCGCTGCTGGACGGGCCGGCGGTACCAGTCTGGGCACCCGCAGCGCAGACGGTCAGGGACAGCGCCCAGACCATCAGACGAACCTTGGAACCTGCCCGGCGAATCATTTCGCCAACTCGATGCGGGTCAGGGTCAGCACGCCACTAGGCATGTCGGCGGAAAACCTGACCTTGTCGCCGACCTTGGTCTGGGTCAGAAATATCGGATTCGCGACCTTGAAGGGCATGGTCATCGCCGGCATATCGATGTTTTTGATCGCGCCGTGCTTGAGTGTGATGGTCTGTGCCTGCAGATCAATTTTTCTCACCTCCCCCTCAGCCAGCACCGAAGTGCCCGCCACCGGCTGCGCCGAGTGCCCCATCTTGCCATGGTCCATGGTGGTTTGGGCAAATACACCTGAGTTGCAAAAAACGGCTAGCAGGCCGATCGATAGTTGACGTGAAAATACGTTTTGCATGGTCTTCAATCTCCAATAAAAATAGGGCTTTGCCTGTAACAAGCTCTGAGCCGATGTGTTCGCAAGCCCAGATAGTGCCTTGTCTTGGGCAACTTGAATCTGACCGACAGATTACAAGTTTGTTATCTTTGATTGCACCGGCGCTTCACAGGGCACAATGGCAACTCCACAGCGTGTTCCAACGCCATGAAAATTCTGATCATTGAAGACGAAGCAAAGACCGGAGATTACCTACGGCAAGGTCTGACCGAGTCCGGTTTTGTGACGGACCTGGCTAACCATGGAGTCGATGGACTGCATCTGGCACTCACCGGTGCCTATGACCTGGTGTTGCTGGACGTCATGTTGCCAGGGTTGAATGGCTGGCTGGTCCTTGAAGCCCTGCGGCGTGCCGGCAAAGAGGTACCGGTGCTGTTCCTGACTGCGCGTGACCAGGTCGAGGACCGTGTCAAGGGACTGGAACTTGGCGCCGACGATTACCTGGTCAAGCCGTTTGCATTCTCTGAACTTCTGGCGCGCGTTCGCACACTACTGCGACGCGGCAAAACCGCTCTTGAACCCACAGTTCTACGCTGCACCAATCTCGAGCTCGACCTGCTTCGACGCCGCGTGTTGCGGGGCTCAACCCGCATCGAGCTGACGGCCAAGGAGTTTGCTCTGCTGGAGTTGTTGCTGCGTCGCCAGGGTGAGGTGCTGACACGTTCCATGATCGCCTCGCAAGTCTGGGACATGAACTTTGACAGCGACACCAATGTGATTGAGGTCGCCATGCGCCGCCTGCGCGCCAAGGTGGACGACCCGTTTGAGCCCAAGCTGATTCGCACCGTGCGTGGAATGGGTTATGTCCTGGAGGCACCCGATTGCGCCTGATCTCCAGATGGTCCCTGACGGCCCGACTGACGCTGCTTTTTGCTTCGGGTTCCACGGTCGTACTGCTGGCTCTGGGCTGGTTGATCGGTGCATCGATTGCACGCCATTTTGAAGACCTTGACCGCGACGCGCTGCTCGGCAAGCTGATGCTGACCCGGCATGTGATCGAGCGCGTGATGACACAGCACGACCTGGAGCGACTTCCGGCACAGTTCAGTGACGCGATTGTTGGCCACCATGACCTCATCATGCGGGTGCTCGGTCCGACCCGGGAAGTGGTGCTCGCAACCCATGATCTCGAGTTTCCGGCGATTGCGCTGAGCCCGCTTGACGCACACGCAATCCACTCTGTGGTCGCCTGGTCGCAGGGTGACCGCAGCTACCGCAGCCTGGCGGCTGCGATTCCAACCGGCAACCCGAACTGGCCGCCGCTACAGGTCGCCGTGGCATTGGACATTGGCCACCACAGCGCTTTTATGGCCAACTTCATGCGCACCC
>JAIPCE010000038.1 GCA_021738345.1 Rhodoferax sp. | reverse complement strand
GTGTGCAGCAGGTGAACCACTTGCGGCACGTTGTCGGTGGCGGGATTGATGCCAATCACCGCATCGCCACTGCCGTGCAGTAGTCCATCGAGCAGGCTAGCCGCAATACCTGACAAGTGCCTGCAGCGCTGCAGTGTCGGCCGAGTCCCCCAGCAGCCAGTTGCGAAAATCCCCGACCGTCAGGTGGCAGACCGGTGCGAAGACAACTGCATCGTGGCGATCCACAATCAGTCGCGTGACCTCATCGACCTCATAGGGAACGACCGTCTCCTGGAGAAATTGCGACAGCGGCCACTCCGCCAAACACATCTGTGCCGCCATCCGCTCCTGTGCATCCTGCGCGGCCACACCTGCCAATTGATCGCCTGAGCGCAGGGGGCTGGCGCGCGCCAACAGCGTCCGCTAGTCTTCGAAGCGGTAGCGTCGGGTGCCAATGCTGTGGGTGTAGCGCATGGTTTGGGTCGCTAGATAAAGGAATACCAAGGAGCATCTCAGAACAGCATGAAGCACCTTGCGACTGCACCGACCGATGTCGCCTCGGTGGATTTGTACGGCACGCGCGCCACGTTGACAGCGTGGCCGGTGCGACTGATACTTTCTACCCACCCGACAACGACCTGAGGGGATGTGCCATGGGTTTAGGACAGTTTTTTGCAGCACTTTGCACGCTACTTCTGGCCGGTTGCGCCAGCGCACGACCGCCCCCGCTTTCCGCCGCCAAGCTGTGGCAGGACAGCTTCTTTCGGTACCAGCCGGGGGCAGTGACCGAGACCCGCGCACAGTTGTTCGCACTCGACCCGGTGCTGCTTGGCGAACTGCGCGCCAGTGTTTCGCGCTCGCCGAGTCTGGAGCGCAGGGTTGAGACGCTGATTGGCAAGCTCTACGGACCCGGTGGCATACGGCTAGATTACGAAAGCGGGCACACCACCGGTGCGGCCGAAACCTGGCGCAAGCAGCGCTGTGACTGCCATTCGCTCACCCTGTTGACCTACGCCATTACCCGTGCGCTAGAGATTCCGGCGCAGATGCAAGCGGTACGCGTGCCGGTGGCGATCGACCGGCGCGGCGGCATCGACTTTATCAACGACCATGTGAACCTCTTTGTGCCCGAGCGCAGCGCTGCGCTCGGGCAGGGACGATCGGCACAGGCGGGCGGGCTGATCGTCGATTTTGAGATGCAAACCGGCTCACGACAGCGCAGCACGATGCTCTCCGAGCAAGAAATTGTGGCGCGCTACTACAACAACCGCGCGGCGCAAGCGCTTTTGCAGCAAAACCACGACCTGGCCTAAGCCTATTACAAGGCCGCCATTGAGCAGGACCCCAGCTTTGCTCCAGCCCTCAGCAATCTGGCTCAGTTGTATGCGCAGCAGGGACTGAGCGCCGCGGCAGAACGTTTGCTGCGCCATGCGGTCGCGCTGGGCCGCAGCAACGACGCGCCCTTGTACGCCCTGCGCCATCTGCTGCTGGCGCAACACCGCGATGCCGAGGCCGCAGCAGTCACTGCCGAACTGGAAAAGCGCCAGGACGAAGACCCCTACCACTGGCTCGGTTTCGGGCTCGACCACCTGCGCCATCAGCGTGACGCACGCGCCATTGATGCCCTGAACCGCGCGCTCGCGCTGGCCAGTGGCTTTGCCGAAATTCACCGTTACCTGGCCTTTGCCTACCTGTGCAGTGGCCAGGTGGGCGCGGCCAGCGAGCAACTGGCCGCACTGACCGCGCTAGACAGCGCCGACCCAGGCGTTGTCATTTTGGAGCGCAAACTTGCACTTCGCTAAGCAATGCTTCCAGCCCCCTCTTCTGGTGTCACGCAACTGTCACACTTGGACCCTAGACTGGCAAGTTTTGCGGCAGCGAGCAAGAAAATTCTCTTTCACTTAAAAAGCCCTACCATGCCCATAGAACTTGACGACTCCAACGCCCTCCTGCGCACCATCCGCATTTCTGGTCGCCTTGACCTGCTGGGTACCGACGAGATTTCGACAAAGTTTGCGGCATGGGCATCCACCAGCGAGCGGCGGGTCATTGTGGACTTGACTGCGGTGAGCTTTCTGGCCTCGATTGGCATCCGCGCCATCATCACCAACGCCAAGGCACTGAAACAGCGCGGCGGTCGCATGGTACTTTTCGTGGGCGATAACCAGGGCGTAGCCAAAACTTTGACCACCACGGGTATTGGTGCCATTGTTCCTATGTTCGATGACAAGTCTGCTGCCGAACAAGCCGCTACTGCCTGACCGTCCGCAAAAGCGCCACTGTCTGGTGTGTGGTGACTGATCCAAGCCTGTCAGTCACATTGCCCGTGCAGGAAGTCATCAGAGGGCTCAAAGCCCGTGATCAGAAACTGCTGAATGCCTTGCTGTATGTCACGGGCTAGAAGGGATGGGAGCATGGAATTGGCGGGTAGTGTTCGGATTGAATCGGCGAGGCCAAACGTTGCTTCAAAGCCGCGAATTGCTTGCATGAACTCAGCTTTCGACTTCCTGCCGTCATCAGCCAGTGGGCGAAGTTTGTCACCACGCCCGAGCCATTTTGCACCGCGTTGTATGTTGCGCTTTGCCAAGCGATCATCCCAAATTACGCAGCAACTATCGCTGGCGGAATGACAGAGCGTTTTCAAGATGACTGGCCAGCGCATCGAGGAATTCTGCTTTGGCGGCGCTCTTGGACCGGTTGCAGATATAGGACAGCTCGCCAATGAGCTGGGGCAGCTCAAACGGAGTGAAGCGGACCCATTTCTTCCTGCCATTCTTAAGATCTGCCAAGCTTGTTTCATTCGTCACCCAAATACCGGCCACCTCCAAGATGAGCTTCTTCTCGTCGGCCTGCAAATCCACCTCAATAAATTCCGCTGCGGTGTTTTTGGTAATCATTTCAACTCCTATTTTTGTGTAAGTCTAACGATGACAACTTCAGTGAACGACGAGCTCCACGCTCTTGCCGGTGCGCAATGCCATGGCCAAAATGACCGCTAAGTTGTAGTGGCGCAGATTACGCTCAACTTGCCGTGCCCCTTCTTGGCGAACTTGTAAGTAACCCTTACTGGTTGCGCTCTCGGTCAGCTCGCCTTCGGCAAAGATGTCATCTAGCACTTCCATGGTGACCATGGTGTGTGTGGGCACCAGCAAATGGGTGCGGCAATCGACGTCACTTCTGGCCCTGCCATGACATGGTTTGCCGCCAGTGAGCCACTGCGAAATGGCTTGCATATGCTCCACGAAGGGGTTTTTTGAATTCTCCAAATCCAACACAGCAGACCAGCGCGTATTCGCCGCTGCGAACCTTGTCTTATAGCGACAGCTTGGCCTCGGTCTCTAGGCGAACCCGCACTTGCGATTGGTCATCGTAGGTCCGGTTAAAGCAGTAGAGGTCCAGATAGGTGCCCATGGTTGTATTCTGCATTGGATCGGGTTTCAGCATCGTACCCGCTTGAATTTCGCACAAAATCGCTACGATTTATATAGATGTCTGCGCCCATCCGACGAGGACCAGGGGCATATTTGATCATTTATCTTTCTCAAAGAACGTCCAAGCGACCCGTAAGTCATCCTCACGGCTTGCACGGGCGAACGGGGCTTTGAAGCTGCGGGTGGACGTGGTCGCCATGGGTCGGGCTTCAGTTGCCAAACGTGACGGCGCGCGTACGAGGGGATGGTAAAGGTGCCGAGAAAGATGGCCAGCAAGGCGGGTAGCACCGAGCCCGCCACATAGCGCACCGACTTTTTAAACATGACAGACGCAAAATAGATGTTCATGCCCGCCGGGGGGCGCAAAAAGCCCAGCTCCATATTGGCCAGAAAAATAATGCCAAAGTGCACTGGGTCGTTGCCGTAGCTCAGGGCGCCCGGCAGCAGCAGGGGCACCAGCACCACGATGGCGGCAAATATCTCCATCAGCGCTCCCGCTAAAAACAAGAACACATTAAGTACCAGCAGAAACACCCACTTGTTGGGAATCACCGCCTGCACCCAATCGATGCCTGCATCGGGAATGCCGGCATCGACCAGAAAATTGGTCAAGCCCAGGGCCATGCCCAAAATCAGCATGACGCCGCCAATGATCTGGGTGCAATCACTCAGGGTGTCCGCCAGCTTTCGCCAGCCAAGTTCATGGCGCGACTCCAAGGGCCAGTATCGTGACACCGCTGCCACCGGTAAACGCGGTGAACGCAGAACATAACACCGCGCTGGCGACCACGGTACCGGTGGCACCGCCACCAAACAGCGCCACAAATACCGCGCCCAGGCGCCGTGCCGCCCCGGTGCGTGCGAACACCAGACCGGCCAGCGTGAACAAGGGCAGTGCGGGCAGTGACGGGTTGACCGTGATTTGGTAATGCGACAGCGGGATCGATGCCAGCGGCAGTGCGTCTTGCCAGAACAAGGCCAGCGCCAGTGCGCCCAGCACCGAGAAGATGGGAGCACCGCAAAGCAGTGCCATCACCAACGCCACGACGAGGGGCCACGTGGGCAGAGCCACACCGTCAAGCTGCCAGGCCGCGACCATGCCAGCGGCAACCGGTAGCAGTCCCGCAAGGAGTTTGTGCTGACTGCCAGCAGCGAGGGTGTCAGCCTACTTGGCTGAGTTTTTGCAATTTGTGCAATGTTGAAGTTTCCGTCACAGTGAGTTGGGTTGATTCATACAGTCTTCGTTCGCCGCCTGGGTTTTTGCTTCTCAGTAGGCACCAGGCTGGTGTACTTTTGGTACAGCTCAAACAAAAACGCCACGCGCTCGGCGTCGCTTTTGTAGTGCTTCTTGCCACCGCTGGCCTCATAGGCTTTGTCTACGGCGGCATCCAGTTTTTGATGCGCCTTGAGCAACTCGGGCGGCATGGTGAGCGGGTCGTAAAGGTCAGCCAGCGTGGCGGGTTGCTCGCCGGTCTGAAATTTGGCGCGCACGTCGAGCACGACTTGTGCTGTGGTTTCGATGGCGGGTTGCGATGGATGGTGCGGCGATAAAGGCGCAGCAGCCTTGGTGACCGAAGCAAATTCTGGCCAGGGGAAGGTGTTGTAGGTCATCTTGACGGAATATCGAAGATCGCTCTTGAGTCGTCCTGCGGTGACGTTCACCCATGCTCGGTGCATGGCGCTGGAAAGCACGCCAAATTGCAGCATCGTGGCGTTGGGAATGATTTGCAGATCATTGGCGGCGATGACGTCAAAAGTCAGGTAGCCAAGTGGCAGGTAGCGCCGGTTTTCTGAAGATGTTCTGGGGATTGCCAGATAGTTGCCAGAGCGAGGTTGTCGGTCTTCGGTGAACAACGCAGGTGTTGCTGCTTTTTGCTGCGTGGCTGCCTTGGCACTTTTTTCGCGCATGGCTCGGACGGCTTGCACACGCGCCATGACTACGGGCATCGTTCGCAAGGTTTGCGGTAGGCAGTCTGCCAGCCATAAACAATAGCGAGTCTCGCCGTGAATAAAACCTTCGGAGCCCAGGTACGGGCGTATCCATGGTGCAGCGGCAGGCTCACTGGCAACCAGTTCGTTGCGCTCGTCGGCAGTCAGAATCAGGTTGCCACCATCGGCAGGAATGCTGCCATTGGCGATGGCCGACACATTGCAAACAGGTTGCATCCGAGCTTCAGCTATCACATCTGGCCCGTCAATTAAATACGGATTGATATTGTTCACCACCACTGCATGTGGCTCACCGCGGATGTCGTCATATTCAAAAATCACCTTGCCGGGCAGATCTTGCAACCCAAAACCAATGATGACGCAATGCACGGCGGCCTTGCCCGAAGCCTCGTTACTCCAGCTGAAGGTACGGTGCGCAAAATGAATGTGCACACCTTGCGCCAGCAGCCAGCCCCACAGCACACCCACCTGTTCGCCCTGCGTGATGCTGTTGGTGGAGACGAAGGCGCACCGGGTGCTTGTTAGTTCGTGACCCGAGGTGAGTGCGGGCTGGCCGGTGGGCGCGATTTTAAAAACCGAAGGTTCATGAGCGCCCGCTGGCCACGCCGCACTCGCCGGAGTTTCGCCGCGCAGGTAATGCGCCGCCTTCACATACCAGGCCGCCACAAAGTCCAGCAAGCCTGCGTTTTCAACGCCTGCAAAGACCAGATGGGTGTCTTCCCGCTGGGCATCGTCCATGAACTTGGCACCCACAAACGGCGGATTTCCCAGCACAAAACTGCAGCGCTCAGCCGGAATCACCTCGTTCCAGTCCAGGCGCAGCGCATTGTCATGTACGATGTGTGGTGAGGTACGCAGCGGAATGCGGGCAAAGTACAGGCCAAATTCCTCGCTCACCCGCAAGTTCATCTGGTGATCCATCAGCCACATCGCCACCTGTGCAATCTGTGCCGGAAACTCCTCGATCTCGATGCCGTAGAACTGATCGACGTCCATGTTGATCAGCCCATGCACATCAAGACCCATTTGCCCGTCCTTGATGCTGGCGCGCAGCACGGCCAATTCAAGCTCGCGCAGCTCGCGGTAGCTGATCACAAGAAAATTTCCACAGCCGCATGCTGGGTCAAAAAAGGTGAGGGCGCGCAGCTTTTTGTGAAACTCGAACAACCTGTTCTTGTTGTTTTTGACCTTGGCAAACTCTGCCCACAACCCATCCAGAAACAGCGGCTTGATCAGCTTGAGAATGTTTTCCTCGGACGTGTAATGCGCGCCCAGGTTGCGCCGCGCCTTGTCATCCATGATGCTCTGGAACAGGCTGCCAAAAATGGCCGGGCTGATCGATGACCAGTCCAGCGCGCAGGCATCGAGCAGCGCCTCGCGCATGGCGGCGGTGAAGTCGGCCATGGGCAGCGGCTCGGAAAACAGCTTGCCATTCACATACGGGAACGCGGCCACTTGTTCGTCCAGCGCCTGGCTGCGCTTGGGCTCGTCGGTATTGAGCACCTGAAACAGTTGGGCCAGGCGCGAACCCAGGTCGGAGCCATCAGCAGCGGTGCGCTCCTCAATGAAGGTGCGAAACGACTGCGCGGGCTGAAAAATGCCGGTGTCGTCGGCAAACAGACAAAACAGCAGACGCACCAGCAGCACTTCGAGCGGGTGGTCGCTGTAGCCACTGGCCTCTAGGGCATCATGCAGCCGTCCCATGCGCTCGGCAGCCTTGATGTTGACCGGGTTTTGCGGCTGGATGGTCTGCACCTTGTAACCCGCCACAAAGCCGAACAGCTTGATGTGCTTGTGCAGGTCGTTCAGGGCAAATTCAAAGGTCTCGTTGGTGGTGAGGCGGTGCACACGAAAGCGGGCGAAATCGCAGACGATGACCAACTGGGGCAAGTCGCGCTCGGTGATGCCGGGTAAGTAAGACAGCGCCTGCGTGAGCGCCACATCCAGATTTTTGCCACGCGACTTTTGCTCCACCAGCAGCATGCCGGGCCAGAAAAGATCGACAAATCCATCGGTTCTGGCTTTGAGGCCAGGCAGCTTTTTGACGGCGTGCTCAAAGGTGGCCACGCGCTTGTCGGTGATGCCGAAGATCTCGAAAAAATCAATCCAGAACGGCTTGCCCTGGCTGTCTTCATTGGCCGCGTCAGCCCAGGTACGGCTGAAGGTAAGCGCGCGCGATTTGATTTCGTTCCAGGAGAGGGGCATGGGTCAGCCTATTTTTTTAATTATGGGAATGTCCGCATCCAGGTGGGCTCAAGCGAACGAATGTTCATGCTGATTTGGTGTGGACTTGGTACTTGGCGATCACTTGGGACAAGGTGACGTCTCGAACGTCTCCGCGTCGATAGGCTGCAAGCCGGTTATCCGCCTCGTTGACCCAAAGCGCGTCCAGCGTCGCATCAGGTTCGACCAGACTGGCCAAAATGCGCTCGACCACCTTCATGCGTTCTCCGGGTGGCAACTGAACGACTTGGGAGCATAGAGTTTCAGCGGCAAGGGTCATGGGATGTTCCAAAATGGTTGTGGATGACCTGGGTAGCAATATAGCGCTGTGGTCTGTAAGCCGTCGTTGACTTCGTCAGAGTCCACAGAAGGGCGGTCCGCCAGGTGGACGTAGAGCGAGTCCGTTGCTTTGTCGTATGAAATTTTCATGGCTTGAACCTTCGGTCTGGAAACGCATTGTGCGCGGTTGTACCGTCCTCATGGGTAGCTACTCGCACATGATCCACCCGATCCGCCACGAAGTAGCCCGGCCTATGAAATATCCGCAGGGCGTATTTTGTTTTCCTTAGCCATTGCCTGTTGTGCCAGCCGGACAAATTGTGAGCATTGTTCCACCCATTGCAATCTCTGCGCGTAGCTGAGCTGGGCAAACGCCCGCAGTCGTTCGTCGCTGACGTAATAGGTGCGCTGGTCGCGTGGGTTGGGTGTGGCAACGGAATTCATGGGTTCGGGAGACGCTTGAGGTGTTCGATGTCGGACAAATCAATGGGCCTGCCAACGCTTTGTTTCAGGGCAATCAAGTCTTGCACGCTGGCCAGTTGGATGGGGACACCCGAGACATTCAGGTGTACCGCGCGTTGGCACATGTCGGCAGGGGCAACGGGAGGAAACAGCAGCAGGTCCAGCGTGACCCCCGCCAAGTCAGGTGTGCGCAGCGCGAACGCTTGCAAATTGCGTTGTTGATGCCATTGTTCAAGGGTATCGATTTGGCTCAAGGTTTCCAATGGCACAGGCAACACCGGGCTAAGGTTTAACTCCTTGGCTGCCCCGATCATGTTGTGCAGATTGTCCGGGGAGATGTCGATGCACAGGTCGATGTCCATGGTGTTGCGCTCGATGCCGTGCAGGGCCACGGCCAGCCCACCAATCAAAACGTATTGGACCTGGTGGCGGTGCAGGGCGGCAAACAGGTCAAGGTAAAACACGGCTTACTTCCCCCAAGAATCCTTCAGCCCAACCGCCAGATTAAACACCGGCTTGGTCCCATGCACATGATCCGCCCGATCCGCCACAAAGTACCCGTGCCGCTCATTCACGCGGGCAAACTCGTACTGGTGCGGCGGCGGGCTGGCCAGCAGGCCGCCTTCGATCAACCGTGCCATCAGCCAGTTGTAAAACGGGCGTTGGTCTTCAAATTCGAGCATGCAGATGCTGTGGGTGATCTGCTCCAGCGCGTCCTCGATCGGGTGTGCAGAGGTGTACATCGGGTAGATGCACCATTTGTCGCCCGTGTTGTGGTGCTTGGCACGGCGGATGCGGTAGATGGCCGGATCGCGCATGCTGATGTTAGGACTGGCCAGTTCGGGCTGGCCCTTGGCGTGGTACTCGGCATCACCGGCGCTGCCACCCCATTTGCGGCTGGCGTAGGTGCCGTTGACCAGGTCGGATTCGATGATCTGGCGCAAAAAATTGCTGGGTTTAACACCGTCGGTGGCCACTGCGCTGGCAAGTGGCTGATTTTGTGTGTTTTTCCGGTGACTCATGGGCTCGATTTTAGGCGGGGACAGAGCCTCCAGAGAGTTTTGATCTTCAGGTTTGTCTTCACGGGGCACCCAAAACAAGCCCCGGCAGGTAAGTCGCCGTGGCCGGTAACAGGGAGATGGTAAGGGTGCCGAGAAAGATGGCCAGCAAAGCGGGCAGCACGGAACCCGCCACATAGCGTACCGACTTTTTGAACATGGCAGATGCAAAATAAATGTTCATGCCCGCCGGGGGGCACAGAAAGCCCAGCTCCATATTGGCCAGAAAAATAATGCCAAAGTGCACCGGGTCGATGCCGTAGCTCAGGGCGACCGGCAGCAGCAGGGGCACCAGCACCACGATGGCCGCAAATATCTCCATCAACGCACCCGCGAAAAACAGGAACACATTGAGCACCAGCAGAAACACCCACTTGTTGGGAATCACCGCCTGCACCCACTCGATGGCAGCATCGGGAATGCCGGCGTCGACCAGAAAATTGGTCAAGCCCAAGGCCATGCCCAAGATCAGCATGACGCCGCCAATGATCTGGGTGCAATCACTCAGGGTTCCCGCCAGCTTTCGCCAGCCCAGTTCATGGTGCGCCAGCACCTGCGTGAGGATGGCATACGCGGCGGCGATGGCGGCGCTTTCTGTGGGCGTGGCCAGGCCACTGACCAGCGCGCTGATGGCAACGACCGGCGCCAGAATCTCCCATTTGGCATCCCACAGGGCCGCCTTGAGGTCGGTGGTGGCCGTGGTGCTGGGTGCCTGCACCGTCACGCCAGGCATGGCACCCTGGCGCTTGAGGTAACCGCCCAACACGAGCAGGAACGCGACCATGATGACGGCCGGAATCAGGCCCGCCAGAAACATGGTGTTGATCGGCACCCGCGCGATGATGGCGTACATGATCAGTGGCACCGATGGCGCCAGTAGCACGCCCAGCGCGCTGGCACTGGTGACCAAACTGATGCCGCGCCGCTCGGGAAAACCGGCATTGCGCAGCAAGGGCAAGAGCAAGCCACCAAGGGCCAGTATGGTGACACCGCTGCCACCGGTAAACGCGGTGAATGCAGAACATAGCACCGCGCTGGCGACCACGGTACCGGTGGCACCGCCACCAAATAGCGCCACAAACACCGCTCCCAGGCGCCGTGCCGCCCCGGTGCGTGCGAACACCAGACCGGCCAGCGTGAACAAAGGCAGTGCGGGCAATGATGGGTTTACCGTGATCTGGTAATGCGAAAGCGGGATCGATGCCAGCGGCAGTGCGTCTTGCCAGAACAAGGCCAGCGCCAGCGCGCCCAGCACCGAAAAGATGGGAGCACCGCAAAGCAGTGCCATCACCAACGCCACGACGAGGGGCCACACGGGCAGAGCGACACCGTCAAGCTGCCAGGCCGCGACCATGCCAGCGGCAACCGGTAGCAGTCCCGCAAGGAGTGTGGGCAGTCTGCCACCAAACTCCCGGGTGCCCAACTGCACGCCCAGCAACAAGAACCCGATCGGCATGGTGGCCTGAAACCACCACACCGGTATGCCATAGGCCAAACCCGCGGCCACCCCACGTTCGCTGTCCACCAGTCGCCAGCTGGCAATGCTTAAGATGCCACACACCAGCGCTGCAAACAGTTTGCCGTAGTGCTGGCTCCATGCCTGCAGGCGTGGATAGGTGGCAAATGCCAAGCCGCTGCCAAAGGTGCTCAGGTGTCCGTGTCGCAAGGCGGCCACCGAACCAAACATGGCCATGGCCAGCCCCAGGTGCTGCACCACCGCGGGCGCGTTTTCGATGCCGCTGCCAGCCATCGGCCGCACTAGGATTTCGATGAGCGGAATCAAGCTCATCAATACCAGCGCGCACGACGCCAGAATCGCGTCCAGCTGGCGCAGGTTGTCCCAGACCAGACGCGCCACGTCTATTTGCCCGGGGTTTGGCGGTAGGCCTTGACGTGCTTAAACACCTCATCAAAGGTGTCTGCCGGCACCATGGTGCCACGGATACGCGGATAAAGTTTGTCGGCCAGATCGTTCCATTCCTGCGCCTCTTTGGCAGACGGCGTGTGCACGATCAGACCACGTTTTTTCATGGCTTGTACCGCCTCGTCCACTTCACGGCGGGCTTGGGCACGCAATTGCACACCCGCCTTTTCGCCCGTGGTGCGAAGGGCTTGCTGTGCGGCAGGGGCCATGGCTTCCCAGGCCTTGGTCGTCAGAACCATGGCACCCACAATAGGAGCCCAGTTGATCTCCAGCATGTGGGGCGCGGTGTTGTAGATCTGGCTGGCCAGGGCGAAATAGGGGGTGGACGGCACCACGTTGATCATGCCGGTTTGGATCGAAGGCAGAATATCTGCGGTTTCCAGGGGCACGGGGGTGTAACCCAGGCTTTTCATGATGGCCTGTTGTTCCAGCTCAGCACCCCAGGCAAAGAACTTCATGCGTTTGTAGTCATCCGGTCGCACAGCTGCTTCCTTGGAGAAGAAGCGTACCCAGCCCGCATCACCCCAGGCCAGCACCACAAAACCCTTGTCAAGGAACTTCTTCTCCATGGCCGGGCGCATTTTTTCCCGCACATAGTCCAGTTCTTCCCAACTCCTGAACAGCAGCGGCAGGTTTTGCAGGGCGGCGACAGTCGGCTCAATTTCCCTCAATCCAACAATCGACATAAGTGCCCCCTGCAACTGACCAATGCGCATGCGCCGTGCCATTTCCGCTTCGCCGCCCTGGCTGCCGTCGGGGTACACCACGTATTTGGATGCCCCGCCTTGCGCGCTACGCCAGGCTTCGCCCATCTCCATCAGCTGGCGGTGGTACAGCGAGTTCTTGGGTACCAGTGAGCCGATGCGCAATTGCATGTCAGCCGCAAAGGCCAACGTGGATGTCAAGACACCCAGTGCAAGCGTCACTACCGCAGTCAGTTTTTTCATAGAGAGCGTCAGCAAAGTCAATTGTTAAAACAGGTCATCGACCTGCGCCAGTAGCCAGAGTGCACGTTCGCGCATGACCGCGTTTTGCATGTCGGGGTGCGCGGTGCTTACCGCCAGTGCCGAGCGCAGCAGCGCTTCAAACTCGGCGCGGTTGCCGGCAGGTAGCGCAATGCCTTCCGCCTTGGCGACCAGAGGTCCGGCACTCACCTGTGCACCCAAAACAATGGCCTCATCGAAGTAGATCAGTGCCTGGGCGACCGAGCCGCCTGCCCGGGCGGTCTCAAACGTTCCCATCAGACTGGCCAGTGCACCCTTGCCATGGGCCGGTTCCTTGGCATAGGCCATTTGGGCCAGGCGCACCGCCAAAGGCAGGTCGGCCACGGCGTCCGGGCTGTCTTTGGACAACGCGATAAATCCGCCCCAGGACGCTGCAGCCCAGTACGCCAGGCCGACGTGCGCGTCGTTCAGTGCCGGACGGTTTGCCGGGTTGTTGCTCTCCAGGGCTTTGCGAAAACCGGGCTGTGAGCGCTCCAGCACAGCCATGGCATGGCGCTGCGCGCGCATGTAAAGGCGGGCTGCACGTTCACGCAACCCCTGCGCCGCTCTGGAGTCCTTGGCGTCAAGCTTTTCCGCCTCAAACCACACAAACGCATAGGCATACTGGGTAAATCCAGCGGCAACAGCCTCGGCAAGCTCGGCATTGTCCGGTGCCTCACGAAGCACTGACTCAGACAGTTTGAGGTAGAAGGCACTGGCTTCCCGCGCGAGCACCAGATCGTCTTCAGGTGCCTGCCCTTGCGCGGCCAATTCGTTGGCAACGCCTTGAACAATTAAATATTTCGGGGAACAAGCACTGAGGCCCATCAGGGCTACTGAAATCACCACTACCTTGCGCCAAGCAAATTCGGCCCAAGGGATGTTTTGAAACGTCTTGATCGCAGGCAGCATGAGGTGAAAGCCGAAAGAGTCGTAGAACACATGCCAGCGACAAAGCTGTGCGGGAACCAGGAATTTAGCGCTGCCGTATGAACATTCGGTGACAACCTCTGCATCTCGTGCAATCGAGGGCTAGGTTGCTTCGCATCGGTCTTCAAAACTTCAAAAATGCTTCATCAAACTGTAGTGATGCCGCTTTAGCCTAAGGGGATGAAAACATCAGACAAGCTCCCCACTGAGTTCCCCGCTGCCTGCAATGCCAGCCTGCGCATTGCCATCGTGACGGAAACCTTTGCACCTGAGGTCAACGGCGTTGCAATGACGCTGGGACGCATTGTGCAGGGGCTGCTGCACCGAGGACACACGGTGCAGCTCGTGCGACCCAGGCAACAGCGCGAAAGTGCTGAGCAGCGCCAAGGTCTTGAAGAGGTGTTATCGCTAGGCATCCCGGTACCGACCTATGGCGAATTGCGTTTTGGCCTACCGTCCAGGGGCCGCCTGACCAAGTTGTGGAGCGAGCGCCGCCCCGACATCGTCCATGTGGTGACCGAAGGACCGCTTGGCTGGTCGGCGGTGGCTGCAGCGCGCACCTTGCGCTTGCCGCTCACCAGCTCCTTTCATACCAACTTTCAGAGTTATACCCAACATTACGGACTTGGATTACTCAAGTCCTTGATCGAGAATTACCTGCGCAAGCTGCATAACCGCACACAGGCGACGATGGTGCCGACACAGGCCATGGTGCAAGAACTTACCGGGAGGGGCTACGACAATGCGACCGTGGTCTCGCGCGGCGTGGCGATTGAGCTCTTTAAACCTGAGCGTCGATCCTGGACTTTGCGCGAGAGTTGGGGTGCCCTGCCGAACGACCCTGTGGTGATCCTGGTGGGGCGTCTGGCAAAGGAGAAAAACCTGGGCGTACTGGTATCTGCCTACCGTGCCATACAGGCCCATAACCCGCGCGTGAAACTGGTGTTTGTGGGCGATGGCCCGCTACGCAAGTCTTTGCAAGAGGCCTGTCCGGAGGCAATCTTTGCTGGCATTCGCAAGCAGGAAGAGCTCGCCATGTACTACGCATCGGGCGACCTGTTTTTGTTCCCAAGCATGACTGAGACCTTCGGCAACGTGGTGCCGGAGGCCCTGGCCAGTGGTTTGGCGGTGCTGTCCTATGCGAACGCAGCTGCGCTTGAGCTTATCGTTCCAGAGTACAACGGCGTCCTTGTTCCCAACGGTGACGCTGAAGCTTTTGTCAACGCCTCTGTAGCGCTGGCCCTGGACCCTCACAAGCAACAGCAAATTCGCCTATCCGCCCCCGCGAGCGTGGCCGCCCTGGCCTGGGGCGCTGTGTGCGATCGCTTTGCTGCGGTGCTGCGCGATGCACAGATGCAGCACGGGCGGCAGTCCGCTGCGGACGATGCCCCCACGCTGAGTGTGCCAGGCGTATCAGGCCCGCCAGCGCAAGAGCGCTTGACCCATTCGCAACTGAGCCCCTTGCGCTAATCCGTCGCACAGCACAAATCCAGCCGGTGCCAAAACAATAACCGTCGAGCCATGCTGGAACCAACCCATCTCCTGACCCTTGGCAAACTGGGCATTGCAGGCTATGGTCTTGGCACCCTGGTAACCCATATGCAACAGCACATCCAAAAAGTGCAGTCGAATGCTTGCCACCAGGATGGCCGCGACCGGTACCAAGGCAATGTGCTGCCCGTGGATGCTGCCGCTGCCGATCAGCCGGGTGCTGAGGAAGGCGCGCTCGTTTTTGCAAAACAGCTTTTCCACTCGCTTCAGGGCGATCGGATTCACATTCCAGGTATCACCAGAAAAGTACCGCACCTTGTCCACCGTACAGGCGTAGGGTGCATGAAAACGGTGGTACATGCTGGAGGTGAGCCGCAAGGTGGCAAAGCTGCCGTTGCGCCATGCGTCAAGGTTTTCTTCTGGTCCAAGCATGTCTTCCAAGGTATAGGGAAAGCCCTTGGCCTGAAAGACCTGAGTCCCTGCGATCGAGCCATGCGCACCGAGGATGGCATCGACTGGACTGCTCAACACATCTGCTCCAGCGTCAATGCTACGCGCGCCCTCTTTGAGTTCCCGCGTAAAGCAGTGGTGCATGCTTTTGAAATGCTGGTGCTTGGCCTCGCTCAGATCCAGATCACTAAAGAATTTCCAGACCGCAATCGAGGCGCGCGCCAGCAGCGGATGTTCAATTTTGCTCAAGCGCCCTATCCATTGGGTGAGCCAGCGGCGCGGTAGCCGGTTGGTCAGCAAAAAGTTCAAGTCCTCGTTGGCCAGCAGCTTGTGCAGTTGTTTTCTCAAAGTCATTTTCAGTTTTACCGTTTGTTGTAGAAGGGCACTATCCCGTGATTGAATCGTTTGCTTTAAGTCCCTTGGCCATGGTGGCCGTGGGCAGTGCGGCACTGGCGCTGACCCTGGTCAAAGTTAAAGCCCGCGTGGAGTTGTCGCTGGCCAAGCACCGGTCGCTGGCCGGACATCCGCGCACTGCGCGCCGCGTAGCGGCCCTGCTGCCAAGCTACTGTTACGAGCTCGACGCATCCTTCTCCGTCGACGGCGCACCGCCCGAGATCGTGGCGCGTCGCAAGGCAGCATTTGCCTTGCTGCTGGAGCGCATCCAGCAGCGCTACCCCAAAAGTCTTGCCGCCAGCGCAGAGGCAGCACACAGCCTGTCGGATCTGCAGTTTGTGAGCGCTTATCGTGTCCCGTTTCAGTTTAGGGCACTCGCGGCGCAAGGCCTCAAGGTGGGCTCCTTTGTGCAAAGCAGCAGCGGGGTCACGGTGACCGATCTGGACGGCAACGTGTGCTTTGATTTGACCGGTTCCTACGGTGTCAATTTGTTTGGCAACGATTTCTACAAGAAGTGCATGGATGACGGCATTGCGCTGGTGCGTGGGCTCGGCCCGGTCCTGGGTGCGTACCACCCGGTCATGCTTGACAACGTGCAACGCATCAAGCACATCAGCGGCTTGGACGAGGTGAGCTTTCATATGTCGGGAACCGAGGCCGTCATGCAAGCGGTGCGCCTGGCACGCTACCACACCGGGCGCAATAAACTGGTACGGTTTTGTGGCTCGTACCACGGTTGGTGGGGCGACGTGCAACCCGGCATTGGCAACCCACTGCCGGCACGCGACACCTTTACCTTGAGCGAAATGAGCGAGCGCACTTTGCGCGTGTTGAGAACCCGCAAAGACATTGCGTGCATATTGATCAACCCCTTGCAGGCACTGCATCCAAACAGCGCAGCGCCCAGTGATGGCGCCTTGCTGGACAGCTCGCGCACCGCCCATTTCGACAAGGCGGCCTACACCGCCTGGTTGCAACAGCTGCGCCATATCTGTGACGCCCGAGGCATCGCACTGATTTTTGACGAAGTTTTCATGGGCTTTCGTCTGGCCAAGGGTGGCGCGCAAGAATATTTTGGCGTCGCTGCAGATCTGGTTACCTACGGCAAGACGCTGGGCGGCGGCCTGCCGATCGGGGTGGTGTGTGGCAAACGCGATTGGATGCGCCGCTTTCGGGACGACTCGCCGGCTGACATCTGCTTTGCACGCGGAACCTTCAACTCGCACCCCTATGTCATGGGTGCCATGAACGTGTTTTTGCATCGGCTGGAAGATGCCGACATCGCCGCCCTGTACCAAGGCATTGATGCCCGTTGGAACGACCGGGCCGCAATGCTGAACAACCGCCTCAAGGAAGCAAACGTGCCCGTACAGGTCGCCCATATGTCGTCGGTGTGGACCGTGCTCTATACCCAGCCTGCCCGCTTTAATTGGCTGTTTCAACACTATTTGCGCCTTGAAGGCCTAGCGCTGAGTTGGGTCGGAACGGGGCGCATTATCTGGAGTTTGAATTTCAGCGATAGTGATTTTGAACAAGTGGTGCAGCGCTTTGTGAGGGCGGGTCAGGCCATGCAGGCGGATGGCTGGTGGTGGACCGATGGCGTGACCACCAACAAATCCATCAAAAGAAGGCTACTGCGGGAAGTTCTGGCATCCAAGTTCAAATGAGTTGCGCGTAGTTCAGGGGGTGGCGAGTACCTGCCCTCTTTTTGGCTTCAAACCGCCGAATCCACAGGCCTGCGTTGCTCTATCATTTCACCCCGCATCAGCGCCAAGGGTGCCTTGTGGTAGAGGTAGATATCGTGAAAAGGGTCGGTCAGTATTTTGGTCATCCACACCAGGCCATGGAGCACGCCCTTGATGAAGAACAGATGCACGGTGCGAAACAGCAGGCCGCCCACGCCAACAAAAAGCCAAAGCATGCCGGTGTTGCGTGCGAAGCCTTCCAGCGACGTGGCTGGCTGCAGTTGTCCCATGAACGTCGGATCTAACCACAACACCAGCGGTGCGGCTGCCCAGATCGACAGCAGTACGATTTTGCGGCGCAAGTTGTAGCCCACCTTGATCGCTTCCTTGTGTTCATGCGTGGCCTGGTTCACCTCGTCGTAGCCCAGGGGTTCAAAGAAGAAATGGCCGGATTGGCGTGTGGTCATGGACACCAGCCAGGCTATCAGGGCCGCGAACGCAGGGTCTTTGAAAAGCAGGGCGTAGGCCACCAGAAAGCTGATTGCGCTGATCAAGTGCAGCGTTTGGTTGATACGGCTGTGGTGGTAATAGCGGTGGTCGTCCCATCGCTGCACGCTGAGTTGCCTAAAAAATTCGTTCATTCAAAACTCCTCAAGTTTGGAGCATTGAATGCTAGGTTCTGATCATTGCAGGTGTGTGACATGGCGCGGCAGCGCAGCCTGCGTCATCAAGAATTCATGGACTCGTCATGAATACTTCATGTTCGGTTTGAATAATCTTGGTCATGAATACACAGACCGAACAAAACACCATCGAGTGCAACAATGTTATTGCGTCAAGCCCCAATTTTGCTGCTGTAACAAAACGTTCCACGGCCACTATTGAAGTCTCCTGGGCCAGACACCAAGACGAAGTGCGAGCCGCACAGAAGCTACGCTATGAGGTCTTTGCCGGTGAAATGGGGGCCCGCCTCGCAACCCCGATTGCCGGTCACGATATCGATCTGTTTGATAATTATTGCGAACACCTCCTGGTACGCGACCAGAGTACCGAGCAAGTGATTGGCACCTACCGCGTGCTCACTCCCGCACAGGCCAAGCGCGTGGGTGGTTTCTATAGTGATACCGAGTTTGATTTGACACGCCTGCGCAGTTTGCGCGAGCGTATGGTGGAGTTGGGGCGCAGCTGCGTCCACCCGGCGCACCGCCATGGCGGAGTCATCATGGCGCTGTGGGGCGCGCTGGCAGAATTTATGCTGCGCAACCAGCTCGACACCATGATTGGCTGCGCCAGCATCCCTATGCTGCACAACGGCGTGGTCAGTGGCGATGTTGCGGCCAGTATCTGGCGACAGCTGCAGGCCACGCATCTCGCATCAATAGACTGCCATGTACGCCCGCGCCTACCTTTACCTGTGGAGCGCCTCGACTCGTCACTGGATGTGGAGCCCCCAGCGCTGATCAAAGGCTACTTGCGCCTTGGCGCCAAGGTGCTGGGCGCACCAGCCTGGGACCCGGATTTCAATACGGCTGACTTACCCATGCTGATGCGCATCTCGGATTTGCCGTCGCGCTATCGCAAGCACTTCTTGGGCGCATAAGTGCGGGCAATGGTCGACTTCACCGCAGGCACCTGGCACGTCGCCGCTGGCATGCCTCGCACAGATGGGGAGGTGCAGGAGGACGAGTTGCCCAAGCGACGTTACCGCGCGGTGTTCATCTCAGACATTCACCTGGGCACCGCAGGGTGCCAGGCCGAAGCCCTGCTGGACTTTCTGAAACACCACTCCAGCGATTATTTGTATTTGGTCGGCGACATTGTGGATGGTTGGCAGTTGCGGCGCCGCTGGTTCTGGCCCCAAGCCCACAATGATGTGGTGCAAAAGCTACTGCGCTGCGCACGCAAAGGTTGCCATGTGGTGTTTGTGCCCGGCAACCACGACGAATTTGCGCGCAGCTTTGTGGGCCACCGTTTTGGTGACATCAGCGTGCAGCGTGACGCAGTGCACACCACTTTGCTGGGCGAGTCGCTATGGATTACCCATGGCGACCACTTTGATGGTGTGATTCAGTGCGCCAAATGGCTGGCCTATCTGGGGGACACCGCCTATGAGCTCACCCTGCGTCTAAACCGCAGTTTCAACAGCTTGCGCGCACGCATGGGTTTGCCCTATTGGTCACTCTCGCAGTACCTCAAAGGTAAGGTCAAGTCGGCACTCAATTACGTCACCGATTTTGAAGTAGCCGTGGCTTGTGAGGCAAGGCGACGCGGGCACACCGGGGTGGTCTGTGGCCACATCCACCGGGCAGAAATGCGGCACATCAACGGCACGCTGTATTGCAACGACGGTGACTGGGTGGAGAGCCGCACTGCGCTGGTGGAACATATGAACGGTGCGTTGGAAATTGTGTATTGGGATGAACTATTAAAGACCCTACAGGAAGACATCGCGGTGCAACATGCATAGCGACTTTCTCGCCCCACCTGTCGAAGCAATGCGCCCCGCCACCGCAGCTCCTGACATCTCGCCCATCATTGAAGGACAAGCGACCAAGCAGCGTTTCTTCATGACGGTTCTGCGTGCCGCACGCTTGTCTTGGCACCTGATTCATGCGCTGCTTCTGGCATGCATTTTCCCGACTTTGAGTTGGAGGAGCCAGCAAGGAGCCATGCAGCGCTGGTCGCTGAAGTTGCTGGAGATTCTTCACGTCCGACTGCATGCATTTGGGACAGAAAATACGACGGGCCACAGCGCAAAACTGCTGGTAGCAAATCACATCTCGTGGTTGGATGTTTTTGTGATCAATGCAAGCACACCAGCGCGCTTTGTCGCGAAAGCGGAGGTGGGCTCCTGGCCACTCATTGGCTGGCTGGTGCGGCGAAGCGGAACCGCATTTGTCAAACGCGAACGCAGTCGCGACACGCTCAGGGTCAATCAAGTGATTGTAGAGAGCCTTCTCGCCGGAGAGGATATGGCCTTGTTCCTGCAAGGTACCTCTACCGATGGCGCGTTGCCAGTCCGCTTTCGCTCGTCGATGTTGCAGGGCGCAATAGATGCCGCAGCGGCATTGCATCCCCTCGCAATTGTTTACCATGACCGCAACGGGAATCGGATTGACGAGCTCGCATTTATTGGCGAAATGACGCTCATCGCTTCGATCTGGAAAATACTGTGCTTGCGGTCGTCACATGTCAGCGTCTCTTACATGCCCGGGATCTCTTGCGCAGGAGCGGGTCGCCATGACCTTGCTGCTCGAGCACAGGATGCGGTGAATGCGGTGTTGTTCAGGTCACAGGGTCCGTAGTTCAGACAAACCTTGCGCCACCGCCCAGACTGAATTCCTGTTCATGGATGGCAACACGGCGTTAGCTAAACAATTGAGCTTATCAAGCGAAAAAAACGACGCAAGTTTTGGTGAGGGCAATTTCAGAACGCTGTTTGAGTCTATGGAGCGCGACCAGGTGCGCCAGGGCGTGATACAGAGCGCGGGCGACTGAATTCTCGGTAGCGTGCCTCCCTAAACCCCTTGCATCAGTCTGCCACCCGTTCGCCTTGCGGTTCTCGGGCAAGGCGGACGCCAACGTGCTTGGCTGGAATCTTGCAGCTTTTGCGTCGCGAGGGTTTCCCGAATCGTGAGCACCAAGTCATCGTCGGTTCCATATCGGGCCTGGTATTTGCTTAGCAATCTTTCCAAATTCTGAACGCCACGTAGCATAGGAATACTCCTTTGTCCACATCATAGCGCCGCCAGCGCGCGTTCTTTGCGCCAACAAGCCGGGCTTTTGACCAGCCGCAAAGTGAGTTAAGAAATAGTCCTACTCCCGATCGGACGCACTGACGTCATCGTGCAAAGAAACGTTGGCTCTCTCTATTGATGCAACTCGCTACCGCCGGTTGTAGCCATGTCACTTGCAACATGCGCTTGACTTCAGACTGTCACAAGGGCTTGCTATGGTTAGGCTTTCAACTTGATTAGAAGGCTTGGCATGACAATTTTTGGGATCAATCGCAGAGCGCATCGCGGATGGAAACTGGCACTGACCAGTGTGAGTATGGCAACTCTAGTGGCGTGTGGCGGCTCTGAAGGTGCGCTACCATTTCAGACGCTGGACGGTACCCAGCCGCTGGTGATTGGACACCGGGGATCTGCGGGCTACTTGCCCGACCACACACTCGAGGGCTATAAGCTGGCGATTCAAAATGGCGCCGACTTTATCGAACCCGATCTGGTTGCCACCAAAGACGGCGAATTGGTAGCGCGCCACGAGCCCAACATTTCCGGCACCACCAATGTCGCAGAGCGCCCCGAGTTTGCAGCTCGCAAGACGACGCGCATGGTCGATGGTGTGGCAGAAACCGGTTGGTTTGCCACCGACTTTACGCTGGCTGAACTCAAGACCCTGCGTGCGATTCAACCGCTATCGGAGCGTGACCAGTCACACAATGGCAAGTACCAGATCCCGACACTGCGTGAGGTACTAGACCTGGCCAAGACTGAAGGTGTCAAGCTCAATCGCAGCATTGGCGTTTATCCCGAGACCAAGCACCCGACCTATCACGTCGATGCCAATCTCAAGCTCGAAGATCGCCTGCTTGCCGTTCTTGCGGAGTACGGCTACACCAAGAAAGAGTCCCCCGTCATCATCCAGTCGTTTGAGGTCTCTAACCTTCAATACCTGCGCCCTAAGACTGCCGTGCGCCTGGTGCAATTGGTGGACGGTGACGATTACGACTTCAAGACCGGTAAAGTGACCTTTGCCGCACCTTTTGATCGTCCCTACGACTGGACCCGCGCCGGAAAAACCGCTAACTTTGATTCCATGCTAACCCCAGCCGGGCTGGCGGAAATAAAGAAGTATGCCGATGGTGTGGGCCCCTGGAAGACCTACATCATCCCGGTCAAAGGGACTTTCGATGCCGCTGGCAAGATGCTCGATGTCAATGGAGATGGTGCCGTCAATTATGCGGATGGCACGTCGCAGTCGGCCAGCAATCTGGTGGCTGACGCGCACAAAGCGGGCCTGATGGTGCATACCTGGACTTTCCGCAATGAGTCCAGACGTCTGACGGCCGACCTCAAGGGCGACCCCAAGGCCGAGTACCTGCTGTTTTACCGTATTGGCGTCGATGGACTGTTCTCCGACTTCACCGACACCGCCATTGCCGCACGCGCCAGCTACCTCAAAGAACTCGGCCGCTAAACCTGTTGCTGCAGCTGCCTGGTACGACCCATTACGCCACCCTCTGAAAAGCAGCGTCAATGGCTCATATCTACCAGTGCAGGGTCAATTCGTTCTCAGGCACCTCTGTCATTCCCGCGCAGGCGGGAATGACACAAATCTACCCCGGCTAACAGCAGATTTGCCGTGCAACTGAGCCAGCAATTGAACCGTTAATGACCTCGGAGCACTCCTGATGGCACCCTATTTCAGTACTTTGCATGTCACAGACGGACAAGTCACTTCACAAGCCAGCGCGCGTGGCTCCGCCAAGTTTCGCTTTTGCAGCGGCAAGTGCCAGGAAGAAAAACCGCCCGAAGGCGGTGTCGAGCTCGCACCAGGAAAGTGGCGCTGCGGTGCATGCTGGATCGAACTTGCACGCAGGCGGCGGTAGTCGGCGATAGGGGGCGGTCAGTTGCCAACGAAAAGCTACAGCGGCAGCCGGAAATCCAAAGAGCGCAATCGCCTTCGCCTACGAAGCTGATCCAGTGCGCGCAATGCGGTTCAGCGTCGGGACTTGCACCACGCTGCGGGTGCGCAGGTACAACTTCACCACGGTCGAATCGATTTCACCGGCCTGTATCTGGGTTCCCTGCTTCAAGACGGTGAAGTTGTCGCCACCATCGGCCAGAAAACTGTTGACGGTAATGCGGTAACTGCGGTCCATGGCAATGGGTTCACCGTGCAGCCGCAGGGAGCCCGGCACCACGCGCTGACCCTGGCCAGGTGCCGCGCCTTCTGGGGTGTTGCTGTCCCAGGTGTAGCTAAAACCACTGGATACAGACAAGATACGCCCGCCCGGCAGCTGGGGACTTTCCCACTGCTGCTCCAGCAGTCGTAGCAACTGGTGGCCGGTGAGATCCATCGTTACCAGGTGGTTGTTGAACGGCAGCACATTGAACAACTGCCCAAAGCTAACCGAAAGGTTGGCGCTCAAATCGGCGCGTATGCCACCACGGTTGGTAAAGGCGATCTGGGCGGGTCGGTTACCGTCGCTGGTGTGCGATGAGCCGGCCAAAAATGCATCGGCAATGACAGCACCCAGCTTGCTTTCACCGGCCGCGTTAAGTTTGCGGTCCAGCGGGCCGGCTAGCCGCCCCACCACCACATCGGCGATGCCCGACGACAGATCGCCGTAGCGCTGCACCACTTTGGCGACTGCGGCATCGGCTTGCAGAGCCAACAACCCCTGGGGCAGGGCCATCACCTGGCCGGTCGCGTCGCGGGTGACCTGGCCGTTGGGCACCAACTGGTTGTTGGCATCCTTGGCGATGACGCGCCCGGAGTGACCATCCACCGTGATGTCGACCTTGGTCAGCAAACGCCCGTACGGACCCGACTGGGTGACAAGTTTGCCGTCCGGGCGAAAGCACACATATTCCTGGTGGGTGTGGCCGCTGATCACCACGTCGACTGCAGGGTCCATACGGTCTGCCAAACCCAGAATGGCACCGCTAAAACCCGGGCAGGACTTGTCCAAAGCGGTTTTGGCCGTAGTGACTCCGCCCTGGTGCACCAGAACCACAATGACGGTGGCACCCTGCGCCTTGAGCTGTGGCACCAGACGGTTGACCGTCTCCACCTCGTCAGCAAAGTGCAGCCCCCGGATGCCCGACGGTGTCACCATCGACGGGGTTTCCTTGAGCGTCAGACCGATGAAGCCGACCTTGACACCGCCCACAGAAAGTAGCTCGTAGGCCGGAAACAGGGTCGCGCCACTGGCCTGGTCGATCACGTTGGCGGCCAAATACTTAAACTGTGCGCCTGTGAACTGGCCATGGTTCATGCAGGTATCCACCCCGATTTTTCCGGCGCTGCCGTCGGCCGAAGGCGCAAAGCAGCCACCGCGTTGCAGGCGCTCGAGCTCGCCTCGACCCTTGTCAAACTCATGGTTGCCCACGCTGGACACGTCCAGCCCCAACAGGTTCAGTATGTCGATGGTCGGTTCGTCGTGAAACAGACCCGAAGTCAACTGCGAGGCACCAATCATGTCCCCGGCGGCCACCACCACGGTGCGCTGAGGGTTGTACGCCTTCAGGGTCTTGATCAGGGTGGACAGGTAGGCCGCCCCACCCGCTGCCACGCGCGTTCCCGCCGGGTTGCCGGGGCTGGGCACCAGCACGCTGCCCGACGGCGGAACGATGTTGCCATGAAAATCACTGAGCGCCAGCAGTGACAGCGTGATCGGTGGTTTGCTGTCGGCACCACCGGGTGCGGGCTGCCCATGGGCCAGCCCGATCAGCAGCGTGGCAGCACACAGCAAGGCCACCGCGCCGCGGGCAGCGCCGGGTCGCCGAGAGGAGGCGCAATTCAAAGAAAGTTTCATGCCATTTCGTGCTACGGGATGCAGTTTAGAAGTCGCTGCGCAAGGTGACCGAGATGAAGCGCGGTGCACCCACATAGTATGCCGGGGCCGATCCCCCGGCACCCAGGGCGCGGGTGGTAAACAGGCTGCCGCTGCCGGAATTGATGCGCAGGTAGTCTTGGTCGGTCAGATTGCTCACGTTGAGCTGAATCGTGGGTTTCTTAAAGAAACTGGAGTCGGCAAAGCGATAGCCCAAGGTGGCATTGACCAGCGTGACAGCGTCGACGGATTCGTCGTTGACCAAGCTTGAGAACGCTGAGCCGGTGTGCTTGAGGTCGGTGCTGGCGTACCAGGATCCGCTCTTGTAGCCCAGGCGCACACCACTCATCCACTTGGGTGTGTCGGGCAGTTGCTTGCCCGCAGTGGGCTCGAACGCCGTGGCGCTGACCTGCAAGTTGCTTTGCATGACCGCGTCGGTATACGACAGCGAACCATACAGGGACCAGGTGCTGGAGAGTTTCACACCCGATTCGAGCTCAAATCCTTTGATGATGACATCACCCACGTTGTAGTCCACATTCAGTCCCGCTACCGGATCCCAGGCCCGTGCAATGCGGTTTTTGAACTGGTTGTAGTAGACCGAACCCGAGACGGTGAGCGCGTCGCCCGCAAAGCGATAGCCCAGATCCAGATTGGTAGAGGTTTCGACCTCGACGCTGGGGACGCGTTGCTTGGCACCCGTCAGCACGCCTGCGGCCGTGGTGCCACCTGAGAGTAGCCCGCCATACGAGAAGTTGCCGGGTGCTTTCCAGTTGTCGGCCAGATTGAAGAACACCTGTTGCTGCGCGTCCAGGTTGTAGCGCAACCCAACGCTTGGGAGCAGCTTGCTGTACGACTTGTTCACCGAGTAATCCGCACCTTGTCCGCCACCCTCATTGGCAAAGTTGGTGTACTCGCGCCGAATCTCGGAGCTGCGCAGTCCCACTTGAAGGCCCAGTTTGTCTTGCATCAGATTCACACTGTCTTGCAGAAACAACGACGTGGCGGTGCTGCTCGTGAGCTGGTCCCGGCCCTGGTAGGCGGTGCCGTTCTGGCGCAAAAGAAACAGATTTTCGTTTTCCAGCCAGCGATCGGCGGCGTTGCCAAAGTTGTCGAACCTGACGGCAGGCTGGGTCTGGAAGTGGCGTGCCCGCTCAAACCAGTAGCCGGCCAGCAAGTTGTGGCTGCCGATGCGGGTGTTGGTCTTGAGCGTGATGCCGGGCCGAAAGGTTTCTGTCACCGAGCTGCGGTACACCATAGCGGTGTCTAGGGTATCGCCATCGCCGTTGATGTCCCGAATGCCGCCACCGAGCCGGCTTCCCGCGTTGGACTCCTGCAGGGTGGCGAGCTGCGAACCACCCGTGCCAAAACCGTACCAGTAATAAGGTTCGGCGGCAATGGAGACCTCCTTGCTGACCTTGTACTCGGCCTTGCCGGCCCAAAGGTAGTTTTTGAACGGATTGATGTTGTACTCGTAGTAGCCGTTGGCCGGAGCGGTCTCGACTTGCGCTGTGCCGTTGACAGCCGCGAGGTGCTGGGGTGGGGTGGCGGAAAAGTCCAGGTCGCTACCGGATGCGGCAATTTGTGCCCGGGTCAAGGTTCGGTAATTGTTGTTGACGGCATTGTTGTAGAGCAGGCTGGTGCTGAGCATCAGATTGCTGGTAGGCTGGAACTGGGCGCCCAGGTCCAGGTGATTGCGATCGGCCCGGCCCGGTCCCTTGAATTTGTCCACACGGGATTTTGAGTACGAAATGAAGGCCTTGGCACGGCCATCGGCAAATTTGCCGGTGTTGAGGCGCAGGAAGGTACGGCTATAGGCCAGGTTGCCGAGCGTCTGGGCGACCTGGAATGCAAATTCGTCACTCGGTGCGCAAGTCACCATGCCCACGTTGCCACCAGACGCACCCACGTGCGGCGCTTCGGAGTCGGTGGACCCCTGGGTGACAAACAATTCGCACAGATTGTCGGTATCGGTGTACTCCTGTGGAAACACCGAGAAGCTGCCTGAGTCGTTCACGGGCGCGCCGTTGATGGTAAACCCCATCTGGTCGCTATTGGCACCGCGCACCCGCAGGCCGCCGCCATACAGCCCGGTTGCATCGTGGCTGAAGGTGTTGACACCTGGCAATAGTTCAAGCGCCTGGTAGGGATTGTTCGACGGATTAAGCCCGTCCAGATGCGCCTTGTTCACTGTACTGCGCGCCTTGGGTGTATCTTCCTGGATGATCAAGCCGTTGCCTGTGCCGCCGGGCAGACCGTCGACGGCAATGCGTCCCACGTCGGTGGGCACCGTTTGTTGCGCCCACAGCAGAGGGCTGGAACATACGGCGGCGACGGCCAGGGCGATATGAGAGGGTTTAAGTGGCTTCATAGTGGTCTCGTAGTTCAAAAAAAGGTGAAGAATGCGCAATCGGATGAAAGGCTACGCGCCGGGGGGACTGAACGCGATCTCAGTGCTGAACTGATGCTGCTCCTGGCCTACCCAGGTGTTGGGGGGGAACGGCGCAAAGCTCCCTCGGCGTACCGTGGCGAGTGCGGCATCGTCCAGCAAATGCGAGTCCGAAGATTCGAGAATGCCGACATCGACCAGCGCCCCGTGGCGGGTCAAGGTGAACCACAGCTTGACCCGACCTTGCGGGCGCTGCTGGCTAGCCTGGCGGCCGGTGGGGTAGCGCTTGGTGCTATTGAGCATGGCCCGCACCTGGCTGATATATGCGTGCTCCAGCGACTGGATCTGCGACTGGGTGTTTTCCACCGGTGCAGCAGGGGCAGGTGGGGGTGCGAC
>JAIPCE010000037.1 GCA_021738345.1 Rhodoferax sp. | reverse complement strand
CCTGGCTTCGCACGGCCGCCGCGGCATGAAGGCCGTCCTCATGGGCAGCGAAACCACCAAGGTACTGACTCACACCAAAATTCCGGTGGTGGTGTACCGCTAAAGCTCCTGATGTCTTTCGTGCAGGCATCCATGCATCCAGAGCCGTGTCAAATTGAGTATGCTGTGGTCATGAAAACTCCCCATGCAAGCTCATCCCTGCTGCGCTGCCTGCGTCTTGGCGCTGCGGGCACAGCCATCCTGGCGCTGTTGGCCTGTGCCACACCGCCACCTGCAGCAGACAAGCCAAAGTTGCTGGTTTTTATCGCGGTCGATGGCCTGCCGCAGCGACAGGTGCTCGCCTACCGTGACCAACTTGCCCCCGACGGTCTGGCGCGGTTTCTGGACCGTGGCGCATGGTTTTCCAATGCCCATTACGGGCATGCCTTTACCGTCACTGCCGCCGGGCATGCCACGATGCTGACCGGCGCCTACCCGCACCGCACCGGCATCATCGGCAATGACTGGCGCGACCCCGTCACTGGCACACCGGTCTACAACACGCAGGACCCGAGTGCACGCTATATTGACCACGCAACCAAGCCTTTTGACGGCACCAGCCCGAAAAACCTCAAGGTCGAAACTGTGGGGGATGTGCTGCGACGGGCCGATCCCCGTTCCAAGGTGATTGCCATTTCCGGCAAGGACCGCGGCGCGATACTGCCAGCCGGCAAGACCGGCACGGCCTATATGTACATGGCACAAAGTGGAAGTTTTGCCTCCAGCACCTACTACATGGCTGAGCACCCGGCCTGGGTCAAGGCCTTTAACGATGGCAAGCCGGCCCACAAGTATTTCAAGACCGAGTGGAAGCCCTTGCTCGACGAAGCAGCGTATTCGCGCTCACTCCCCGATCGCCAGGTCTGGTATGCGCCAGGGGGTCAATTGCCCATGGCGCTGGGTGCGGGCGACGAAATTGGGCTCAATTTTTACAGCACTTTGCTGCGCAGCCCAGCCGTTGACGCTTTGTCCCTGGACTTTGCGCGCGCCGCACTGGACGGCGAGGGTCTGGGCCAGGACGACGCACCCGACATATTGGCCATCAGCCTGTCGGCACACGACTATATCAACCATGCCTTCAGTGCCGAGTCACGCATGTCGCACGACCACTTGCTGCAGCTTGACCGCATGCTGCAGTCCTTCTTTGCCGAGCTCGATGCCAAAGTGGGCAAAAACAACTACCTGGCGGTACTGACCGCAGACCATGGTTTTACACCCGCATCCCAAACCCTGCAAAACCGCGGCCTCACCGCTGGACGGCAAAGCGCCGGCCAGACCTTGAACAAACTTGGCGAGGGTCTGAACCAGCGTTTTGGCGAAGCCAAGTGGGTGCTGGGCTTTTCTGCGTCTTCGATCCTGTTTGACAGGCAACTTTTGGCGCAACGCGGAATCGACTCGAACAACATGGCCGAGGCAGCGCGCGCTGTGTTGGCAGTGGAACCTGGCCTGGGAGCCATCTACACGCGCAAGGAACTGGACGGCAACACGCGTGTCGGCGAGCCCTTCTTTGACGCCATGCGCAAATCCTGGCACCCCGAGGTATCGGGCGACCTGCAGACCGTCGTGCAACTCAACTGGATGTTCACCGGCTCTTCTGCCGCCACGCATGGATCGCCGCACGTCTACGATACCCATGTACCAATCCTGCTGTATGGCCCGCGCTGGATCAAGCCGGGCCAAATCGATCAGCGGGTGGAGGTGATCGATATCGCCCCCACGCTCGCGCGCTGGTTCGGTGTGCCCGTACCGGCCGCCTCCGAAGGTCGCATTCTTCCCCTGATTGCTCCGTGATGTCAGGTGCGATTCAAAGTGAGTGTGCCGGGACATCCGGCGTGGCTCAGAAACTTGGTGCCGGGCACTCCATTTCGGACGACACCAGGCGGAAATCGGCGAAACCTGCGCGCGCATCTTCACCGGTATTGTCGGTGTCAGACGCCAATGCCAGACCCGTCAGACGCCCATGGATACCACCAAACGCTTGCGCAAAATCGAGTGCCAGGTTGCGCCGCTCCTGGACCCAGGTACCGGCTTTTTCTGCACCGGTGCGCAACACCCACATGCGCACCCGATCAGTGTAGGCATTGTCTTGCACGGTACCCACCGGGTACCGGTTGTCCCACACGTAATTGAGCGCCGCGTCTGGCACCTGATTACCGTAAATGGACCGCGCCAGACTGAGTTTGGCACGCGTACCAAAGCCCAATTGGTCAGGCGGCACGGTAAATGTCAGGTACACGCGGGCAGCGTAGTCGTCGCCAGATTTTTTCGCCAGGTCGGCACTTTTCAGTGGAGCGTCGACACGCCACAGCCAGCACAAAATCGGTGTTTTTTGCAGGTCTACCGTCAAAGTGCGTCCCAACAAAGCCATACTCCTTACTGCGGTAGCCTCGATTGCAACCACACCATCCCACTGGCGCAGGAGGTAGCGGGTCGGGGGAAACTTGTCACTCAGGTGCTGCAGGACCCAGGGCTCTGGAATGTCCGGGTCGCCTGCACTGAAGCGCCCGACCCACACCGTTTCGGCCCAAATTGCCGTTGGCAGCATCAGACAGGCCAGACCCGTTGACAATAGCGACCAAACTTTCATTTGCATGGCGAAACCAATGATTGAAAAAACAAATGATCACACAGTTGATCAACCCCGCGGCCTGGTGCTATTCAATTACGACTGGGATCAGTGGGGCTTTTCGCGCTGGTCCCGGCAATTTTCCATCGATAGCGTAGGTTTTGACCTGTTCAACTTCCCGAGCAACGTCAGATTGATGCATTTTGACCTGGATACCTTTGTCGACCGGCTCGCTGCCCGCTCCAAACGCGCGCAATGGCAGGGGGTCACCTCCAACCACGAACAATTTGGCGCGCTGGCCGCAGCACTTCTGGCCGAGCGCATGGGCTGGGCCGGGACCCCAGTGACCGCGGTACTGGCATGCCAGCACAAATGGTATGCACGCCAAGTATTGGAGCAAGTCGACCCCGCTGCCAACACACCTGCCCAGCCCATGGCCTCGCGCTACGGCGAGCCGGTTCCGCACGATCTGCACTACCCGCTCTTTGTCAAACCGGTAAAAGCGGCGTTTTCGGTGCTCGCTAAAGAAGTTCATAACCGCGAAGAACTGGCCGCATTGACCCAGTTCAGTTGGTCCGAATTGTGGGTCATTCGGCGCTTGGTCGAGCCGTTCGAACGCGTTGTGCGGCAGCGCTTGCCGCACGCCGGCAGTGCCCACCGGATGCTGCTGGAACAACCCGTCCACGCACTGCAGTACAACCTCGACGGCTATGTTTTTGGCGGCGAAGTGCGACCACTGGGCGTGGTTGAGTCGGTCATGTACCCAGGTACCCAGGCCTTCATGCGCTTTGCCTACCCTTGTCCCCTGGCGGCGGCCGGGCGGGCGCGGGCAGTGGAGGTGGCACAGCGCTTTTTACAGGCCGTCGGGTTCACCCACGGCCTGTTCAACATGGAGTTTGTTTACGATGCCTCCACCGACCGGCTCACGGTGATCGAATTCAACCCACGCATGGCTGCCCAGTTTTCTGATTTGTACCTGCGTGTCGACGGCGTGGATTTGCACCGCATTGGGCTGGAACTGGCTTTTGGCCGAGATCCAGCGGCTTTGCCGCGCGCCCAGGCCAGCGCCGCAATAGCAGCGAGCTTTGTTTACCGAAGCTTTAATCCAGCCGAACGCCCAACTATGCCTACCCCGGCACAGACCGCGCAATTGCAGCACGCATTCCCCGATGCCAGACTCTTCAGTTTCCCGAAAAACGCAGGTCAAATTGCGCGCGACTTCAAGTGGTTAGGCAGTTACCGCTATGGTATCTTGCACCTGGAGGGTCGGGACGCTGCCGACCTGCAAGCGCGCTGTACCACTGCCAGCCGATTGCTAGGCTGGCCGACTCCCTGTGCCCTGCATCCACCGCGCAGAGCCCCTGCGGCGGTGCCTACCCATCCGACTCTTTTAGTGGAGACCTACCCATGAATTTTCGCACTTTGCAAGTTTTTCTCTGGACCGCGTGGCTCGCCTTGGCACTTGCGGGCTGTGGCGCCATGACCGCGCAAAACCCTGCCGGCACCTACTCTCCGGTCAACGCGGCCAGCGGGGCTGATGGTCAGCGCCTGCTGCTCAAGGGCGCCGATGTGGTCGCTTACTTCACCTCTGGCAAGTACCAGTCAGGTTCGCCGCAATTCAGCAGCCAATACGAGGCGACCACGGTTCACTTTGCCAGCGCAGAGCATAAGGCGCTGTTTGACAAGAATCCGGATGCCTATCTGCCCCAGTTTGGCGGCTACTGTGCCAACGGCATTGCCTATGGCATTCCGTGGGGCGGTGACGCCGACACCTGGAAAATCATCGACGGCAAGCTGTATATCTTTGGTGGCCAAGGTTCCATGGATGCTTTCCTCCTCGACGAAAAGAAAAACCTGGCCCTCGCCAACAGCTATTGGAAGACCGAAGTGGCTGGCAATCACAGTTTTGTGCAGCGCTTCAAGCGTCTCATGTTCCGGGTGCCGCACTACCAGAGCGGTGAAGACCTCGCGCGGGCCGTAGCGCAGGCCAAGGCGGCAGCAGGCGCACGTTAGGGGCGGGAACGGAGCGTGCCTCCCGAATCCGTCCCGATGCCACGGTTCGCAGTGCAAACCCGCAAGCGCACAGATACTGAAGCCACGGAAACGTCGCTGAACCGCTGACAGCAGCCTACTAGGACACGTCCAACCGGAATCTTGCTTGATGAATTGCGCTACCATGCAACCATGATCCTAGATTCCTCAGTTGGACGTGCTCGAGTGGGCTGCTGGCGGCCGTGGGCAGCCTACAAAAAGCCCATTGTCTGGGTAGGCGTGACGACGATGCGGGCTACTGCCTGCAAGGAGGCGCAAAACCCCCAGGCGCGTTGCCAGCGGCTCAATCGGGCAGGTAACGCTGTCACCCAACAGGTGACACCCTTCAAGGCCAATAGAACAAATACGATCTGACAAATCTCACTCTGAAGTCAGCCGCATTAATCCAAGACAATGGTTCAATTCAGAGACCTCTCCATTCGCGTAAAGCTGATCGTCCTGCTCGGTGCCAGTGCGGCAATTGCCTTGTCGATTTCAGCCATCATGTCCCTGTCGCTGACCTTTGTCACGCAGCGCAGTGAGTCACTGCGCCACTTGCAGCAAATCTCGGACATTGCCAGCGACAACCTGACGGCTGCCCTGGCATTTAGTGACAACACCAGCGCCGGACGATTGCTGGGGTCTCTGCGAGCCGACCCGCATATTTTGGCCGCCGTGATCCACAACGACAGCAATCAGCAGTTCAGCGCATTTGTCTCTCCGACCTCAGCGCCCGATGCCATGATCCGTTATCTGGCCGATTTGGCCCAATTAGCCAGCGATAACCGCGAGCAGCTCTACACGCAGCGCACCGGGCTGGCAGCCATCGGCTTTGATTACATGTATGCCATCACTCCCATCGTGTTTGACGGTCATACGATTGGCACATTGACTCTGGTATCCGACAACCTGGCGCTCAAGGAAAAGCTGACCTACTTTATCGTGATGCAAAGCCTGATATCGGTCGCAACCCTGATCATCATAGCGTTCATTTCCCTGCGTTTGCAGCGGCCTTTCACACTGCCAATTTTCAGACTGATTGACGTGATTCGGGGCATTTCTCAAACCAAGAACTACGCCGTCAGCGTCGTTGCCAACCAGAACGATGAATTTAAATCGCTGTACACCCACTTTAACGACATGCTGACCGAGATCAAGGAGCGCGACAAGCTACTGAGCCGTCTGGCGACCACCGACCCCCTGACCGGGTTGGCCAACCGCCGCCATGCGATGGACACCATGGAGACCATGGTCATGCGGGCGTGCCGCAAGCGGGAGTATTTTGGTCTGGTGATGTTTGACATCGACCACTTCAAACGCATCAACGACCATTACGGACACCCGGTGGGTGACACCGTCCTGAAGGCGGTCAGCGCCATCATGGCCCGCACCGCGCGCGAATACGACCTGGTGGCACGCATTGGCGGCGAAGAATTCCTGGTGCTGTGCGACAACAGCGACCTCGAAACCACCCGCATGATCGCCGAACGTATGCGAGTGGAAATCGAAAATGCGGTGATTCCCCTTGATGCAGACAAGAGCCTGAGCGTCACGGTCAGCGCGGGCGTTTTTGCGCAAATCCCCAGCACCGAGGGCACCGACTGGCTGCTCAAGACAGCCGACCTGGCGCTCTACCACGCCAAGGAAACGGGTAGAAACCAAGTGTGTGTCGGCGGGAACGTTTGATCAATGGAAATCTCGGCTGTGGGTGGCCAAGGTGCCAAGCATCGGGGTCAGGTCCACGAGCCGTTTGGCAATCACATGGCGCACTTCGCCACTGCTGTCTTCGTCGCGCTGCCAGATGCCGTAGACCGCGAGCAAGCGGGAGCGGTAGACCTCTTGGCGAAATTTTTCCCGGGTACTTTTCCAGACGATGACGTTGACACTGCCAGTTTCGTCTTCCAAGGTAACAAAAACCACACCCTTCGCCGTTTGGGGCTGCTGGCGCATGGTGACCAAGCCACAGGCGCGCACCAGGCGGCCACTTGGGTAATGCTGCATTTGTGCGGCACTGAGCAGTTTTTTCTGGGCCAACTGGGCACGCAAGAGTTGCAGCGGATGGGAGCGCAGGCTCAGACCCAAGGCGGCGTAGTCAAAAACCACTTCTTCGGCTACATGGGCCGCTTGCAGTGCCAGCGTTTCCTCATGAATCGGCACACCTCTCAGAAGTTCAGGTGCGGGTTGCAGGGCGGAGACCTCCCAGACTTGCTGGCGGCGGTGACCACTGAGCGAATGCAGCGCATCTGCACTCGCCAGGGACTTGAGGTCGGCGACCTGTAGCTGGCAGCGTAAGGCCAGGTCCTGGGTACTGGAAAACGGGGCTTGCTTTCGCGCTTCTGCAATTCTGTGCGCTACAGCTTGGTGCAAACCGCTCACCAGACATAGGCCAAGCCGCACAGCGGGCTGCTGCTTGGGGGCAAACTGGTAAGAGGGTGAGGGCAATTCCGAAATAGGTGGATACGGCAATGCGGGAAATTTGGACACGTTGAGAGCCTCAAGCGTACAGTCCCAGTCACTGAACGAGACATCTACCGCCCTCACGTCCACGCCGTGTCGCCGCGCATCTTGCACCAGTTGCGAAGGCCCATAGAAACCCAGGGGCTGGCTATTGAGCATGGCGGCGAGGAAGCAGGCGGGTTCATGCCGCTTGAGCCAACAACTGACGTAGACCAACAAGGCAAAGCTGGCGGCATGACTCTCTGGAAAGCCATATTCACCAAAGCCCTCGATCTGGCGGAACAGGGTGTCAGCAAACTCCTGGGTGTAGCCATTCTTGAGCATGCCACCCACCATGCGCTCGTAAAACACATGCACACCGCCCTTGCGCTTCCAGGCGGCCATGGAGCGACGCAACTGGTCGGCCTCGCCGGCAGAAAAATCAGCGGCCAGCATGGCAATCTGCATCACCTGCTCCTGAAAAATGGGCACCCCCAGCGTGCGCTTCAAGGCCTCCTTGAGTTTTGGACTAGGGTATTGCACCGCATCGGGATTGGCGCGTGCCTTGAGGTAGGGGTGCACCATGCCGCCCTGTATCGGTCCGGGCCGCACAATCGCCACCTCCACCACCAGATCATAGAAACACCGCGGTTTGAGACGCGGCAGCATGCTCATTTGCGCCCGGCTCTCGATCTGGAATACGCCCACGGTGTCGGCCTGGCACACCATGTCGTAGGTGGCGCTGTCCTCGGGCGGGATGTCCTGCATGCGCATCTCGCGGCCCCGGCACTGGCCGACCAGAAGCAGACAACGGCGAATGGCACTGAGCATGCCCAGGGCGAGGACATCGACTTTGAGCAGGCCGACGGCATCGAGGTCGTCCTTGTCCCACTGGATGACCGAACGTTCGGGCATGGCCGCGTTCTCAATTGGCACCAGGCGCGTCAACGGGCCTTGGGTCAGCACAAAGCCACCCACATGCTGGCTGAGATGACGAGGAAATCGCTGTAACTGGCGCGACAGATCGAGCCACTGCTCCAGCAACACTGGCGCGGGGAGCTGGCAGGCTGCTGCACTGTCCCCCTGGCTGGCTTCGCCGACCCGCTGAATCGCCGACTGCAGGCGCTCCGCCAGCACCTCGCGGCTGTACATGCCGGGATGTTCCTTGGCCATGGCGGTGATCAAGACCTCTGGAATTGCCAGCGCCCGCCCCACATCTCGCAACGCGCTGCGTGGACGATAGCAAGTGACCACGGCCGTGATGGCAGCGCGCTCGCGCCCGTACTTGGCATAGATGTACTGAATTACTTCTTCCCGCCGCTGATGTTCAAAGTCCACATCGATATCGGGTGGCTCGTCGCGCTCGCGGCTGATGAACCGCTCGAACAGCACATTGGTACGGCTCGGATCGACCTCGGTCACCCCCAGGCAGTAGCACACGGCCGAATTGGCGGCTGATCCGCGCCCCTGGCACAAAATATCCCGGGAACGTGCGAAACGCACGATGTCATGCACGGTGAGGAAGTACATCTCGTACTGCATTTCTGCAATCAGTGCCAACTCGTGCTCCAGTTGGCGCTCCACTGCTGGGGGCAGACCGGCCGGGTAGCGGCTGCGCGTACCGTCCCAGGTGTGGTGGCGCAAAGTTTGGGCCGGTGTCTGACCTGGCAAAACAGCCTCAAGAGGGTAGTGGTAACGCAGTGCATCGAGGTGAAAGTCACAGCGATCTGCCACCACGAGCGTACTTGCGAGGAGCTGTGGCGGGTACAAGGCGGCAAGTCGCTCGCGTGAGCGCAAATGCGACTCGGCATTGGCCAGCACCTCAAAGCCGCAATCCGCCACCGGCCGACCCAGGCGCACCGCCGTCAACACATCGTGCAAGGGCTTGCGCGAGCGCACATGCATGCGCACATCACCCGCCGCGACCAAGGCAATACCAGTCAGCGCGGATATTTGCTTCAGTCGGTGCAATGCAAACGCATCGTCCAGCCCCAGTTTCAACTCCACTGCCAACCAGACATGCTCGCCAAACCAGGCTTTGGCCTGCAGGGCTCTGGCACAGGCAGTTTCGATCGGAACCTGCCGATGCACCACCAACAAGACCTCACACCCCGCCAGACTCGCCCAAGCAGACTGGAGGTCTGTGCCGTCCCAACGTACCTGGTAATGCCCCTTGGGGGCGGCCCGCCGTGCCGCCGTGATGAACTGGCATAAATTGCCCCAGCCCTGTAAATGCCTGGCCAAGACCACGACCGTGATCTGGCTGCCCGCAACAGATACCGAAAACTCTGCCCCCAACAACAATTTCAGACCACAGCGCCTGGCAGCCTCATGGGCCCGCACCACCCCGGCGACCGAACACTCGTCAGTGATCGCCAGTGCCGCATACCCCAGTACTGCAGCCCGTTGCACCAACTCCTCAGGCTGGGAGGCAGCCCGCTGAAAACTGAAGCTGCTCAGGCAATGCAGCTCACAATAAGCGACAGAAGGTGCAGCAGGGTTCATGGGATATGTATGAATATACAGTATATGGATGCACTGATTTCCAAGACCACTTACCGGCGCACTCACTTTGAATCGCACCCCCACTTACCAGTCTCCATGAAATCTGGCTTACAGTACTTTTCTTTTTCGCCAACACATAAAGACCTCCATGAACTCATTGACCCGCTATTGGCGTGGCATCGGACTGGGATCCAAACTTGCCATCAGCAATTTTCTCTTGGTGGCCACCGTCTTGCTGGCGTGTGTCGTGGCGATCAGTTACGCCATTTCCCAGACCATCGAGGCGCGCTCCAGCGCCGAACTTGCAGAGAAAACCCAGCTACTCACGGCGATGATCGAGGGTACCGACAAAGATTTACGCGAACGCACCGCCTCGCTAGCCAAGGCTTTTGCCGCCACGCTCGTCGGAAAAATCGAGTTGAGCACCGGCTTGCCAGACCCCAAGGGACAGACTATCCCGGTGCTTAAGCTCGACGGCAAACCACTGAACCAGGACTTTGCCCTGGTGGATCGTTTTACCCAGGCTTCCGGGGCAGTGGCGACGGTATTCGTGAAATCAGGGAGCGATTTTGTTCGCGTCAGTACCTCGCTCAAAAACACCCAGGGCGAACGCGCTGTAGGCACCGTGCTGGACCGCACGCACCCGGGCTACCAGGCCGCCTTGCAGGGCAAGGGCTTTGCCGGCCTGGCCACCCTTTTTGGCCGTCAGTACATGACCCAGTACACCCCGTTGCGCGATGCACAGGGCCAGGTGTTCGGGCTGAGTTTTGTGGGGCTGGACTTTTCCGATTATCTGAAGTCGCTCAAAGACACCATCCGAACACTAAAAATCGGCCAGTCGGGCTATTTTTATGTGCTTGATGCGCGTGCCGGTGAGAACTATGGCAACTTGGTCGTGCATCCGGCCAGCGAAGGCAAAAATATCCTCGACTCCAAAGATGCCTCGGGTCGGACGTTCATCCGGGACATTCTGACGCAACGCCAGGGCACCATCCGTTACCCTTGGGTCAACCAGACGCTTGGTGAAACCCAGACGCGCGAAAAAATCGTGGCGTTCAACACCATCCCAAACTGGAACTGGGTGGTGGCTGGTGGGACGTATGTGGACGAATTCACCTCAGAGGTAGCGCGCTTACGCACCGCCTTCGGGATCGCTGGACTGATCATTGTTCTCGTCATCGCAGGACTTTGGTTGCTACTGATCCGGCGCATGGTCACCCGCCCCATTACCGAGCTGAAAGTGGCGGCTGAAAAAATTGCTGCCGGCGACTTGAGCAGCCCACTCAGCACCGATCGCCAGGACGAAATTGGACAACTGGTCCTGTCAATGTCCCAGATGCAGGCAGTTTTGGCCAAATTTCACGCAGCACAGCAGGAAATGGCCCAGCAGCACGACATTGGTATGCTCGATTACCGTATCAACACCCTCCAGTTGCCAGGTGCTTATGGCTCCATGGCCTTGGACATCAATGCGCTGGTGCAGTCACACATCGCAGTGAAGATGAAGATTGTCGACGTCGTGACCGCATATTCAGAGGGCAAACTCAATGTCAACATGGACCGTCTACCGGGCCAGAAGGCACGCATTAGCGAGGCCATCGACCGGGTGCAGCACGCGCTGCGTGAAGCGGCCCGGGCTGCACAGGCCAATTTGCAGATCAGAATGGCCCTCGACCATGTGAGTCTACCCGTGCGAATTGCCGCCAATGATGGCACCGTTATCTACATTAACCATGCGTTGCGCGCCACCTTGCTGAAGTACCAGGAGGGCTTTCGCAGGCAGATTCCGGGGTTTGGTCCAGACAAGGTACTAGGTGGCAGCATCGGCATGTTCTATGCGGACCCGGCTGCCGCGATCGCGCGCCTGCGCGGTTTAAGTGCCACCGTTCAGACGCGGCTGGAACTTGGCGGCCGCATGTACGACCTCCATACCAGCCCGGTGGATTCCGACAGCGGTGAACGGCTGGGCACGGTCGGGCAATGGCTTGATGTCACAGACCAATTGGCGGCGGAACTGGAGCTTGATCAGGTGGTAAAAGCGGCCGCCCGCGGCGACTTTGTCCATCGGCTGACGCTGGATAATAAAACCGGATTCTTTGCCAATCTCTCTCGCGGCATGAACCAGTTGCTCGACACCAGTGAAAAGGGGTTGACAGAAATCTCCCAGTTGCTGGCAGCCTTTGCCCAAGGTGACCTGACACATCGCATCAAGAGTGACTTTGCCGGATTATTTGGCGAGGTCAAGGCCAGTGCCAATACCACCGCAGAAAACCTGACACGGGTCATGACCGAGGTCCGCGATGCCGCCGATGCCCTGACCGGTGCTGCAAATCAGGTCAGCGCGACGGCACAGGCACTGTCGCAGGCAGCGAGCCAGCAGGCCGCGTCGGTCGAGCAAACCTCGGCCAGCATGGACTTCATGTCGGCATCCGTGACCCAAAACAGCGACAACGCCAAAGTCACCAATCAAATGGCCACACGCGCCAGCAAGGAAGCCACAGCGGGAGGAGCCGCCGTGATTCAAACCGTCGACGCGATGAAACAAATTGCCGCAAAAATCGGCATCGTCGACGATATTGCCTACCAAACCAATCTGCTCGCGCTCAATGCGGCAATAGAAGCAGCGCGCGCCGGCGAACACGGCAAGGGCTTTGCCGTGGTTGCTGCCGAGGTCAGAAAACTGGCAGAACGTAGCCAACAGGCGGCCAAGGAAATCGGCAATCTAGCCATCCGCAGCGTGGCATCGGCGGAACAAGCGGGCAAACTGATTCAGGAAATCGTGCCCAATATCCAGAAAACATCAGAACTCGTGCAGGAAATCGCTGCGGCCAGTGCCGAGCAAAGTGGATCGGTCGTGCAAATCGGTGGGGCCATGGGCCAACTTGCCAAGGCGACCCAGCAAAATGCCTCGGCCTCAGAGCAATTGGCGGCCACCAGTGAAGAGCTCACTGGCCAGGCCGAGCAGTTACAACAATCGGTGGGTTTTTTTTATACCGGCGATGGTCCAGCGCAAAGTCACAGTTCAACTGCACGGCTGGCAAGCGCCGCTCTCGATCGAAGTGCGTCGCGCGCCAGACCAAGCGCCAATGTTCTGCGGTAGCACAATCCTCAGCATGTCTTATTCCAACGCAACCCGTACCTGGTCTGAACTCCCGCATGCACCTGCCCCTGGCACACCACTGGGCATGTGCGACCAGTTGCCCGATGGTCAAGCCACTTTGCACTCGCTCGACGTCCCGCCAGACCAGCCCACCAGCCAGGTGTTTCGACTCATACTCTTACGCAATGGCGCGCAGGTTAGTGCCTTTGTCAATCGTTGCCCCCACTTTGGCGTGCCATTGGCCAACCGGCAAGAGCAGTTGTTGCAAAAGCCGCTGATCAGCCTGAGTTGCAATGTTCATTACGCACGTTTTCGCTGGTCCGACGGGCTGTGTGAGTCGGGTGACTGCAAGGGCGAATCCCTGATACCGGTGCCGCTGGATATCAATGGGGGAGGTCTGGTATGCATCGGCCAGTCAAGCTAGTTTCCTCAGGCCTGCAGCCTCCATACCCTTGCAGGAAGTAAGGAATCCAGTGTGACCAAAGCGGCGCGTCAGTTGGTGCTATTGGGCAGCGGGCGGGCGCACCTGCACTTTTTGTCGACCCTGGCGGTCCACAAGTTACCTGAAGTCCAGATCACCTTGGTAAGCCCCTCTGCAAGGCAGATCGTGTCAGACCTGGTACCTGCGCTGGTGGCAGGTCACTACCGCCTTGAAAACTGTGCGCTTGCACTGGAACCTCTGCTACGCCATACCGGTGTGCGTTGGCTGCAACGGCAGGCGCTGCGGGTGCACGCCAGGCACCGGACCGTCATCCTGGATGATGGCACAACCCTTGGCTATGACTGGCTATCCATCAATACCGGAGCCTTACAGGATCAGGCCGTGCTGGAACAGCGCATGCCAGGGGTGCGAGAGCACGGCTTGTTCCTGCGGCCCAGCGAGTCCTTTGTCACGCTCTGGCCACGGTTTGCGGCTATGGGGGACGCACGGGCCTTACGGATAGCGGTCATAGGTAAGGGAGTGGAAGGGTTTGAGATCGCCATGGCCGTGCGTCACCGCTTTCCTCAGTCTGCGGTGACCTTGATTACCGGTGCCACTTCGCCAGATGCAGACCCACTTACGCCCCTGCAGGCATTGTTACTTGACACTCTGCGCGCGAACCGAATTACGGTGTTACCCGACACGGTCACGGCCTTGTCCGGGGATGCGGTCGAGTTGGGTTGTGGTGCCAAACTTGCGTGTGATTTGCCCTTGATCGCGACCGGTTTGCAGCCCCCGCTGTGGCTACAAGACAGCGAACTCGCATTGGATGCACAAGGCTTTCTCGCGGTTGACCTCACCCTGCGGTCCACCAGCCACTGTGAAGTTTTTGCAGCGGGAGATGTTTGCAGCCTTGTCGACACGCAATCGCAGAGCCGCTATGCTTACGGACAGCACGCAGGCCCCACTTTGACACGTAACCTCGCAGCCCTGGCAAGCAGTACCAACCTCCAATTCGTGCCCCACGCTGCGGCTGTTTTCAGTCTGATCGCGTGCGGCGATCGCCGTGCGATTGCGTCCTGGGGAAAACACAGCACCCTGGGCCGCTGGCCCTGGTGGATCAAGCAGTGGATCGATCGACGAATGGTGCTGCGCTTGACAAAATCACCGCCGTGAAATCAAGCCAGTCCCGCTCCGTTTCGGGGTCTGTTAACCCTAAGGGACAAACCCTAGCGCTTGGGTCGACCCCGCAACAACAGCATGAAAGGCGAAGATGCCCACTTGGCGCATGCGACCAGGAAACCCAGTACCAGATAGAGGCTCGGCTGCTTGAGCAATTCGCGCAACCACAGCGCGACCACCTCGGCGTAAGCAGAGCGTGTGCCGCTGGCCTGCTCGGCATGAAGTCGGTATCTGAACAAAAACTGTGGAACATTGGCGAACCTGCCGCCGCCCAATGCCGAGCGCAACCACAAATCGGTATCTTCAGTCAGCACCCCCCCCGAGTAGCCCCGCATTTTTAGCAAAAACTGACGTCGAATGATTGCGGCGGGATGGCATACGGCCGTACCCAGCACCAAGCGTCGCACAATGGCGGAGTGCTTGCAAGGTAGGCGCATCTCACGCAAGACGGAGCCCGATGCATCGACCACCAGCACCCACGAACCCAAAATATCGACCGGCTCTTGCTGCAACGCTTCCCGCAAAACCGCAATCCGGTTTAACTCACACAGATCGTCACCGTCCATGCGAACCAGATAGTCGCCTACGGCCTTGTCAGCGAGAAAATTCAAATTAAAGGCGAGCTGTCCAATCGATGTTCTGTAAAGACTAACGCGCGAATCCGATGCTATCAAGCTTTCCAACGTCGATACCAAAGCGTCGTCACATGCGTTGGCGGCAATCAAGAACTCGAAATCGGGGTCTGATTGGTGAAGTACGCTGAGAACGGCATTCTTCAAATAAGGCTGATCGCGATGTACGCACAATAAGACAGAGAAAGTGGGTAACTGCATGGACTTCAACTTGCTACCGTCATTATTTTTCCCATTGAAGCGGTCAACTGGGAAAGTAGGTCAAATTCGATCATGCGAAACTTCGGGATAAAGTCATATTTTCATCCACTCCGATGGCAATAGATCCTGAACATTAGTACCATCGGCAAACCATTGAAGGGGAGCAATGACATTTTTATGCGGATCTGGGTTAAGCCAGGCACCCCACCAGCTAAAGGTGCTATTGGCAATAATATGATGCCTGCATAAGCCCATCAACTGCATGTCAATAAAACTCTCGGCATGTAGGTTGTGATTGACATAAACACATGCGCCATTGACTTCAAGATGTTGGTGTACCCAATCCAGATCATCGGAAAAAATGTAAAAAACAGCATTATCAAACCTTTGGTTCATGATCTCGATGGCACGCTGATAGTATTGCAGAGGGCACACACCATGTTTGGCAGAAGCCTTTGCATTGCTAATATAGTCACCCCGGCGAACATGCAAGCTGACCGAGTTGCTGCTTACTATTTCTTTTGCCAACTGCCGGTTTCGTTGTGAAAGTGGTTTTTTGAATGAAAAATCTTCACGAATCTGTGCAGTGAAGCGGGAAAAATACCTGTGACTTTGCCAGTAACCTGATAAATAGATGTTGTCTGACGCATCCTCGAATTCCGTCCAAAATTGAAAATGGGGTTCAGCAATAAAACATGCACCCCGGAAATGGCGCATAAAAGGTTTGCACAAAACATATTGAACCGCTGAGTTTGCACGCCATTGCAGTATGTCCACCAACTCTGCTGCATTGGCCTGAACGATCACCTCACCAAATATACGCTGCAATTCGAATCCCTGGTGACTGTTTGAGTCACCCAAACCCGTAGCATCGACCCGAAACCCTACATTGCGCGCCAGTGCCAACGACCGTCCTGCCGCATACTGAAACATTTGATTTCCAAGACCACCTCTGAGCTGGGAAATAATCACAATTTATCCTACATTCCCGGATTGAAAGTGACCGAGTAGACCCGTCAAAGCCAACAAGTGAGGGTCCATGCAAAGCTAGTAAAAAATTTAGCGATCAACTGAAGAGTCCGGGTTCAAGAGCCTCATCCATTCGAGACTAAAGACGCAGCCTATCAGATTGATGCTGATCCATCCAGACGCAGCACCCATAATACCCCACTGTGTCACAAGGGGTGGAATCAGGGCCATCGACAGCAATAAACCAAGTCCATTGACCCATAACACAGGGATAACCCGCTTCTGAACCAGCCAGTGAAGGTACCCCACGTTATAAAATGCGTTCAAGGCAGTACCAATCAACAACCATGACATCGCTGGATATACCGCATCCATTGCAACTCGGTCCTTTAACCAGATACCAAGCAGGTATTCACCGGCCAAAACATAGGCAATGCAACAAATGAATACCAATGCTGATATTTTCCACCACAATTTGACATAGAGTTTGTGCAATTGCACAAAATCTGCCCGCATTTGCATGGCGTTCGGCAAGGCAGTCTGTACCAATGGATAAATTATTTGCACCAAACCGACCGAAACCGCCGACGCCAGGGTGTAGTAGCCAAATTGCTCCACACTGACCATTTTGCTGACAATTATTCGATCCATTTGCACAGCAAGTGCACCTAGCCAGGTCACGCCCGACAGGGCCATCACTGATCTTGTGACGCGGCGCACCTCGCCAGCATTCCAACTGTAATCGCTGCGCCGAACACCCAAGGTGTGCCACGCGAGTGCCGCTCTTGCCAATGTCTCTAGTAGCGCAGTAGATGCGTGCCAAATCAAATAGGCCGTGACCGTGGGATAGGCAATCACCAGCACTGCACCGCCTGCATGCCGTATCAAGCTGCCTACGACCATCAGGCTATTGAGCTTGACCTGCTGCTGTGCGCTGATCATTAAACTTCGATAAATTGAACCAGGAAACTGAAAAGCGAAAATCGCCGCTGCGCCGAAGACCGCATGTTGCCCCAACGCATGTGGCAAACCACCCAGATCAATCCAGTGTGAAAGAATAAACTCGCTGACCACAACAACACAGAGTCCGGCACTCAGAGCGAACATCCAATACATACGTTCAAAACTGAGCAAGAATGATGCAATGGTATCGCTGCTGCCGGTTTTGACGTGAAGTCGAATCGAAAACTCACGCAGTAATGCCTGGCTCACACCTGCATCAATCAAACCCAAGACTGCCTGCAGCAACAGCACAAAACCAATCAAACCGAACTTGGCGGGACCCAAAGCCTGCAAATACCAGGGTAAGGCAAGCAAGGGAACCAGGGCGATGGCGCCGGTGCCAAGATAACTCGCAAGCAGGGTCCTTCCAAGCAACATGGCTATGGTGCGTTAGGGACTCACGCCGCCTTGAAGAACCTCAGGGCAGAATCTCAGCATTAGATTTCTTGTTGATTGCGCGATTAAGCGATGCTGTTGGCTACGGCGGTATATCTGCTGGTATGACGGCCTAGCCATCCTACAAAACATACGAATACTTTGTGTTCTAGAACATGGCAGTCTCATGTCCAGCACCGTTAGAAACTCATCTTGAGGCCTGCCCCTAGCGCCCAAGCAGTGGAACGGTCGCCGGTCTTGGGCCAGAAGTGACCCACGATCAGTTCGCCCATCAGTCGGTCATGGTCCACGGGCTGTTCCCAGCGCACTTGCACGCCATAGTCTGACAGCCCAAGGCCGGTGCGCTGTTTGCTCTTGGCCAAAAGTTCCAAAGACAACTGTTTTTGCTGACCCATGGACCGATGGAAGCCCAGACTGCCGTTCCATTCTGCATCGGGATCGGTCTGTGTTACGGTCAGGGTATTGAGCCAGCGGGCGACCAGCACGGATGAAAACTGGTGCTGGTACGAGAGCGCTGTGGACGAACCCAGGCGGTCTGCGGTTGTCAAAAAAACGGTTTCACTGAATTCGAACGCAGCATCAGAAGCAGTATGCCACCGGTGCCGGTATCTGGCTTGGGCGAAGAGTGTCAATCCTTCCTTGAATCCGATGCGCACATCGCTTGCCTCGTTTACAAAGCGGCCGATCCCGGCAATAAATGATTGCTCCTCGGCTGTATCCGATTGCAAAAGACGCTGTTTGGTGGCAAACGCAGCCGGTTTGTCGGTGATTTGCCCTTGCCAATAGTCCCGACCCGTAAATAAATAGGTTCTGGCCTCCAGATTGGGCAATTGAAAGCGTGCATTGAACCGAATGGAATGGCTGCCACCGTCGTCCTGGCGGCTGTAATAGCTCAGACCGAGTTGGCCATCGCTGACTTTTCCGCCGTCGCTAAAGGGCTTGTTGCCAAACCAACTATCGATTCCGCTGGCCAGCCACACGGCGGCAGAACGGGCCGCAATGCGTGCCGATTCGACACCGTTATCATCGGTTTGTTGCGCCGGTGTGCTGGCGGGCAAACCTTGTGCATGCGCCCACGCTGGCGCCATCAGGCTGGTGATTGCCAACAACGTACTCCTGAAAATCAACCTGAAAACAGGATTTCTCAATGGGCACTCCCTTCTGTGATGTGATTCACCTCAATGGGTTTTGCGGATCTTACAGGGGTTTTTTGCGCCCATGGTCAGAAAGTGACTGCTGCGCCATGGCGCCTCTGGTCTTGCGCATGGGTAAGAGAAGAAATTGCAGCGAAAATCGATTACCGTTGCGGCGTGCAGTTCAATAATATAGGATAGTCCATTCTTGATGTACCCGGTCTTTGGCAATTGCGATTCAAATCCAGATTGCCAGGACAATGGTCGCACTGTCTCGAAATTTTAAATGTTCTTGCATCTTGCAGGTGTACGAGATAAGCACACAGGCTGAGACCATGGTATTTAGTTCAAACTTTTTTCTTTTTGCCTTTTTGCCACTGTTTTTGCTGTGTTATTTTTTGCTACCCCACCGTGCAAGATCGGCGGTCATTCTCGGTTTTAGCTACTTTTTTTACGCCTGGTGGCGGCCGGAGTTTCTGACGCTATTGATTGGAGTCACCGTTTTCAGCTACGGCTTTGCCCTGGCCATCGAGGCCGAACGGAACGTCCGACGCCGTTACTGGATGCTCTGCACCGGGGTGGGTTTGAATTTGCTGGCGTTGGCGTACTTCAAATATACAAATTTCGGCATCGACAGCCTGAACATCCTGTTACAAGAGCTGGGTTGGAACTCTATCGAATTTACCCGGGTGCTTTTGCCCATTGGCTTGTCGTTCTATATATTTCACGCGATCAGCTATCTGGTGGACATTTACCGACGGGACGCGCGGCCAGCGCGCAATCTGATCGATTTCGCGGCTTTTATTGCGCTGTTTCCCCATCTGGTTGCAGGCCCGGTGCTTCGTTATCACCTTTTGGCCGAGCAGTTTCGCAACCGCACGCATTCGTGGGCCAATTTTTCACGCGGGTGTCAGATTTTCATGGTGGGTTTTTGCAAGAAAGTGCTGATTGCAGATGCGGTTGCTCCCCTCGCAGACGCTGCATTTCTGGCGCCTGAACCCAGCCTGGCTGATTCCTGGATGGGTGCGATCGCCTACTCCATTCAGTTGTTTTTCGATTTCAGCGGATACACCGATATGGCGATCGGTTTGGCACTGATGATTGGCTTTGTATTTCCGGAAAACTTTAATGACCCTTACCTTGCCCGCTCGATTACGGATTTCTGGAAGCGTTGGCATATGTCGCTCTCGAATTGGCTACGAGAGTACTTGTATGTGGGGCTGGGTGGCAACCGAAATGGGTTGATCCGCACCTACATCAATTTGTTCTTGACCATGCTACTGGGTGGCCTTTGGCATGGTGCCAATTGGACCTTCGTGCTCTGGGGCACATGGCATGGCCTCTGTTTGGTGACCGAGCGCTATTGGCAACAGCGCTTTGGTCGGCCGATTTTTCCGGGATGGCTGGCCGCCGCACGTACTATGTTGCTTGTGATGATTGGGTGGGTTCTGTTTCGTGCGGCGAACATCGACAGTGCAGGACGCATGTTTTCTGGAATGCTGGGGTTCAATGGCGTTACGTTCAGTAGCTCGGTGGCATGGCAGGTTACGCCAGACCGTTTGGCCGTGCTTGCCATGGGCATTGTCTTGGTATTTGCGTTGCCGTGGTTAAGACAGCGCGGCAAAGGGCCGTTGAGCCTGCTGCTGATTCCGTTGTTTTTGTGGGCGGTGGCTAGTTTGTCGTCCCAATCCTTCACGCCGTTCCTGTACTTTCAATTCTGAGGTCACCATGTCAGGCATTACCCATTCTGCGTCACCAGAACCCAGTGCCGACTCGGGCCGTGGGACCTCCCTGATCGCGGCATTCAGCGCGGTCACCTTGGTTTGCGTCATGCTGTTCGGTGCCTGGCAAATGACCAGCGCGTCCACGCAGATCGACTGGGCACAGTTACCACAGCGCGGCGCGGATCTTATGGACGGTACTTTGACCAACGCGCTGGAGAAACAGCTCGACAAAACGCTTCCCGCTCGGCCACAACTGATTGCACTTTCCAATGCGCTGCGGTACCAGTTGTTGGGTAGCGGCGGCGATCAGGTGCGTGTGGGGCGTACTGGCTGGCTTTTTTTGACCGAAGAGTTGCGCCATGACCCCGACGCACAGCGCCACCTCAGCGCGCGCATGGACCTGCTTGGTGCCGCCGCATCCGCGCTCGAACGTAAGGGTGTCAAACTGGTCATTGCCCTTGTTCCCGACAAGGCGCGCGTGCACTCCAGACACTTGGCCAGCGGCGAGGTTCCGCGCTACAACCTCGATCGTTACCAGGATGCACTGAGCGCTTTGCAACAGCGCAATGTGCAGGTGGTCGATCTGTTGACACCGCTCAGGGCCGCTGCTTCACGGGAGGATGTCTATTACCGCAGCGACACGCATTGGAACCAGCTTGGTGCGCAAATCGCGGCGAACACCATCGCCCAAGAGATTCGCCGCACAGGCCTGACATTGACACCCGGCACGTTTAGTACCGAGCGCAGTGCGCATTTGACCCCGCGACCCGGTGACCTGATTCGGCTGATGGGCCTGGAAAACTGCCCTAACTTTTTGCGTCCGGTGGCCGATTCCGAGTGGGTCATGGCGACCCGTCAGACCGGCGCAGTGGCTGGGAGTCTTTTCGACGAGACCACGATTTCCGTCGTTCTGACGGGCACATCCTACGCATTGCGCGGAAATTTTCATGGTTTCTTGCAGCAGGCATTGGAAACGCCGGTGCTCAACACGGCCAGGGAAGGGGGTGGGTTTTTGCAGGCGGCAACGCTTTATCTGGCAGATGAGTCCTTTCGCACGTCCAAGCCTGCGGTCCTGATCTGGGAGGTGCCCGAGCGATTTCTGGGCTTGGCGCTAAGCGCCGAACCCGACTGGCTGGAAAAAACGGGCTTGCACCCGCAGAAGGCTAGCCGAGCAAGTCCTCGGGCTGTCGACAAACCTGCAGGTCGCTAACACCAAATCGACTGTTTTTGCCGGGAAAAATTCGCACCGTAGCAAATCCCTTGCCGTCTGTAGGCAGTGGCACTTTCAGTGCATGCATTGCACCGTCGCCTGGAACCGGTACGTCAAACCACCGGGTTTCTGCCTCTGGCCCGGAGGCTTCAAGCACCATTTTCTTGAAACCCGCAGTTGCTACCCGGGCGACCAGGTAATCGAGCTTATCCAGGGGTTTGTCAAAGCGCAGCTCGACAAAATCTTTGTCGGAGGTGTTCTCTGCCGTGATGTTGCCAGTATCTGCTGACTTCAAGCTGCCGGCTACCACCTTGACCGAAACCGGTGACGGCAGGCAGGTGGTTTGTACCCAGGCGGCCACGCGCAACAACCAGGCCATGTTGTCGGACTGGTAGCGCGCTTCACGAAACTTGAAATCCGGCGGTTTGCTCATGTCCCGCTCAGGTATTTCCCAAATCAACAACTTGGGCCGATTGAGTTGAAAAGCGTCGTCGCGCAGATAAGACTCCATACCCACCCAGGACCCTTGCGTGGCTTCGACGGAGATGGCCAGCAGGTCTTTCTGGAGGGTATACCGCAAGGCATCTGGAAATCGGTACCACTGCGCTGAGTAACTGCTGCCCATCAGCGAGATGGCGGGTGTGGTGGCGTTGCCCAAAATACTGCCAGAGGTTTTGCGGTCTTTGGAAACCACAAAGGGCGCAACCAGTTCCGGTGAAAAAGTGCTACGGTTATCCGGTAACTTGGCGACCAGGTCACGCATCGGTGAATTCGCTTTGCTCGCGCTTTTGGTCAGCACAAACTTCTCTTCCGGAATGCTATCAAGTACCTGGCGCAAAGGTGCATTGGCATCCAGGCCCGCGCGAACGGCCTCTGCGGCCAGCATGGCACCCGACGGCGCCCAATGGGTATCCAGCCGCAAAAACAAAGGCGTATCGCCATTGCGCTGAGGGCTTTTCATGAAAGGGCCGTTCAAATCAATGAAATTGACTTTTGCGGCGCGCAAAGCCTGCGCCATACGCTCGTAATTTCCGGCCATGTAGGGATTGAGGGTCACGCTATCAGGAAGAAATTCCGAATGAATGCGTGCCTTGATCGGCGCCATGGTCAGTACCATCGCAACGCCATTACGTTCAAGCACTTTGTTGAACCGGCTGATCAGGTCAATCGAGGCTTCTGTTGCCCCCTGTTCTGACGCGTCCGTCAGTTCCACACTGTAAAAAAGCCACTCGTTCTTGCCCGCGATGGCTTGGGGCTGGTTAGTTGCAGCGATACCTTGACCGCACAGCACACCGCTAATTAATACCTGTCCCGCTACTGTGAAATATCGCGCTGTCTGTTGCTTCATGCTTGCCTCCTGATGCCAGAGCAATTACCTGCTGGTTGCCGTGCCGGTAAAGCGCTCCACCTTGTTTTGAAATGCCTGAATCACCACTTTACCTGCTTCACCGGGTAACACCAGGAAGCTGTAGGTGCCGCCGGGTGCCATGGCCACCGGCGCACGGGCCAGCGCCACACTGTCGCCGACTCGTGCCGCCATCAGCTCAATGGTGACCGGGTTGACCGAAAGCTGACTGGAAGTGCCGTAGCGAATGTTTGAAAATACCTTGGTCTTGCCGTCCGCAGTCAACACGTCCAGCGGACCCGCTTTAGCATCGAGATGGTAGACCGCCAGCACCGCCTTTAGCATGTTCGCGTTGGCTTTATCCTCAAACACCAGTGGTTTGGCCAGGTCCCGTGTCCCAGAAAAAACCACGGTAATAGCCCGCCCACTGTCGATATCCAGCGGCAAGATAGCCCCTTCGATGGCCTTGCCCGCGTGGTACAGGGCAAATCGGTGGTGGCCTGCAGGCAGCACCAAATAGTCACTCGCCTGGCCATTTGCAAGATTACGCCGTCGCGGCTTGCCGTCGATCCACAGATCTCCGGTGGCGGTTCCCGCAATGACCTGGAGCACCCGTACATAGGCCGAATTGGCAGGTGGTTCGGGGTCGTACAGCAAATCAGGTGTCTGTGCCCTTGCTGCCGATAGCGCAGTCCAAACAAGGGCGATGGCTGCTGCACGCAGCACCAGGTCAGGTAAAAAATTCAAGCGCATCGTGCAAACTTTCTCTTTGGTGACTCATTGTGCCGCAAGCACACACCCCGTCCCAGCCATCGATTCAAACCCTGCTCAATACCGCTGTGACAGCGGCACCAGCGGTTGAGGCGGCATGAACACCGGCTGCGCAGCGGGTTGATCGATTGCGTAGCGCAAATAAACCAGGGCCTGGTTGGGGGCGTAGGTCCCCGCACGTTCAACCGACAACTGACCTCCAAAAAACAATCTCTGCGTAAGCTGGTATTCCCAGGCTGCTGCAAACGAATACCCTGTCCCCTGGCTGTCTTGCCCTGGGTAGATAGCCTGCAATGTACCCAAGGCCATTGCCTTGCCCTGTAGTGCAAGGTCCAAGGGATACATCGGCGCCTCCTGCATGCGGGTGCTAAAACTTGAGTAACTCGCCTGCAGCAAGTAGGAAAACCTTTGCGAACGTGCGGTATAGCTGATCGGGATCGTTAGCGAGCGATAACTCGACGGACTGAAATAGCCGCCGTGGCCAAGCGTGTATTCGCCTGAATTGTGTGCAAATCCCCAGGTGGTCCCCGTCAAGCCTGCAAGCAACTGGCGGTTCTCCTGGTTGACAATTCGCCATTGCGCGCCCGCCGTGCCCTGCACGCGTCGATTGAATTGCACGTCCTGCCCGGTCAGTGCGTGCAGCCCAAGCGACGACCAAAAACTCCATGTGGTGCCGCTATCCAGGCTGGCACTGAGTGTGGCTCCCGTTGCCACCACCCCGCCCCATGCCTTGCCGGTGCCAGGATCTATGGTGCCCGCCATCGACAGCAGGCTGTCAGAAATCGGGCGCCGCGAGAACTCCACGGCATAGCTCCCGGTATCAAAAGCGCCCCGATACCGAATTCCACCCACCGTATTCGAAACCGGGAAGTTCTGCGGAGTAAGTCCCACGTCGGCGCTGAGGCCACCCCTTTGGTATCCCACTGCAAGTGCTGTCCCCTGCTCGGCCTGACCTAACAGGCCTACGGCACACTGAGGCTGACACAGCACCATGCTACCGAAGCGCGCATTGTCAGGCGCCACCAGACCAGCGTCGAGTCGCAGCAAATCGGCTCTGAGGGTTGCTTCGCCATCGCGGCTCCACGGCGTCCTGAACTCCATTGGAACTTCGCGTACGTCAAGCTGTGACAGGCCGCTTGTGCCATTGCGGTTGCGAAGCTCAATAGCCGATGCAAACCACGGCGTGCGGCGGTCCATCAGCACTGCCAATTTCTTCTCTTTCCAGTCACGCGTGATCTTCTTGGTTGAATCCAGGTCCTCAAAACCGATGTGCTGGTAATGCTCGACCGCCATTGGCGTGGCAGCGCTCGTTGGAGTGTCGCCAATGGCTCGCGGCGTTCTCTCGGACGCCAGGGAGCGCTTGAGGTAGACGATTTCTTCGTCCGAATTTCCGGAACGGTGGGCCAATTGCGCTGCACTGTGGAGGATCAGCGGCTGATTAGGGTATTGCTCCAGCAAGGACTCTGTCAGTGGCCGCGCCCGCTCGAGCGCATCCAATTTCAGATACAGATCGACCATTGCAGCGCCGTTTTCGGGACCAAGGTCCGATGCAAGCGCCGTCAATTGGTCAAGCTGCTGCAGTGCTGCCGCGCGTTCTCCTGTCGCAACTTTGATTTCAATCTCACCGCGAAGTGCCCAGGCGTCGCCTGGGTCCACTTGCAGTAGTTGTGTGTAGAGGGACTGCGCCTGCTCCCATTGCTTCTCTGCCTGGTAGGTACGCGCCGCCAGCAGCAGCAATGCGCTGCGGTTGGGTGTCGCATTCAGGTACGGCGCAAGCGTCTGGCGCGCAAGGGCAGGGTCACCAGCATTGAGGTGCGCTTTCGCGGTGCGCAATGCCAATGCGAGTTGCAACTCATAGAGTTCGGCCGTCTGCTCGGAGGTCAGTGACGGCATCGCTGCAATGGTTTCCAGTTCTTCGCGCAGTTCGGGTGCATCCCGCAGGGAGAGAAATGCTGCCCGGCGCAAGCGCCAGTGCGCCGAAGGAGGCGACTTGGCGCGACGAAGCGCATCAAAGATCACATCCGCCTTGGCGTAATCCCCCAATTTGGCCCAACTCGCGGCCACTGCCAGACTGGCGATTTCATCACCGACCGCCAACGCCTGAGCCTCCTGAGCCAAAGCGACGGCAGCACCTCGGCGACCGGCCTTGATGTGCGCGCTGATCACCTTTTCCAGCGTATTTCCCCAGGGTTTTGAAATTTGCTCGGGACGGTCTTCTACCCCAATACGCTCCAGGCCGGACAAAAAATCATCGGGATCATTCACCTGGATTTCTGTTGCAGCAATTTCCATTCGACGAATGTCGGTGCTCACAAGCTCGCGTTGGGCGGGTGTCAATTGGGCAACAAAGCGCTGGGCCTGTGTCAGGCCCTGGCGATTGTTCAATTCAATCAAGCCCTCGAGTGATTCCGAGTTCAGGGGATAGATGGCAAGAGCCTGCCGATAGGTCGCGGTGGCAGCACTAATTTGGCTGCGGTCCATCTGGATTCCGCCAAGAATTGCATAGGCATCGGCAATCTTGGCATCCAAGGCAATGGCATCTTTCAAATGTGCCTCCGCCGCATTGAAGTCTCTGGCCTGGCGTGCATCGCGTGCCTGCCGCAGCAACTGCCAGTAGCGCGCAGTCGCAATCAGCGACTTCCACTTTCCGCTCTTGCCTTGCGTCAGTTCGAGTGCACGGGTAAAGAGGGTGTGTGCTTGCGCGTGATTCTCCTGGCGCAACTGAAGCATGCCCATGCCGCCGATGAGCTCCGGGTGGTCCGGGTGCGCCTGCAGGGCCTGCACCAACAGCGCCTCTGCCGCTGCAAATTCCTTTCGATCCATGTGCGCTTCGGCATCTCGCAGCAAGGCCGTGATCGGCTCGCTGATCTCCTCGCCAGAGGTTGGCGAATCGGTCTGTTCCATGATCCGCTGAAGTGCCGTCCCAAGCACCTTTCGCTGCGCTGGCGTCAAACGGGCGATCCAGCGCTCGGCCTGTGCCATGTCCTGACGTCGGTACAAGGCGGTCACACCCTCCAGTGCGGCGACATTCAAGGGTTTATGGGTCAAGGCCAGCCGGTAGTTGGCAAGTGCGGCACCCAGTTGCCCCTGGTCCGCCTGAATTGCGCCAAGAATGGCGTAGGCATCGGAGGTCTTGGCATCCAGCGCAATCGCTTCGCGCACCAATTTGCCGGCAACTTCATAGTCTTGGGACCGGCGTGCATCCCGCGCACGCTTCAATAACTGCCAATAGCGTGCGGTCTGGGCCAGCGATCGCCACTTGTCATTTTCACCCTGTGTCAGGCGCAGCGCCTGCGTAAACAGCGCATAGGCACTGGCATGCTGTTCTTGCCGTAGTCTCACCCCCCCCATTGCACCGACCACGTCCGCGTTGTCTGGATAGGCGCGCATCGCGCGGGACAGCAACTTTTCAGCTACTTGTGGCGAGCCCGTTTCGAGGGCTAACTCGGCACGTTTCAGCACGAAGCGGGCGGGCTCGTTAGCAAGCTGTGCAGACATTTTCAAGCGCAAACCATCTGGGTCAATCGTTGCGGCGTCGGCATCACCCATCGCTACTCCCAGCATCAAGGCGGTGTAAAGCGCGCAGAACTGCCGGTGGGTATCGGGCTTGGCTGGCGCACCCTTCACCTGCCGCGCTCCCGCAACGCAGCCTTGGTCAGCAGCAGCAAGACCGACGAGTAATAGTCCTGGGCGGCATCTAGGGCACTGAGTTGACGCATGGTGATGTCCGGATAGGCCAGCGTGAGCTGGGCAATGCTGCGAATGCCGAGCGAGGCGTTGTAGGAGTCGATGCTGTCGTCGCTGAGTTGGGTCCAGGCCGGTAGAAAGCTGGCGCCTTTGAAATACCGCCAGAAGTCCTGGTACGGTGTCAGCAACCCCGTTTTTTCTTGCCTGCCCCACAGGAGATAAAGCGGTATGCGCACGGCGTCGTAGCCAAATCGGGGGACCTGGGCGGGGCTCAATTTATCGCCTAAGAGAGTCCAGTCCGCCGGCAATCCCCAGCGGCCGAAGCGACCCTCGCGCAGCAAGTCGATTCCGGTGCGCTTCAGGTCCTGCCACTCCGGTGCCGGGTCCGCCCGGGCAATTTCGTCGAGCGCAGGAAACACCCAGTACGACAAATTCACCGTGGTGCCCTCGGGTTTCTCGAATCCCACTGCACCGGGCAGCAAAATGGTGCCTCGGCTGGTCTTGCGCAAAAGCTTCTCGCGCAGCGCCAGCATCATTTCCCTGGCCTGAGCCTGATAAGGGGCATGCTTCCACTGGCGATGGGCTAGCAGCAGGGCCCAGACCACAAACAAATCAGCGTCGCTGGCATTATTCTTGTCGGTAACGCCCTCATTGGGCGTCCAGCGCCAGGCCAGCAGTTTGTCGTCGCGCACCTGCA
>JAIPCE010000036.1 GCA_021738345.1 Rhodoferax sp. | reverse complement strand
GGGTTTTCACAATCACATCCTTTCAAGGGAGATTGGACGCTGAGGTTGTCAGAACGTTGATTGGCATCGATTGATGCACATATTCTGCGAGCGCCATATCCATGCTAGCAGCTCACCCACAAGTTTGTTTGACACAGCGCAGTGTCACCGCATCCGGATTAGGTGGCGAACTCTAAGGGAGGGTGGACATCCGTGGCAATGGCGCAGCGGAGCGTGGCGGTGGCGCCCATGGCATGGCCAAATGCTGTCAAAATCCCCTGGATCAACTCACGCCGCGAGGCCGTCTCCCATGGAACTCAAGCTCCTCCTGGACCAGCCCAACAAGCTGCCGAACATCCCCAAAGTGGCCCAGCAACTGATCTCAAGCTTTAGCTCCGAGGACGTGTCAGTCGACGAAATTGCGCAGCAATTGTCTGCGGATCCGGCACTGAGTGCCAAGTTGCTGCGGCTGGCCAACTCGGCCTATTTTCACCTTTCGCGCACCATTGGCACAGTGGACGATGCGCTGCGGATGCTGGGCTTTGTGATGGTGCGCAACCTGGTTTTGGGCAACAGTATGGCCACGGCGTTTCGCAATACAAAAGGCATGGACCTGCACCAGTTCTGGCGCTACAACCTGTACACCGCCTGCGCAGCGCGCTGGCTCGCCGGGCGCGATGGTGTCAATGCCGACCTGGTGTTTACCGTGGGCTTGATGCACGGCATCGGGCAATTGCACATGCACGCCGGCATTCCTGCTGCCATGGCGCCTCTGGACAGGCAACTCAATGTGCTTGATGCTGGACGTGCCGCCCTCGAAAAGCAGACGCTCGGTTTCCATTACGGCGACGTGGGTGCCGAGTTGTCCAAGCTCTGGAACTTTCCGGCGCCCATCATTGACGCCCTGCGCGTGGTGCCCGATCCGCTGGCAGCCGAGGAGTTTTCGGAAACCGCCGCCTGGGTCCACCTGGGGGCCTGGCGTGCACGCACCGAGGTGCTGACCATGAGCGAGGAGCAGATTTTGGCCAGCTACCCGGTCGAAGTAGGCAAGCGTCTCAAGCTTGACGCCGATTGGGCTCCCGCCCATGTAGCCCAGTTTCCAGGCCAGACCATTGCCACCATGCCCCCGCTGAGTGCGCTCACCGAGGGGCTGGATGCGATGCTGGAGTGAATCGGACATGGGACATCCGACAGCCAACATCCGACAGCCAACATCCGACAATCAGTTGGGGACAGAGCAAAGTTCGCTGCGCGTAACTCTTGGTCTGTCCCACAATGCGGACATCCGACAGCCAACATCCGACAATCAGTTGGGGACAGAGCAAAGTTCACTGCGTGTAACTCTTGGTCTGTCCCACAATGACATCAGATTCGCGTAACTCTTGGTCTGTCCCACAATGCGGACATCCGACATCCGACATCCGACAATCAGTTGGGGACAGAGCAAAGTTCACTGCGTGTAACTCTTGGTCTGTCCCACAATGACATCAGATTCGTGTAACTCTTGGTCTGTCCCACAAGGTCTCAGAACTGCTCCGGGTTTTTACCTTTGAACGGGGCGTAAAAGGCTTTGATGGCGACCATGTCGAGTTCTAGGTCGCCGCTGGGCCAGAATACGGGGCCTAGGCCGGTTATTTTTTGCTGGTAGTCCATGTAGGACATGACGATGGGCACCTGGGCACCTAGGGCGATGTAATAGAAACCGGTTTTCCAGTAGCGTACCTTGCTGCGCGTTCCCTCGGGGGGCACGACGAGCTGTAGCGGGCCGTCGGCGGCCCGGATCGCATCGGCGGAGGCAGTTACCAGGTTATTGGCCTTGGCGCGGTCCACGGGGATGCCGCCCAGCCACATCATCAAGCTCCGAAACGGTGGCTTGAAGATTGCCTCTTTGCCCATCCAGTAAATATTGAGCCGCAGGGCAAAAGCCACCATCAATGTGTAGGGGAGGTCCCAGTTGCTGGTGTGGGGGGCTGCAATGAAAACGCTTTTTTTGCAATCAGGCGGCAGACTACCCAGCACTTTCCAGCCCAGCAATTTGAGCAGGGTCACTGACAGGAGACGCAAAACGGTGTTGATCACCGGGGTGTCAAAAATGGTACGGTGCATAAATATCGGGGTTCAGTTGGGAATCTGAGGCCCTCAGGCCAAGTGCTTGCCCACAATCCCCGCCAACTCAAACATCGTGATCTGGGGCTTGCCAAAAACGGCCTGCAACTTGGTGTCGGCGTTAATGGCGCGCTTGTTGGCGCTGTCCTGGAGACCATTGGCCTTGATGTAGTCCCAGAGCTTCTTGATGACCTCGGTGCGGGCGACCGGTGCGTTGCCAATGACAGCGGCCAGGGCGGCACTGGGTTGTTTGCCTGAAGCCACTGGGGTCTTGCGGGCTGCTTTTGGCTTTGCCGTGGCCGGGGCGGCCTTGGCAGCGGCCTTTTTTGCCGGTATGGCGCGTTTTGCTGCTGCCGTACGCGGGGTGCTGGTCTTGGCCGCGCCCGCCGTCGTTTTGGTCCCTGTACTCGCAGCTGCCGCCGTCTTGCGGGGTGGAAACTTGCTGGGGGCAAACTCGAAGTTCACCTTGCCGGCTTCGGGGTCCCAGACCAGCATCGCCTTGAAGGCACGGCGCGTGCGCATCGAGACAAACTTGTCGAGTAAATCGGTTTTCCCGGTCTGCAGCAGCTTGTGCATTTGTGCCCGGTCAATTGCTTGCTGCAAAATCACTTGCCCGGTCTTGAAGTCGCAGCTCGGTGTGGTCTGGGTCAGGGTAGGCAGTGACTTATCGCAGACATAGTTCTTGCCGTGGGCAAACACCTGGCCACCAGCCTTGGTCCCGCTCCCCTGGCCGCATTTGGGGCAAGCGCCCAGCGGCTCCTGGCCCGAGAAATCGACCAACTCACCACTGTCATCGCCAGCCTTGTCGTCGCCAAAATCAAACTCGAGTTTGTAATTTTTGGCCGCTTCGTCAAACTTGATGACCAACTCGGCAGTAAACGGCCAGCCTGCCTTGGAGCGAAAACCGTCGAGCGGACCAATGTGTTTGTCGCGCAGGAACTGTTCGACTTCGGCGCTCTCGAAGGTTCGCCCGGCTGGCATTTTTCCGAAAGAAAAGCCACAACCGTCGTCTTGTCCCTGTGCCCCGGTGCAGGTATAGCGGCGGTAGTTTTCCTTGATGATGCCGTCACAGTTGGGGCAGCGGGCGGTCAGCGTGGCGTAGTCGCCAGGGATGGAGTCGCGGTCGTACTCCTTGGCTTTCTTGACCATGCGCTCGGTCATGGCAGCAATCTCCGCCATGAAGGTTTCGCGCTTGAGTTTGCCGTGCTCCATCTGGGCAAGTTTGTATTCCCATTCGCCGGTAAGTTCGGCTTTGGAGAGTTCTTCGACGCCCAGGCCGCGCAGCAGCGTCATGAGCTGAAACGCCTTGGCGGTGGGAATCAGCTCGCGGCCCTCGCGCAGCATGTATTTTTCGGCAATCAGGCCCTCAATAATGCTGGACCGGGTGGCCGGCGTACCCAGGCCTTTCTCCTGCATCGCGGCGCGCAACTCGTCGTCTTCCACGGTCTTGCCGGCACCTTCCATGGCGCCCAGCAGGGTGGCTTCGGAGTAGCGTGCGGGTGGCCTGGTTTTGAGGCCCCGGGCCTCGGCGGTATCGGTGCGCACTCTTTCGCCGGCTTGCACCGGCACCAGGCTTTGGCCCTTGTCGCCGTCTTTGGCATCGATGACTTCGGCGGCGGCCTCTTTGCCGTAAATGGCGAGCCAGCCCGGTTTGACCAGCACCCGGCCCTCGGTCTTGAAATGGTGGCTGGGCGCGGCCGCCGGGGAGTTGGTGGCCACCGCAGGCGGGGTCGCCCCAGGGGGAGCGCCTACCGTGGTGATTCGGGTCGTCACCAGATACTCGGCGCTGGGGAAAAACACCGCCATGAAGCGGCGCACCACCAGGTCGTAGATTTTCTGCTCGGCTTCAGACAAACCGTGCGGTGCCTGCAACGTCGGAATAATGGCAAAGTGGTCACTGACCTTGGTGTTGTCAAAGACGCGCCGGGTCGGCTTGACATAGTGGTTGTTGAGTGCCGTCAGCGCATGGGGTGCCAGGTGGCGCAGGCCCGAGTCAGCCAGCATCTCAAAGGTCTTTTTGACCACCGGAACATAGTCCTCGGGCAAGGCGCGCGAGTCGGTTCGCGGGTAGGTCAGTGCCTTGTGGCGCTCGTAGAGGCTTTGCGCCAAAGACAACGTGGTCTTGGCGCTAAAGCCAAATTTGCCGTTGGCCTCGCGCTGCAAACTGGTCAGGTCAAACAGGAGCGGAGAGGCCTGGGTGATGGGCTTGCTCTCCTCGGTGACCGTGGCTGGCCGGCCTAGCACCGCTTGCGCAATGTTCAGAGCCTGGCGCTGGTCCCAGAGCCGGTCGGACCGATTTTCGGCGTCGTCAGCGTCTTTTTTCCACAGCGGATCAAACCATTTGGCGGGATATTCGCCGGCCTGTGCGGCAAATGTGGCGTGAATTTCCCAGTAATTGCGACTGACAAAGGCGCGTATCTGTTCTTCGCGCTCCACCACCACCGACAGTGTCGGCGTTTGCACCCGGCCCACCGTGGTCAAAAAGAAGCCGCCATCGCGCGAGTTGAAAGCGGTCATGGCGCGTGTGCCGTTGATGCCGACCAGCCAGTCGGCCTCGCTGCGGCAGCGGGCGGCATCGGCCAGTGGCCGCATCTGTGCGTCCGAGCGCAGGGCGCCAAAGCCATCGCGAATGGCCTGCGGCGTCATGGATTGCAACCACAGCCGGCTGACCGGCTTGCCAAGCGGCTTGGCGCCGCCGGCGTATTGTTCGATCAGGCGGAAGATCAACTCACCTTCGCGGCCGGCGTCGCAGGCGTTAACAATCTTGTCGATGTCCTTGCGCTTGGCCAGGCGCACCACGGCATTGAGCCGCGTCTTGGTCTTGTCCACTGGCTTCAAGTCAAAGTGCGGCGGAATCACCGGCAGGTGGGCAAAGCTCCACTTGCCGCGTTTAACGTCATATTGTTCCGGGGCCTGAATCTCGACGAGGTGCCCCACTGCGCTTGACACCACATAGGTTTCGTTCTCGAAATACTCGTCGTGCTTCTCAAATTTGCCAGCCAGCGGAGTCAAGGCTCGGACGATATCCTGGGCCACGGAAGGCTTTTCTGCAATCACCAATGTTTTCATCTGTCTACAATCCGGTTTCTCGCGTGCGCGCAGGTACGCGCCCACACACGCAGGCACGCCCATGCGCGCCCATACGATTCACCATACCAAATTTTTGCACCGTGGCAAGAAAACCCGCGAATTCCTCCAAAACCATCAACTATCGGCGCATCCAGACCCGACGTTCCGGGGTGCATGGCAAGGGCGTCTTTGCCGTGCAGGACATTGCCGAGGGTGAAACGATTCTGGAATATGTGGGCGAGATCATCAGTTGGTCTGAGGCGCAACAGCGCCATCCGCACGACCCGGCCAATCCCAACCACACGTTTTATTTCCATGTGGACGACCACCGGGTGATCGACGCCCTGGTGGGCGGCAACTCCTCGCGCTGGATCAACCACTCCTGCGATGCGAATTGCGAGGCCGACGAGGTGAATGGCCGGATCTTCATCAAGGCCTTGCGCAATATTGCAGCCGGGGAAGAGCTGAACTATGACTATGGCCTGATCATCGACGAGCCCTACACCAAGAAACTCAAGGCTGAGTACCCCTGCTGGTGCGGTGCTCCTAGCTGCCGCGGCACGCTGTTGGCGCCCAAACGGCGCAAGAAACCATGACGGCCAGCACGGTATCCGCACGCGGCATGGGCACCGACACCGTGTGGCCGGCAGAGTCTTTGTGGGAGTCCATCGCGCCCACCCTGCCGGGTTTTACGGTCGAAGTGCTGGCGCAACTGGACTCCAGCAACACCGAACTGATGCGGCGTGCGCGTGCGGGGGTGCTGGAACCGACGCTGCTGGTGGCCGAACGACAGACCGCAGGTCGGGGCCGGCTTGGGCGAAGCTGGGAGAGCGGTGAGGCACCGTCTGCCAGCATACAGGGCGACAGTGGTGCTTGCGTGTCGCTCACCTTTTCGCTGGGCCTGTTACTGAAACCCAGCGATTGGTCCGGACTTTCTCTGGCGGTCGGACTGTCGGTAGCGCAGAGTCTGCATCCTGCGCTGCGCTTGAAGTGGCCGAACGACATCTGGCTGGATGGCCGCAAGTTGGCAGGCATCCTGATTGAGACCGCTGGTTCTGGCGACGGGCGCTATGCCGTCATTGGCATCGGCATCAACATACTGCCACGCAGCGCACAGGGCTTGCGCACGCCACCGGCGGCATTGTCAGAGCTGTTGCCACAGACCAGCGCCCCTGCGGCCTTGGCGTCCATCGTTCCGGCTTTGGTGCGAACCCTGCAACAGTTTGAGGTGTCTGGCTTTACGCCCTTTCGCGCGGCATTTCATGCGCGTGATCTGCTGCTTGGGCAGGATCTGGTATGTACCGACGGAACTGAGGGTATCGCGCGCGGGGTGGATGCTACGGGCGCTTTGCAGTTGCAGACGGCGGCGGGTCTGAAAACAATCAGCAGCTCGGAGGTCAGTGTGCGCCCACGCACGCCGCCAGGCGGCCCAGCACCGGCCTGGCAAAGCGGCTTCGGTACCTTGGTTTAAGCGATGTTGCGATTGTTGATACTGGTCCTGCTGCTTGCCAATGGCACCTACTTCGTGTGGAGCCAGGGGCTGCTGCAAGCCTATGGGTTGGCACCCGCGTCCACGCGTGAGCCTGAGCGCCTGGCCAAACAGGTCAAACCCGACGCCATAGGGATATTGACCGAGGCAGAAATCAAGCGGGTCGAGGCCCAGGTGCGGGCCCGGGCGGAGCCTGCACCCAATGAGTGTTTGCGCGCCGGCCCCGTCGATGAAGCGCAAATTGTCGCGCTGCGGCACGTTTTGGAGAGCAGCCTGGGCCCCACGGGTTGGCAAATTGACACGCTCACAGTACCGTCACGGTGGATTATTTACATGGGCAAATTTGCCAATGCCGAGGGCCTGGCGAAAAAGCGTGGCGAGTTGCTGGCAATGAATTTACAACCCCAGGTGCTGAACAACCCCAGTCTTGAAATTGGACTGTCCCTTGGTGGGTTTGACACACAGGCCGAGGCCAGTGCCGCCCTCGGGCGGCTGAGCCTGCGCGGGATTCGCACTGCGCGGGTCGTTCAGGAAACTGCCGAGAGTCTCACCAGCCACTTGAAACTGCCACTTGTGACCGACGCTATCAGAGCGCAACTCGGCCCGATTCAAGCGGCGCTAGGCGACAAACCCCTCGGCAAGTGCGATTGACCCGGATTAGTCTGAGTCGACGGCGCGGGCAAAACGCACGGTAAAACAGGCACCTGGTGGCGACTGACCGGGCCGGCTGTCGTCCACGGTGACGGTCGCATTGTGCTGGTGGGCAATTTCCAGAACAATCGGCAAACCCAGCCCCGAGCCATCGGCCTCGGTTCCCAGTACCCGGTAGAACGGCTGAAAGATCAGCTCGCGCTCGGCCATCGGTATGCCGAGGCCAGAGTCTTCGACCTGCACCACCAGCACCCGACTAAAGGGGTCGACCAGCACCCGGGCAGTGATCATGCCGGGCTTGCTGGCATTGGACGGGGTGTAGTTGATGGCGTTGTCCACCAGGTTGCGCACCATTTCCTTGAGCAGAGTCGGATTGCCCAGCACGCAGACACCGTCGGCACCGGGCCCGGCACCCTCGTAACCGACGTCTATATGCTTCTCCATGGCCCGCGGCACGCAGTCACGGATCACGTCCATGGTCAGGCGCGCCACGTCACAGGTTTGTCGGGTCAGGGTGGTGCCACCACTTTCGGCCCGCGCCAGCGCAAGCAATTGATTGACCGTGTGCGTCGCCCGGATACTTGCGCGGCCGATCTGGCGCAGCGATTGCTTGAGGTCCTGGGCACTGGCACCCTCGCGTTGTGCCAGATCGGCCTGCATGCGCAAACCGGCCAAGGGCGTCTTGAGTTGGTGCGCTGCATCTGCCAGAAAGCGTTTTTGGGTCGCAATCGAGTCCTTCAGACGCAACAAAAGGTCGTTCACCGACGACACCAGCGGCGCGACCTCCATGGGCACAGCGTCGACATCGAGCGGACTCAGGTCGTTGGGGCTGCGTGCACGGATACGCTCTTCGAGGCGATTCAGGGGCTTGATGGCCTGCACCAGTGCCAACCACACCAGCAGGACCGCCAAGGGCAAAATCACAAACTGCGGCAGCATCACGCCTTTGACAATCTCGGTGGCCAGCACCGAGCGCTTGTCCATGGTTTCGGCCACCTGCACCAGCGCCGGCTTGCTGTTGGCTAGCTCCAGTTTGACCCAGGTGTAGGCAATCTTGATGCTGTTGCCGCGGTATTCGTCTTCGCGCAGGCGTACTTCCCCCGGGGCCATCTTTTCTTCGTCGGTCGGCAGCGGCAAATCGCGCTCACCGCTCAGGAACTCGCCCCGGGTGCCAAGCACCTGGTAATAGACGTTGTCCGAGTCATCTGCGCGCAACAATTCTCGTGCGGGCAAGGGCAAGACAAACTGGGCCTGTGACTTGTTGACAGTGATGAGCTGTGCCAGCGCAGTGGCGTTGTATTCCAGCGCCCGGTCAAAGGGCTTGCCTGCGATGCCTTGGGCAACCAGCCAGGTCAGCACCAGACTCACCGGCCACAGCAGCAGCAGGGGCGTCAGCATCCAGTCCAGGATTTCCCCGAACAGGCTGCGTTGCTCGTGCTGAAAAATCTTCAATTGGGGATTTTTTCCAGGCAATACCCGAGTCCACGCACCGTGGCAATCCGGATCGGGCCTTTTTCTATCTTCTTGCGCAGGCGGTGGATATAGACCTCAATGGCGTTGTTGCTGACCTCTTCACCCCACTCGCACAGCCGCTCGACGAGTTGGTCCTTGCTGACCAGCCGCCCTGCGCGCTGCAACAACACCTCAAGCAGGCCCAGCTCGCGCGCGGACAATTCCACCATCTTGCCGTCAATGCTGGCAACCCGCCCCGCTTGGTCATAGATCAGCGGGCCGTGTTTGATGCTGCTGCTTGAGGCGCCCATGCCCCGGCGCACCAGGGCGCGCACCCGCGCCTCGAGTTCTTGCAGGCTGAAGGGCTTGGCCATGTAGTCGTCTGCACCATAGTCCAGCCCCTTGACGCGCTCCTCCACGCTGTCGGCGGCGGTCAGGATCAGGACCGGCAGCGATGAGCCTCGGCCGCGCAGTTTCTTGAGGACTTCAAGTCCATGCATTTTGGGAAGGCCGAGGTCCAGAATCAGCAGGTCGAATTCCGTATTGGTCATCAGTGCCGCGTCTGCCTCCGAACCGCTCGCCACATGGTCTACAGCAGCACCTGCCGAGCGCAGTGCCCGCAACAGACCGTCTGCCAGTACTTGGTCATCTTCCGCGATCAATATCCGCATGGGTGTCTCCTTTATGTGAACTGCGCCAGAAAAGCCGGGATCAGGGGAGTCTTGCGCAGGTGTTTACCGTCATTCTAGTAGTCCGTGACAGGGCCATCGGTTCAATTGCCGGCATAAGCTTCCAGACCAATGGCAACGACGGTCGCGACCTCGTCGCCAATTGCACTGCGCATTTCTGCTTCGGTCTGGGCTACGGCGTCCCGATAGGCGTGGAGCCAGGCGAATCCGGTTGCTGTGAAGACAATCCGCCGCGCCCGTGCGTCAAGGGGATCGGCTTCCCGTGCGACCATGCCCCAGGCCTCACATTGGCTGACCAGGGCCGCCATGGCCTGCTTGGTCATGCCTGCCCGTTGTGCCAGATCGGTCAGTCGGGCACCTTGCTCAGGCAGATGGCGGGTGATGTGCCAATGCGCGGCAGCGACTTGTCCACGGGCTGCAAGGTTGGACAAGCCCAGCGAGGGACCAGGATGCAGCGCCATGAGGGCCATGACCCGTGCATCAAAGCGCTCCAGCGCCAAACGCAGCCAATAGCCCGGGTGGCTGGTGCGCCAGACCGCAGCGGCCGGGGATTCTGAATATTGCATTGGGCAAATGGTAAATCAAACTGACCAAAAATAGTAAGAATGTATGAATAGGTTTTGCTAAACTACTGTTCAAGTATCCAGCCTGTAATTAATGCCAGATATTTCTTTCCCGCAATGTATAGCCCTACAAGGAGATTTTCATGGACGCACCCGTCAAGAGCCTAGCCGCCAACAGCGAAAAAGCCAAAGCCCTGCAAGTGGCCTTGGCCCAGATTGAAAAGCAATTTGGCAAAGGCACCATCATGCGCCTTGGCGAAGGCGAGGTCATCGAAGACATTCAGGTGGTCTCTACCGGTTCACTGGGCCTGGACATTGCGCTGGGCGTGGGTGGTTTGCCACGCGGTCGCGTAGTCGAAATTTACGGCCCGGAGTCCAGCGGCAAAACCACGCTCACGCTGCAGGTCATTGCCGAAATGCAAAAGCAGGGTGGGCAGTGCGCCTTTGTCGACGCCGAGCACGCGCTAGACATTCAGTATGCGCAAAAATTGGGCGTCAACCTGCAAGACCTGCTGATCAGCCAGCCCGACACCGGCGAGCAGGCGCTTGAAATTGTCGACAGCCTGGTGCGCTCGGGCGCGGTCGACCTGATCGTGGTCGACTCGGTCGCCGCATTGACGCCCAAGGCCGAGCTGGAGGGAGAAATGGGCGACAGCCTGCCGGGTTTGCAGGCCCGCCTCATGAGCCAGGCGCTGCGCAAACTCACCGCCCACATCAAAAAGACCAACTGCATGGTCATTTTCATCAACCAGATTCGCATGAAGATCGGTGTCATGTTTGGCAGCCCCGAGACCACCACCGGTGGCAATGCGCTCAAGTTTTATGCCTCGGTGCGGCTGGACATTCGCCGCACCGGCACCATCAAGAAGGGCGACGACGCCATTGGTAACGAGACCAAGGTCAAGGTCGTCAAAAACAAGGTTGCGCCGCCGTTCAAAACGGCCGAATTCGACATCTTGTTCGGCGAAGGCATCAGCCGCCATGGCGAAATCATCGATATGGGCGTGAATGCGCACATTCTTGAAAAATCTGGCGCCTGGTACGCCTACCAGGGCGAAAAAATCGGTCAGGGTCGAGACAACGCACGCGAATTTCTGCGCGAGAACCCCGACTTATCCGTAGAAATAGAAAACAAGGTGCGCGCCTCGCTCGGCATTCCCCTGCTGCCGGTGTCTGAACCCGAACCCAAGGCCAAGGGCAAAAAGGCAGACAAGGCGGAACGGGCAGAGCCTCTGGTCAAGGCACCCAGCACGCCGCTCGGTGCCGCCTGATCGCTGGTAGGGGTGCGGGCGCTTGAATTCGCCTTTGCAGCAATCCCATGACAACACCTCCCTTATCCCTGACCGGTCGGGCGCTGCGCTTGCTGAGTGCCCGCGAACACTCACGCGCAGAGCTCGAGCGCAAGCTCGCTCCCTACGAAGAGGAATCCGGGGCTTTGTCCAAGGTGTTGGACGCCCTGCAGGCGAAGGACTTTATCAACGAGTCCCGCGTCATTGAGTCGGTGGTGCACCGCAGAAGCGCCAAGCTCGGTTCCGCGCGCATCCGACATGAACTATCTGCCAAGGGACTCGACGCCGACGCGGTGGCGCAGGCAGTCCAACAACTGCGCGGCTCCGAGCTGGAGCGCGCCAGAGCGATCTGGCAAAAGAAATTTGGATCGCGTCCGAATAGTCCCGCTGAACAGGGAAAACAAATCCGTTATCTCGCCAGCCGCGGCTTTGACGGTGACACGATCCGTCGCGTCATCGCCGGTTGCCCAGATCTGGACTGATGCCGCCGTCATCGCGACGCATGGCCATCCATCACAACCCCAGCATCAGCTTGAGGTTTTGCACTGCCGCACCCGAAGCGCCTTTGCCCAGATTGTCCAGGCGTGCCACCAGCACGGCATGGGCAAATCCGTCTTTGGCGGCATCGTTGCTGAAAACGCGCAGCTCCATTTTGTTGGTGTTGGCCAGGGCGATGGCGTCGAGTTTGAGATCGGGCGTGACTGGCTCGACCGTCACCCAGGTGCTGCCAGCATAGTGCCGGGTCAACGCGGCCGTCACGTCTGCCGCGCTGGGTTGCCCGGGCAACAGGTCCAGGTGCAGGGGCAATTGCACCAGCATGCCTTGTTCGAAGTTGCCCACCGAGGGCACAAAAATCGGCCTGCGCGTGAGTCCGGTGTATCGCATGATCTCGGGAATGTGCTTGTGCTTCAAGCCCAGTGCGTACAGCTCAATAGCGGGCGCGCTGCCTGATGCGTAGGCTGCAATCATGCTGCGCCCGCCGCCGGAGTAGCCACTGATCGCCGGCAAACACAGGGCAGCGTCTGCCGGCAGCAACCCGGCGTCCACCAAAGGGCGAATCAGGGCGATGGCCCCCGTGGCATAACAGCCCGGATTGGCGACTCGGCTGGCCGCCGCCACCGCAGCCGCTTGCTCTGCGCACAACTCCGGAAAACCATACACCCACCCCGGTGCGATGCGATGGGCCGTAGAGGCGTCGATTATCTTGGGACCGGCCTGTCCAGTGGAGCGCGCCAAGTCGTCCACCATGGCGACTGTTTCTAGCGCTGCGTCGTCGTGCAAACAAAGGACCACCAGATCGACCTGGGCGATCAGCTCACGTTTTGCCGCCAAGTCCTTGCGCAACCCAGGATCAATGCTGACCAGCTCAATTTCGGGCAGGGCTTGAAGGCGCTCACGAATTTGCAGGCCTGTGGTGCCGGCTTCGCCATCAATAAAAATCTTTTTCATGGTTTTCGATTCCTTAATCGCCAGTTCAGAGGGTAGGCGCAGAGCAAATCGGCAGCGCGGCACGGCGATCCGCGCCACTGTAAGACTCGCACAAGTTTGACCGATGGCATCATGATACATTCCACCCCTGTTGTGTACAGGGCCGTTTGGACAAGTGCAAAACGCTTGCCATGCGGTGAAGTTTGTTCAGCCCGAGAAGAGTCGTCATGAAAATTCACGAATACCAAGGCAAGGAAATCTTGCGTCAATTTGGAGTGCCCGTACCCCGCGGCATCCCAGCATTTACCGTCCAGGAAGCTGTTGAAGCGGCCCAAAAGCTCGGTGGCCCAGTCTGGGTTGTCAAAGCGCAAATTCACGCGGGCGGCCGGGGCAAAGGCGGCGGCGTGAAGCTGGCCCGGTCGATTGACGAGGTCAAAAAACTGTCCAGCGAAATTCTCGGCATGCAATTGGTGACCCACCAGACAGGCCCCGAAGGGCAAAAGGTACGTCGACTGCTGATAGAAGACGGTGCCGACATCAAGAAAGAGTATTACGTCTCGGCCGTGACCGACCGGGCGTCACAGCGTGTCGCCATGATTGTGTCGAGCGAAGGCGGCATGGATATTGAGGGGGTTGCACATGACACCCCCGAAAAAATCATCACCGAAATCGTCGACCCAGCCACAGGCCTGACCGAAGCACAAGCCACAAAGCTGTCCGACGCAATTGGCGTGCCAGCCGGGTCTACCGCTCAGGCAGTGGATGTGTTGCAAAAAGTCTACAAGTGCTACATGGACACTGACGCCTCGCTGGTAGAAATCAACCCCTTGATTCTCGAAGGCAATGGCAACATCAAGGCGCTGGACGCCAAGTTCAATTTTGACTCCAACGCGCTGTTTCGCCACCCAGAAATCGTTACCTACCGCGACCTTGACGAGGAAGACCCGGCCGAAGTCGAGGCCAGCAAGTTCGATCTGGCCTATATCAGCCTCGATGGCAACATCGGCTGCCTGGTCAATGGTGCCGGACTGGCCATGTCCACCATGGACACCATCAAGCTGTTTGGTGCCGAGCCAGCCAACTTCTTGGATGTAGGCGGTGGTGCCACACCCGAGAAGGTGACCGAAGCCTTCAAGATCATGCTGAAAAACCACAAGGTAGAGGCTATTCTGGTCAATATCTTTGGCGGCATCATGAAATGCGACACCATTGCCACCGGCATCATCACTGCCTGCAAGGCGACCAATCTCAATGTACCTTTGGTAGTTCGCATGAAGGGCACCAATGAGGATTTGGGCAAGAAGATGCTGGCCGACAGCGGCTTGCCCATCATTTCTGTGGACACCATGGCTGAAGCAGCGCAGGCGGCCGTCAAAGCGGTGAAAGGTTAATCAAAATGTCGATCTACATCAATAAAGACACCAAAGTCATTACGCAAGGCATTACCGGCAAGACCGGTCAGTTCCACACCGAGAAGTGCCAGGAATATGCCAATGGAAAAAACTGCTTTGTGGCAGGCGTCAACCCCAAGAAGGCCGGCGAGTCGATTTTCAACATTCCCATTTATTCTTCCGTCAAGGAAGCTGCCAGCGAAACAGGCGCCACGGTCTCGGTCATTTATGTGCCGCCCGCTGGCGCTGCCGCTGCGATCTGGGAGGCCGTTGAGGCAGAACTAGACCTTGCCATTTGCATTACCGAAGGCATTCCGGTGCGTGACATGCTCGAAGTGCGCAACCGCATGCGCGCCAAAGAAGCCGCTGGCGGCAAAAAGACCTTGTTGCTTGGCCCTAACTGCCCCGGTTTGATCACCCCCGACGAAATCAAGATCGGCATCATGCCAGGTCATATCCACCGCAAAGGACGAATTGGTGTCGTCAGCCGCTCGGGTACCCTCACCTATGAAGCGGTGGCTCAACTCACTGAAATCGGTCTGGGCCAGTCCAGCGCTGTCGGTATTGGTGGCGACCCCATCAACGGACTCAAGCACATCGACGTGATGCGCGCCTTCAACGACGATCCCGACACTGACGCCGTCATCATGATTGGTGAAATCGGTGGGCCTGACGAAGCAGACGCAGCGCGCTGGTGCAAGGCCAACATGAAAAAACCCATCGTTGGCTTCATTGCCGGTGTGACAGCGCCCGCAGGTAAGCGCATGGGCCATGCGGGTGCCTTGATCGCTGGCGGCGCCGACACGGCCGATGCCAAGCTTGCGGTGATGGAAGAGTGTGGTTTTAAGGTCACACGCAATCCCTCAGAGATGGCCAAGCTGCTCAAAGCACTGTTGTGACGTGCGGCGGCAGCGCGGTCTGTCGCCAATAACTCACTTCAAGCCGGATTTCCTGAGGGACAATCCGGCTTTTGTATTTTCGGGCCGAATCGCCCTGCCGTGGAAGGACTGCCGTGGAAGAGTTTTTGACTGCCCATTTCTGGATCGCTGTGGGCCAGATCATCATGATCGACATTCTGCTCGGTGGCGACAATGCCGTCGTCATTGCCTTGGCATGCCGTCAATTACCGCCCAATTTGCGCACCAAGGGTATTCTTTGGGGAACCGCCGGGGCTATTGTGTTGCGTGTCATCTTGATTGCCTTTGCGCTCACACTGTTGCAGATTCCCTATCTCAAGATCGTGGGGGCGGCCTTGCTGCTGTGGATTGGCATCAAACTTCTGGTGCCCGAGGACGAAGAAGGCCATGCCAACATTGCGGCCAGTGACAAGTTGTGGGCGGCTGTAAAGACCGTGATTGTTGCTGACCTGGTCATGAGTATTGACAATGTGATTGCCATTGCCGGGGCGGCCACCGGGGCCGGTAGCCAGCACCAGTTGCCGCTGGTGATCTTTGGCCTCCTGGTCAGCATTCCCATCATCATCGGGGGCAGCCAATTGGTCCTGAAGCTCATGGACCGTTTTCCGGCGATCATCACAATTGGCGGCATGCTGCTGGGCTGGATCGCCGGGACCATGGCGCATACCGATCCGGCCATCAAGCATTTGCTGCCGCAGACCCCTGACTGGTCGTATGGGCTTGGAGTGGCTGGGGCGCTGCTGGTGTTTACCGCGGGTTACGCCCTTAAACGGCGCGCTACGCAAGAGACTTGAACCGGGACAATACGTACATGCAACACCCATGCCCTTGTGCTGAAGTCACGCATGGCGGCAGTACGAGACTGATGCATCGGAACAAATTTTCCCCGGCCCGTGAAAGCTGTTGCTTGCCAGTCTATAGTCTGTCTGATAACGTAGCGCTCTTGTCAGCGGCGTACTCGACCCTAGCAGTTGATACGGGTGACGGACGTGTTTTGGGTCTTGGCACTGGTTATGGAGTGAAAATTGGCGAAGTCGTTCTCATCTAAATTAGCTTCATTCTGGCGTGCAGATTGGTTTGCTGGCGTGGTTGTGGTCATTGCCGCTGTGCTGCTTCACATTACGACCGACTTGGTCAGCAGCATGGAGCGTCGTTTTTACGACTTTGGCAGCACCAGCACCTCGCGGCAACCCTCTGACCGCATCGCCGTCATCGCCATTGATGACCAAAGTATTGCCAATCTTGGGCGCTGGCCCTGGTCACGCGACATCCATGCCAAATTGATTGACAAGTTGGCCGCGGCCAAGGCTAAGACAATTGTCCAGACCACTTTTTTTATTGAACCCCAGGTCGATCCCGGTCTGGTCTTCATCAAGAAAATCAAGGACGCACTGGCCGCCGGCAAGCCCACCGTGCCCGCCATACCGACCGCGACTGCGGCTCCAGCCTCTGAGCCTGCATTGGCGGCATCGGCACCTGCTGAGTCCGCACCACCGGCCACCCTACCGACGGACCCGTTGAGCCAGTTGATTGCACAGGCCGAACTGGCACTCGACACCGACACCATTTTGGGCAAGAGCCTGCAAAACGCCGGTAACGTGCTGCTGCCCTCGGTCTTTGTGCTCGGCGAGCCTTTGGGCAAACCTGACAAGCCCATGCCACCCTACGCGCTCAAGAGTGCGCTCGATGATGTCAACGGGTTTTCGGTACCCGCGCTGCGCGGACAGCAACCGATCGAGTCGCTCGGCGGTGTGGCAGCAGGCATCGGCCATCTGAACCAATGGAACGACAGCGATGGTGCGGTCCGCTTCGAGCCCTTGCTGGTGAATTACTACGGCAAAGCGGTACCCTCAATGGCACTGCTGGCTGCGGTCAAGAGCCTTAACCTTGCGCCCTCCGATGTTCGGCTCAATGCCGGAGATTCCGTGCAAATCGGGAAACTGCGGGTCAAAACCGACGAAGCTGCCCTGATGATGCCCCAGTTTTACAAGGCGCGCGACGGCAAACCGGCCTTTGCGGTCGACTCGTTTTATGACGTGCTCACCGACAAGATTCCGGCCAGCAAATATTCCGACAAGATCGTCATCATTGGCGCTACGGCGGCCGGCGTAGGTGTGCAGTTTCCGGTGCCAGGCTATGCGTCGCTGACCCCCGCTGAAACCATTGCCCACATCACCTCCAGCATTCTGAGCGAGCATTTCATTGTGCAGCCGGCCTGGGGCGTGTGGGTCAGTATGGCCGCATTTTTGCTGGTGATGGCCTATGTGGTGGCCGCCCTGCCACGCTTGTCTGCCGGGGTCGCAGCGGTTGTGACGCTGGGCAGTTTCCTGCTGCTGCTGCTGGTAGAGTTTGGCATGCTGTCGACCATGGCCACCTGGCTCAAACTGGTGTTTCCGGCCACCGTACTGGTATTGGGCCACCTGGCCTTGACCACCAAGCGCTTCCTGATGACTGAAGCCGGCAAGGTCAAAGCCGATGAAGAGTCAGCCGAAACCAACCGCATGATGGGCCTGGCCTTGCAGGGACAGGGCCAGTTGGACATGGCGTTTGACCGCTTCCGCCGTGTGCCCATGAGCGACGCCGTCATGGGTAATCTGTATAGCCTGGCCATGGATTTTGAGCGCAAACGCCAGTTCAACAAAGCGGAAGCGGTGTATGAGCACATGGCCGCCTTCGACAAGGACTACAAAGATATCAAAACCAAGCTCAGCCGCGCCAAGAATCTGTCCGAGACCGTGATGCTGGGGGGCGGTGCCAGCCACCCGGGCGGCACCATGCTGCTGGACGGTGGTGCAGTCGAGAAACCCATGCTGGGCCGATACCAGGTCGAAAAAGAGCTAGGCAAGGGCGCAATGGGTGTGGTCTATCTGGGCAAGGACCCGAAAATTGGCCGGGTTGTAGCCATCAAGACCATGGCCTTGAGCCAGGAATTCGCCGGCGACGAACTAATCGATGCCCGGGAGCGCTTTTTCCGCGAAGCCGAGACCGCAGGTCGCCTGCAGCACCAGAACATTGTCACAATTTTCGACGCCGGTGAAGAACACGACCTAGCCTATATTGCCATGGAGTTTCTCAAGGGACGCGACCTAGCCGACCACTGCAAGGGCGACAATTTGTTGCCGGTGCCCTTGGTGGTCAGCATCGTGGCACGTGTCGCAGAGGCGCTGGCCTATGCCCACAAGCAGCACGTGGTACACCGCGACATCAAACCCGCCAATATCATGTACGAGCAGAGCAGCGACACCGTCAAGGTGACCGACTTTGGCATCGCCCGCATTACCGATTCGAGCAAGACCAAGACCGGGGTGGTGCTCGGAACCCCCAGCTTTATGTCGCCCGAGCAACTTGCCGGCAAGAAAGTCGATGGCCGCTCGGATTTGTACTCGCTGGGTGTCATGTTGTTCCAGTTACTGGCAGGTGTGTTGCCGTTTCGGGGTGAGTCCATGGCCGAGCTCATGTACAAGATTGCCAATGAAGATGCGCCCGATATTCGCATCATCCGCCCCGATCTACCCGCCAACCTAGCCGATGTGGTGGCCCTTGCGCTGACCAAGCGGCCCGAGTTGCGCTACCAGGATGGCGACCTGTTTGCCTCTGATTTGCGCCGTGTGGCGCAAGAAATGGCCGGCCATGCGGCCGAGGTCGCTGCACCATCTGCCATTCCCTTCGCTAATCAGGGGGCGAACGAAAAAACCGTGGCATTCGCCGCCACCAATGTGATGCCCCCGGTTGATTTTGAGAAAACCGCTGTGCAAGCTGCCGTGAAGTCACCCGACTCCGGTACCGGCAACACATCCGCATCTTCCCACTGAGACCTCCATGATCTATCAGTTTTGTGCCAAGTCGGATCCCGGGCGAACCCGCGGTAACAATGAAGATTCCGTCACGTTTGATGCCGCTACACGTCTGTTTGTTCTGGCCGACGGCATGGGCGGCTACAACGCCGGCGAAATTGCCAGCGGCATGGCGACAGCATTCATCAAATCGGAACTGAGTCGCTGGCTGGCTGAGGCGGGGCCGGGAGCTTCGCTGCGGGATGTGCGACGGGCCATGGAAATTTGCGTGGACAACGCCAATTTGTCGATCTTCAACTCTGCCAACGCCAACACCCACTACGCCGGCATGGGAACCACGCTGGTGATGGGGGTATTTCGGGATGACAAATTACTCGTAGGCCATGTCGGCGATTCACGTTGTTATCGTTTGCGTGCTGGCGTCTTGCAGCAAATCACCAAAGACCACTCTTTACTGCAAGAGCAGATCGACGCGGGTCTGATCACACCGGAGCAGGCAAACAACTCGTCGATCAAAAACCTGGTTACCCGTGCGCTCGGTGTGGAAGGCACGGTCGCCATGGAGATCAATGAACATGCGGTTGAGATCGGGGACTTGTACTTGCTGTGCTCAGATGGGCTGTCCGACATGGTCGATGACGCAAACATCGGCCAGATTTTGTCACTTGCAATGGAAATGGACCCCAAAGCAAATCGACTGATCGAGGTCGCCAACGAAAATGGCGGTCGGGACAATATTTCTGTAATACTGGCGATGGCGGGGGGTCCCGCCGAAAAGCGCGGTTTAATTGCGCGGTTGTTAGGGAAGTGAATTCAAAATGGGTTTTCCAGAGTCAAATTACAGTAAAAGGAGCCGATCATGCCGAAAATGATCGTTTCGGTTGACGACGTTGTCATCAAGGAAGTTCAGCTCACCAAGGATCGAACGACCCTTGGGCGCCGTCCGTACAACGACATCGTGATTGACAACCTTGCAGTGAGCGGTGAACACGCAGCCGTGCTCATGGTGGGCAGTGAAGTGTTTCTGGAGGACCTCAATAGTACCAATGGCACCTATGTCAACGGAAAGGCCATCAAGAAACAGGTGCTTCAAAATGGTGATGCCATAGAAATCGGCAAGTACAAAATCAAGTTTGCTGGCGACAACGCCGCTGTTGACTTTGACAAAACCATGGTTGTCAAGGCGCAGTCGCCGGCGGCCCCGGCGCCACCGGTCGCGCCGCGTCCCATGCCAGCAGCCGCATCACCTGCAGCGCCCGCTGCAAGTGCCCATCCCGCCATGGATGCGTTGGCATCTGGCATGCACGGCGCCATCAAGGTTCTTTCTGGTGCAGCGGCAGGTCGTGAGGTACCCTTGACCAAGGTCGTTACAACGATTGGTAAACCCGGTGTGGCAGTGGCGGCCATCACCCGGCGACAGCATGGCTTTGTGGTACACCATGTGGAAGGTGCTGGCAACCCCAGCCTCAATGGCGCGCCAATTGGAAAAGATCCGCTGCCCTTGAAAAGCGGGGATTTGATCGAACTCGCGGGCACACAAATGCAATTTGTGCAAACCTGAGTTCCTGAGCCAATTTGCCGCCACCAGCCTCGGGCCATTTTCAGGGTGACGTAAGGTGAAATTTTTTTCAAAGCAATGGACCCGTATCACCGTGACCTTGGTGCCGGTCGTGTTTGCACTGCTGCACGCCATGCACATTCTTCCGCTAGGTGTGTTGCAGCGGCTTGACGACATCATCTACGACGCCCGACTGCGTGCGTCGATGCCCATGACCCTTGACCCGCGCATTGTCATCGTTGATCTGGATGAAAAGAGCCTGGCTGAGGTGGGGCGCTGGCCCTGGGGACGCAATAAGCTCGCAGACATGATGCAGGTGCTGTTTGACGAGCAAAACGTGGCCGTGGTGGGCTTTGACATTGTGTTTGCCGAGGAAGATGACAGTTCCGGCCTGTCCAAGCTTAGGGAGCTTGCCGCCAAAGAGCTGCGCGGTCAGCCCGGTTTTGTCGAAAAGCTCAACCTCCTGGAGTCTTCGCTCGACTACGATGCGCTGTTTGCGAAGTCGCTCGTAAATCGCCCGGTCGTGATGGGTTACTACCTGACCAGCGACCGCGATGGCAACAAGTCTGGAACTTTGCCCAAGCCCACGCTTACCCTGGAAGACATGCAAGGCCGACGGGTCAGGGCGACCTCCTGGAACGGCTTTGGCTCCAATATTGACCTGCTGGCGCGGTCGGCACCCCTGGCCGGGCACTTCAATTCCATCGCCGATGACGACGGGGTGGGCCGATCATTGCCGTTGCTGGCCGAATTTCAAGGAAAGTACTACGAGTCCCTGACCCTGGCCGTGTTCCGGCGCCTGGCTGGCATGCCCGCTGTTGGTGCCGGTTTTCCCGATGAAGATTACGGGTCGGCTAACTTGCGGACGCTGGAATCGGTGTTACTCACCCAAGGTGACAGAACCATGGCGATTCCGGTGGATGACCGTATTGCGGCTTTGGTGCCTTTCCGGGGCTTGGGCGGAGCCACGGGCGGGTCTTTTCAGTACATCTCTGCATCCGATGTATTGGCCCGGCGGGTTCCGCCGAATAGCCTGCAGGGCAAGGTTGTGCTGGTCGGTGCCACCGCGCCGGGGTTGATGGACCTGCGCGTGACTCCTGTGGGACAAGCCTACCCCGGCGTCGAAACCCATGCCAACCTGATTTCCGGACTCATGGACGGCAGGGTGCTCGCCAAGCCCGACTTTTCGCTGGGTTATGACGTTGCTTTGCTGGTCTTGGTGGGTCTGGGTCTGGCCCTGCTGCTCCCACGCGTTTCGGCCCCGCGCGCAGTGTTGTTGAGCCTCTTGATGCTGGGTGTTCTGGTCGGTATCAATTTCTGGTTTTTTTCCGCTGGTGGTCTGGTCTTGCCGTTGGCGGCCTCGGTGAGCATGACCTTTACCGCGTTCGCCGTCAATATGAGCTATGGCTACTTTGTGGAAAGCCGCTCCAAGCGCGAGTTGGCCAACCTGTTTGGCACCTACGTGCCGCCCGAACTGGTCGACGAAATGGTCAAAGACCCCGATAGCTACTCGATGAAAGCCACAAATCGCGAGCTGACCGTCATGTTTTGCGACATGCGGGGCTTCACAAAAATGTCGGAGCACATGGAACCGATCCAGTTGCAGGAGTTGCTCAACGGTGTGTTCAGCCGACTCACGGGCATTATTCGGGGTAACCGCGGCACGATCGACAAGTACATGGGCGATTGCGTCATGGCTTTTTGGGGTGCGCCGGTTGAAACCAGTCAACACGCAAGCCTGGCGACCAAATCCGCCATGGAAATGGCCGCAGTCATCAAGGACATCAACGACGAGCACCGCGCGCGGGGTTTGCCGGAAATCGGTATCGGTGTGGGACTCAATACCGGCTTCATGTGCGTGGGTGACATGGGCTCCGATATTCGCCGCAGCTACACGGTCATTGGCGATGCGGTCAATCTAGGCTCGCGCCTTGAGGGACTATCCAAAGCCTATGGAGTTGACATCGTGATCAGTGAAACCACCCAGGCGGTTGCCGCGGGTTACGCCTGGCAAGAACTGGATCGGGTACGTGTCAAGGGCAAGGAGCTGGCGGTTGCCATTTTTTATCCGGTCGCCACGGCCGACCGGCTCGGCGCCGAGGCGGCGGCCGAATTACAAACATGGACCACATTCTTGCAGTCCTACCGCGACCAGGATTGGGATGCTGCCGAAACCTGGCTGTCGCAATTGCTGCACTTGAAACCCAATAAATACCTCTACCAGCTTTACGCAGAGCGGGTAGCCTCCATGCGCCTGTTGCCGTTCGACCCCGAGTGGGACGGCGCGACCAACTTCGAAACCAAGTGAGGCGCAACCCGTGAAAATTCGTGTTTTGGGTTGTTCTGGTGCGATTGCCAAAGACTGCAGAACCACTTCGTTTCTGGTCGACGGGGAAATTCTGATCGACGCAGGTACGGGTGTCGGCGACCTCACGCTAACAGAAATGGGCAAAATCCATACCGTGTTTCTGAGTCATTCGCACCTGGATCATGTGGCAGCACTGCCCTTGATGGTGGACGCGATTGCTTCGCAACTGACCCAGCCCCTCAAGGTCTATGCACTCGCGGGCACCATTGCGGCGCTCAAGGCACATGTATTCAACAACATTATCTGGCCCGATTTCACCCGTATTCCCTCCCCGCAGGCACCCTTTATCTGCTTTCAGGAAATTCAGATTGGAGACGTCGTCAAGATCAACGACAAGTCCGTCGAAATATTGCCAGCCGTGCATACGGTGCCGGCTGCCGGATTTTCGGTCGATGCGGGCAACGGGTGCTGGGTTTTTTCCGGCGATACAGAGCGTAACCCCGAGTTCTGGCGCCGTGTCAACCAAATCAAGGTCGCCATACTGGTGATAGAAACTGCATTCAGCAACCGCGAGAAGGAGCTTGCGCAACGCAGCCTGCACTTGTCTCCCAACGTTTTGGCAAGTGAACTCGACTGTATTGAAGCGGGCAAAGCATTCCCCATTTACATTACCCACACCAAACCCGCTGAAACCGAGCTCATCATGGCGGAGATTCAGCGCTTTGACCAGAGACAGGCATTCGGCGCCCATGCCAGGCATGACATTCGACGCTTGCCGGTCGGTCAGGAATTTGAAATATGAGTGCCGTGATGTCTGGCGCTGCTCCGCCAAAAATCACCGAGCAGGCGTTCTTCGAATCGCAGAAATTGCCCTCACAAAAGCGGGGCATGACTTTCGAGGCGCTGTTCTATCGGCAACTGCACCAAGTGACGGCGCGCATTCACGAAACCGAGAATGTTGAGCAAATCATGCTCGAGGCCAGCCAGGATATCTGCAAACTTCTCAATGCGGATCGGCTCACGCTGTACGTGGTCAACGAAGACCAGACTGCGATTGTTTCCAAGATCAAGACCGGACTGAACAGCAGCAGTGACCTCAAACTTCCAATTTCGCCGCAAAGTATTGCGGGGTATGTCGCCTACAGCAAAAAGTCGCTCAACATTCCCGATGTATACGACGAAGATGCGCTCAAGCAGATACACCCATCGCTTACTTTTTTGAAGGTCGTTGACAAGCGATCCGGCTACCGAACCCGGCAAATGTTGGTCGCTCCGATCCTCAATAACGGTAACTTGCATGGTGTGCTGCAAGTGATCAACAACAAGAGCGACGAGCCGTTTGGAGATTTGGAGGTAGACGGTGTTGCTGAGCTTTGTAAAACGCTCGCAACCGCGATTCGGCAACGCATCGCCAGCACCGCACCGAAGAGAAAGGCGACCAAGTACGATGGACTGGTCGCCAACGGTCTGATGACCGAAGAAGAATTGCACCAATGCGTGATGGATGCGCGCAGGGAAGGCGAGCCGGTGGAGCAGCTGCTCATGTCCACCTTTAAAATCAAGCCTGCAGCAATCGGCCCGTCACTGTCCAAATTTTTTGGTGTGCCTTATGAGCCCTTCAATCCGGGGCGTATTCGCTCGGAAATGCTGCACGGAGCGCTCAAACGCGAATTTATCGTCGAGCAAGGTTGGATCCCGCTAGAGGAAACACCTGAGGGGCTGCTGATCATGTGCATGGACCCAGAGGCGGTGCGGGGTTCCCGCATCGTGCCCCAGGTGTATCCGCGCATGGCCAAGTTTGCCTATCGGGTGACCACACAAGCAGAATTTGCCGACACCCTGGCGCAACTTTTTGGTGCCCAGGCGGACGGCACTACCGTGGACGAATTGCTGGCCGGCATGGACAGCGCACCACTGGAAGACGCCGCCAGTGAAGACTCCCTCGAATCTGCCGCAGCCGACAACGAGTTGGTGAAATTTGTCAACAAAGTAATCATTGATGCCTACAACCAAAAGGCCTCGGACATTCACATTGAGCCCATGCCCGGCAAGTTCAAGACCGGCATCCGGTTTCGCATCGATGGCAGCCTGGCACCCTATGTGGAGGTGCCCGCGCACTTTCGCCAGGCCATGGTCACCCGTTTGAAGATCATGTGCGATCTCGACATTTCAGAGCGTCGCAAACCGCAGGACGGCAAAATCAAGTTCAAGAAATACGGGCCACTCGACATTGAACTGCGGGTGGCCACCATTCCGTCTGCGGGTGGCGTCGAAGACGTGGTCATGCGTATATTGGCGGCCGGTGAGCCCATTCCCCTCGAAAAGCTGGGTTTGACGCCTCACAACAAGGCACGCCTGGAAGCCACGGTCAGTAAGCCCTACGGCCTGTTTTATGTCTGCGGGCCGACCGGTTCGGGTAAAACCACCACCTTGCACTCGATCCTCAAGTTTCTCAATACGCCAGACACCAAGATATGGACCGCAGAAGACCCGGTTGAAATTACCCAAAAGGGTTTGCGTCAGGTGCAAATCAACAAAAAGGCCGGCATCGACTTTGCGCTGATCATGCGCGCGTTTTTGCGTGCCGATCCCGACATCATCATGGTGGGCGAGTCGCGCGACAAAGAAACCGTGTCAATGGGCGTTGAGGCGTCGCTCACCGGCCACCTGGTGTTCTCCACGCTGCACACCAACTCCGCCCCCGAGTCCATTACCCGGTTAATGGACATGGGCATGGACCCCTTCAACTTTGCCGACGCGCTGCTAGGCATTTTGGCGCAGCGTTTGGCCAAAAAGCTGTGTGACTGCAAAACCTGGTACGTGCCCGATGCCGAAGAGCTCCGCTTGTTCGCTGCCGAATACGCCGAAGAATTGCGCCATTCAAAAGCCTGGAAAGCAGACTATGCAGGCGAAACCAAAAAAATGATCGATAAATGGATCGAGGTCTACGGGGTGGATGGCCAGATCAGGCTCTTCAAAGCCGTAGGCTGCGACAAGTGCAACAAATCAGGTTACAAAGGCCGAATCGGATTGCACGAACTGCTGGTAGCCGATGACCCCGTGAAGAAACTCATACAGGAGCGCGCCCGCGTTGCCGAGCTATTCGCCCAGTCGGTAGAAGGTGGCATGCGTACCTTGAAGATGGACGGTATGGAAAAAATCATGATGGGGTTTACCGACCTGAAGATGGTGCGGCAAGTGTGTATCAAATAGCGTTGGCGCGGCACAAGGCCTCGCACTGATCAAGGTCGACAATGTTGATCTGATGCGTATCTGGAACGAGTTGATGCTGCGCGAACACCCCCAAGGCGCTGACCCCTGGTGGGCAGCCAACTGTGCTAACGCATCACCTCCGGTCACGGCTGGCTCGGTGATTTTTCATTCAGTGCTGCGGCCTTGAAGCTGCGTGATAGAGACCAATGGATCGGCTGGAATACCGAGCAACACCGCCAGCACTTGCACCGCGTCTTCGGCATAAGCCGCTTTTTGCTGCGCACCAACGTGCATTGCCACGACCTGGCCTCCACCATGCTGAGCATGGCCGAGCCAATAGGCTTGCAGCCGCTGCCAATAGGCCAAGGAGGTGGCCATGGTGGTGCGCTTTTGCAAGGGTTTTGTGGCGGTGCTGCAGAAGATAGCCGATGGTTCACACCCAAGGACATTGCACAAACCATTCTCGACATGCGCGCGGGCGCCTCGCCAATTTCCCCCATGATTGCCCGCCGTGTGCTGTCCAAGTACCGTTTGAGCCAGGAAGAAAAAGTCGCCGCACAGCCCAGGCACCCTGTTTTAGCGGCTGCGATCTATCCCCATCTGGCCCACGATGCCTTTGCAACGCAATTGCTCTCGCCACGTGAGCAGGAGGTGCTTACCCTCATAGCGCGCGGCTTCTCGCACACCGAAATCGCCAAGATGTTGACGCTCTGGTATTTGAGTCTGGCTTTGACCTTCTTGGTCTGCTTGCCTGCATTTTTCTCACAATTGAGGCGCCAGCCAACGCATGAGTACAAGCTGGTCGCAGCGACCATTTTTGTGAATACGCTGGTCGGTCTGCGCGATTGGTATGTCTTTCGCTTAAGAATGCGTAAACCGCCAATGTACCGTCTGTGACGACACTGATGGGCGCATTGCGTTGTTATCCGCGGTCGCTGGCCGATGCCTGGATTGCGGCGTGTGCATCGGAGCAAGCTGCCGTCTAGCTGCACAAGGACCCGAAGTTCCAGCCACTGCCATTGGTTCAGGAATGGCTGCCGCTTAAAGCCGCGAAGTCGACCCGATGAAAGTGCGCGTGAAACATGCCCAGCCCGGTGCCGCACCGATTCCCCCCGTTACACTGCCCACCATGGACGCACTACTTCTTGACCAGGCAAACGCCACCTTCACGTTACGCGCGGGTTCCGCGCCCCTGCCGGCACCGGCCACTGGCGAAGTCCGGATTCGGCTATGCGCTGCGGCACTGAACCCGGTCGATGCCAAACTGGCGACCGGAGGGCATCCGGCCTGGACTTATCCGCATATTCCCGGCCTTGACGGGGCTGGGTGGATTGATGCACTGGGTGAGGGCGTGACCGACTTTTCCCTGGGTGAACGGGTGTGCGCGCATTTTTCCTTGACATGCCCGGGAACACTGGCACAGTTTGCGGTGATTCCATCGCATGCGGTGTGCAAGGTGCAACCTGGCGTGAGTTTGTTGACCGCAGCGAGCCTGCCGTGTGCCGCCTGGACCGCGTGGCAAGCGCTCACCCGCGCCTTGCATCTCGATACCAAAGCGCCGGGCACAACCATTTTGATCGAAGCTGCAGCCGGCGGAGTGGGCGGATTCGCGGTGCAAATGGCCCGGCACCTGGGCGCAACCGTGATCGCCACCTGTTCGACCGCCAACCACGATTACGTGACACGCCTGGGCGCGGACCATGCAATCGATTACCGAACACAGGACGTCGCAAAAACCGTGTTGGAATTGACTTCGGGTCGGGGTGTGAATGCGGTACTCGATGCATTGGGCGGTGCGAGTGGCGAGCGTGATTTAGGGCTGCTTGCTTATGGCGGCAGCATGGCCTGCCTGATCAATTTACCCGACGTCTTCAGGGTCGACTTGTACCGTCTGGCACCCAGCCTGCATTTCATCACCCTGGGCGGTGCCTGGCTGGCCAATGACCGTGACGCGCAGTTGGACTTGGCGCGCATGGGGCAGGAGGTGCAAGAGCTGCTGGCATCGGGCGCCATCCAGGCGCTGCCCATCAACCGCCTGGCCTTCGATGCCAATCTGGTGACACAAGCTTTGCACGACCAGGGCGCTGGGCGCGTGCGTGGCAAGCAGGTGGTTGAGATCGCCCACGAACCCGCAGAAGCCGCAGACAGGCCTCACTGAGCGTCTGTTGGACTCCTGGGCATAGGCCTGGGTCAGCTGTGGTGTGGACAGCCGGTGGCACTTGGCCTGGATATTGGCCATGAATTCCTCAGGACTATCTTGCAGGCCCAGGAACTGCT